>DATBKQ010000377.1:0-2878 GCA_036555825.1 Acetobacteraceae bacterium | reverse complement strand
CCCCGCGCTGCCAGCACCACCGCGATGCTCGCCACGTCTCGCCAGCGCAGGTCGAAGTTCCCCAGCTCGCCGTCGTACGCCGCCTGCAGCGCCGGCAGCAGGTCCGACATCAGCCGGGGCAGCAGTGCCTGGCATTCCGGGTCGCCGAGCCGCACGTTGAATTCGAGCAGCTTCGCCCCTTCGGCGGTCAGCATCAGCCCGGCGTACAGCACGCCGCGGAACGGGGTTCCGCGCCGCGCCATTTCGGCGAGCACCGGCCGGATGATCCCGTCCATGGCCGCATCCTGCGCGGCCGGCGGGAACGACGGGGTCGGCGAATAGGCCCCCATGCCGCCGGTGTTCGGCCCGGTCTCCCCCTCGCCCACCCGCTTGTGGTCCTGCGCCGCGCCCAGCGGCAGCGCCGTGCTGCCGTCGCACAACGCGAACAGCGACACCTCCTCGCCTTCCAGGCACTCCTCGATGACCACCGAAGTGCCCGCCTCGCCGAACGCACCCGCCGCCATCATCGCATCGATCGCCGCCAGCGCCTCGGTCTCGTTCGCCGCGACCACCACACCCTTCCCGCCAGCCAGTCCGTCAGCCTTCACCACGACCGGGGCGCCGCGCCGGCGGACGAATTCGCGGGCTGCCGCCGCATCGTCGAACCGCTCCCACTGGGCGGTGGGGATGCCGGCGGCGTCGCACAGCTCCTTGGTGAAGGCCTTGCTGCCCTCCAGCCGGGCGGCGGCGCGGGACGGCCCGATACACGGCACAGCCGCGGCCTCCATGGCATCGACGATGCCCGCGACCAGCGGCGCCTCGGGCCCTGGCACCACCAGGTCGATCTCGTTGTCCTGCGCGAACGCCACGAGCGAAGGGAAATCCATCGGACCGATCGGCACGCATTCCGCCACCTGTGCGATGCCCGGGTTGCCCGGCGCGCACCACAGCCTGGTCAGCAACGGGCTGGCGGCGATCGACCAGCACAGCGCGTGCTCGCGGCCACCCGATCCGATTACCAGAACGCGCATGCCGCCTCCTGCTGGTTTGCCGTCCGAACCGGCTGTAACATGGTGCGTCGACCCCCGGCGAGGCACCCCATGGCACCTGCCTTTCCCATCACCCGTCTCCGCCGCCTGCGCCGTTCCGAGGCGCTGCGCGGCCTGGTGCGCGAGACCACGGTCACCGCCAACGACCTGATCCAGCCGATCTTCATCGAGGAGGGCATCGACGAACCGCTGCCGATCGCCGAGATGCCTGGTGTGGCACGCATCCCCGAACGCAAGCTGCCGCACGCGGTGGAGGGTCTGGCGCGCGATGGGGTGAAGGCGCTGATGCTGTTCGGCATCTCGCACCACAAGGACGCGTCCGGCAGCGATGCCTGGAACCGCGACGGGCTGGTCGCGCGCATGGTGCGCAGTGCCAAGCGGGCCGCGCCGGAGCTGGTGGTGATTCCCGACATCTGCTTCTGCGAATACACCGACCATGGCCATTGCGGCGTGATCGACCATGGCCATGTCGCGAACGACGTCACTATCGACAACCTCGCCCGCCAGGCGGTGACCGCGGCCGAGGCCGGTGCGGATCTGGTGGCGCCCTCCGCCATGATGGACGGCCAGGTCGCCGCCATCCGCGGCGCGCTGGACGCGGCGGGCCATACCGACACGGCGATCATGGCGTATTCGACCAAGTTCGCCTCGGGCTTTTACGGCCCGTTCCGCGTCGCGGCGGGATGCGAACTGAAGGGCGACCGCAAGACCTACCAGATGGACCCGCTGAACGGCCGCGAGGCGCTGCGCGAATCGATCCAGGACGAGGCCGAAGGCGCCGACCTGCTGATGGTGAAGCCTGGCCTTGCCTATCTGGATGTGCTGGCGCGGCTGCGCGAACGCACGCTGCTGCCGATCGCGGTGTACCAGGTGAGCGGCGAGTACGCGATGATCAAGTTCGCTGCCGCCGCCGGTGCGGTGAACGAGCAGGCGATCGTCCGCGAGACGCTCGGCGCCTTCAAGCGCGCCGGCGCCGATCTGATCCTGTCCTACTTCGCCCGGAACGTGATCCGCGAGGGGTTCTGATCGGCCTGCTCTTCCCGCCCGATCCGGGTGCGCTGCGGCTGCTGGCTGCGCTGCGCGCGACGCTCGCCGGTGTCCTCACCTTCGTCCTGGTGGTGCTGCTTGGCATAGCGATCGAGGTGCCGGTCACCGACCGCATCCTGGGCTTCGCCATCGCCCTGTTCATCGCCGCCAACGTGCGCGACAGCACGCCACGTCGGCGCCTTCTCACCATCGCGATCGCGCCGTTCGTCGCCTTCGCCACGACCACGGTCGCGGCGCTGCTGCTCGACCAGCGGATCGCGGCCGCCGCCGTCGTGCCGCCCATGATGTTCGCGATCGCCTGGCTGGGGGCGAAGAGCCCGCGCTATGCCTCACTCGGCATCGTCGGCCTGATCGCCTACATGATCGGCCTGGTCACGCGCCAGCCGCCCGAGACGCTGCCGGTCCGGCTGGTTGTGCTGCTGATTGCCGCCGGCGATGCCGCGTTGATCCGCCTTGTCCTGCTGCCCGAGCGGCCGCAGGCCGAGCTCGAACGCCTCCGGCGCGCGCTGGACGCCGTGATCGATCGCGTGTTGCGCCAGATCGCCGCTGCCGTCGAGGCGGGCGGCTGGACCAGCGGGGCGCGCGCCGAGTTCCGCCATGACGTCTATCGCGTCGGTGAGATTGTCATGCTCGCGCAGGCGCGCGTCACCGCCGGTCAGGGCGGCCGGTGGCTGCAACTGCTCGCGATCGAGCTCGCCACTGAACGCACCGCGCGCGTGGCGCTGCAGAACGTGGGCACGCCAGTCGACCGGCCCGCACTGCTCGCACGCTTGCGGGCTCTGCTGGATCGGGTCGAGCCGCCG
>DATBKQ010000376.1:0-7770 GCA_036555825.1 Acetobacteraceae bacterium | reverse complement strand
GCGACGACCGAAGGTGGAATTACCCCCATTCGAGTTATGGCCGTCCCTGCCCGCGCCGTCGCGCCAAACCGAGCCCGCGCGGCAGCGGTCTGTGGATCCGGCTTACACCGCGCCGTTGGTTGGCGCAGAGTGGCGTTCGCCCGCATCAGCAAGAGGGACAAGGTGAGCCGGTTCGCAATCCTGTTGCCAGTGATTGTACTCGCCGCCTGCGCCGATCGCTCGAAGGGAAGCGCGCTCCTGGAGTGCCGCACGACATACTATCTCGACGATCCGGCGGCACAGGCGCAATTGGTCCCGGATTGCATGAAGGCCAGATCGTTTGAGGCGGTGCCTGCCTGCAATCCAGCCGACGACGAACCGTCGTGGGACTGGCAGGTGCAGTCGTTCCCGTTCGCCGATCCGCGGTGCTACCGGCCGGTCGGCTCGATCCCCTGGATTGCGACCGTGCTTTCCCCGTGACGTGATCAGCCGCCGATACGCGCGAGGGTGAGCATGTAGGTGCAGCCCGGCTCGCCGAAACGGCCATTCAGGTCAAGCTGTCCGTGAAAGGCGGTTCCCTCGAACTGGCCGATGATCCAGTTCTGGCCATAGGCCATCTGCAACCCGCCGTCGGGCGCGATGCGCCCGCGAAACCCGCCGTATCTGGCCCGGTTGCCGCGGACCCTGAAGTTGCCGACCCGCTGGCTGTCAATGCAGAGGCCACCGCCGGTGTCCAGCGGCACCGCGGTTCCGGCGTAGGTGCCGTCGCGATTGGCCGGCTGCAGAGGTGGGGGAGGAGAATTGTCCAGGCCAGGCGGCGGACCGGCGGGTCCGCCCGGCATGACCGGCGCTGGGGTGTAGATCGGTGTCACCCCGGTGGGTGTATCCACCAGCACGGTCGGCCCCGCGGTACAGCCCGCAAGGAATACGGACACGGCAATCGACGTCCAAGCCGCGGGCAAGCACCTTCCAGACACCCGCGGCAAGGCATTCCGGTCCGGCATTCAGAACGATCCCGTGTTGTCGGCCTGGAAGCTGTAGCCACACGCATCCCCGACGATCTGACCCTGCATGTGGCCATGCGCTATCCGGCCGTTGATGAAGGCACCACCCGATGCGGCGCCAAACGATCCGTCGGGCGCGACGCCGACGGCGAATGCGACCGATGGCCGCCACGGTACCTGGGGTTGCCGGAGAACATATTGGAAGGCGTTGGCGGTCACCCGCAGGGTGAATGTGTCCTGGGTGCCACAGGAATCCGGCGAACCGGAGGCGAGTTGCATCATGCCGTTATAGCTGCCGTTGAGCGAGCTGGAGGTGGCCAGCGGTGGGCCGCCGGCCACTGGGGGAGGATCCGGCTGGGCCGGCGCCGCACAACCCGACAGCGAGGCGCAGACGCCGAGGATGGGGCCGCCGGAGCGGAAGGGCATGGCCGGTCTCGCGAGCTTTGCCAGGGAGAGGTGGCCGATCGCAATCTTCGGGTCTATGCAGATTCGGCAAGGTGGACCCCAGTGACCCAATCGGCTCGGTTTTCCGTCACCTACCGTATCCGGTCGGATGCCGCCTCGATCGAGGCACGGGCACAGGCAATCGCGGTCGAACAGAGTGTGGAGATGCCGGTTGCGGCCATCGCGGAACCCGAGATCCTGCGCGACATCGTGGGCGAGGTGGAGGCGATCGAGGCGCGCGGCGAAGGCGTGTACGACGCGAGGATCGCGCTGGCCGTTGCCACGACCGGGCTGGAGGCCGGCCAGTTCCTGAACATGGTCTATGGCAACACCTCGCTGCACGACGACGTCCTGCTCTTGGATGTGACGGTGCCACCGGAGATTGCCGCCGCGTGCGGTGGTCCACGCCATGGAACCGAGGGGCTCAGGCAGCGTGCTGGCGCGCATGGCCGCGCCCTCACCTGCTCGGCGCTGAAGCCGCAGGGTGTCGCGCCGGCGCGGCTTGCCGAACTGGCGGCGCAGTTCGCCCGTGGCGGGATCGACTTCGTCAAGGACGACCATGGACTGGCGGATCAGGCGTATTCGCGGTTCGCCGCGCGCGTCGCCGCGATCTCGGGCGCGGTCGGCCGGACGCGGTATGTGCCCAGCCTGTCGGGCCACCTCGATACGATGCGACGGCAGATCGACACCGCGCGGTCGTGCGGCATCGACACGGTGCTGATCGCGCCGATGATCGCCGGCTGGCCGACGATGCAGGCGCTGGTCCGCCAGTATCCGGATGTGGCCTTTATCGCGCATCCGACCATGGGTGGCGCGGCGCGCATCGCGCCGGACCTGCTGATCGGCACGCTGTTCCGTCTGCTCGGGGCGGATGCGGTGATCTTTCCCAATCATGGCGGGCGGTTCGGCTACACACAGGCGACGTGCCGGCGTCTGGCGGAAAGGGCACGGCAGCCGTGGGACGGTGTGCGTCCCAGCCTGCCGGTGCCGGCCGGAGGGATGACGCTCGAGCGGGTGCCGGAGATGCTTGACTTCTATGGACCGGACGCGATGTTGCTGATCGGCGGCAGCCTGCTCGCGGCGCGCGAACGGCTGGCGGATGAGACCGCATGCTTCACCACGGCGGTCGCGAGGCACAATTACCGGTAAGGCCCAATGGACATCGAGCAACAGAACCTGTTCCGCGCGTTCCTCGACTACCGCTGGGACCAGGTGGCATGCCAGCCGTACAAGGAGGAGGGTGCCGCGCCGTTCAGGGCGATCTCGCGCCAGGTGCTGTTCGCTGAACCGCGGCTTGGCTGCGAGCTGCGCTATTTCGAGATGGCGCCCGGCGGCTACTCCACGCTGGAGCGGCACGAGCACATGCACGCAGTGATGATTCTGCGCGGGAATGGAACGTGCCTGGTGGGCGAGGAGGTGCGCGAGGTGAGGCCGTTCGACCTGGTCACGATTCCTTCCTGGAGCTGGCATCAGTTCCGCGCCACGAAGGACGAGCCGCTCGGGTTCCTTTGCATGGTGAACGCGCTGCGCGACCGTCCGCGGTTGCCGAGCGAGCAGGATCTGGCGGCGCTGAGGGCGATCCCGGCGGTGGCGACGTTCCTGGAACGCTGAGGAGCCACCGGCTTGCCGCGGTGGCGGCGACAGCAATGCTGCGGCGGTCAGGACGAGGGCCCTTGAGGTTCAAGGGTTTGCTGTGCGGAGAGTTGCTGGCGGGTACGACACATGGGTGCCGGCCAGGCCCGGCATCACGAAAAGGGCTGAGGCAGCACGCCGACGTGCGGTCCGACCAGGGCACTCACTTCGCCGCTGCTTCGATCTGCGCCTTGATCAGCCAGATTTCGGCTTCGTGCGCCGAACGCAGGCGGACCCAGCGGTCCTCGTCCATGCCGGTGGTGCGCCAGGCCGTCAGTGTAACGTAGCAGGCGGTCGCGGGGAGGCCGCAGACTGGCCCGGGAATCGCGCGTGCCGATATGCGCGGCACCTGCGATGCCGCGTCGCCGACGTGGTAGTCGACGATGAACCGCCCCTGGTCGGCGTCGATGCGGAACCAGGTCCGGCTGCCGTCGTATAACGAGACGCCGGTGTAAAGGCCCGGCGATCCGGCCTCCTTGGTATCGAAGCAGCCAAGCGACCAACAGCCGAGTTGCAGCGGGTCGGCGAGGAAATCGAATGCCACCCGAGCCTCGACATCGATACGCAGTGTGGTGGCGTGGGCGAGGCCCGTCATCGCAATGGCAACAGATCGTCGAGCGCGGCGCAGAGCGCGTCCACGTCGCTCTCCGTAGTGACGGCGCCGGGCGACAGACGCAATGTGGTGCTGCGCGCGTCGCAATAAAGCTGGCGCGACCGAAGCGCCTGCACGACCTGGACTGCGTCGGCGGCCAGCTTCAGCATGACGCTGCCGCCACGCCGCGCTGCATCGAGCGGTGAGGCGACGGGCCAGCGGCGATCCAGCGCGTGGGCGATGATGCGTTCGGTCAAGGCGCGATTGTGCGCGGCTGTCGCAGCGACGCCTGTCTCGGCGTGCCACCGCAGGCCGGGGAGCGATCCCGCCGCGGACACGATCGATGGCGTGCCGTGATCGAAGCGCCGCGCATCGGCGGCAAAGCGAAATTTCGTCAGGTCCCAGGAGAACGGATTGTCCTGACTGAACCAGCCACGGAATTCCGGCTGGCATTCGGCGAGCAATGTCGGCGCCATATAGATGATGCCGGCGCCCGGCACGCCGCAGAGCCACTTCAGCGAGGTAGATACGACGAAGTCGGCGCCATCGCTCACCGAGAATGGTACCACGCCGACGCCCTGGGTGATGTCCACCCCGACGCTGCTGCCCATGCGGTGTCCGTGCGCGATCAGCGCGGCCACGTCGCAGCGATGCGACGTGGTTGAAGTGACCCAGGTCAGCAGCGCAACGCCGACATCATCCTGCCAGTGCGCGATGAAGTCCTCGTCATGCACATACGACTCGCCTGGGCGGAGTTTCACCGTGTCGAGCACGAAGCCGAAGCGGTGCGCCAGCCCGGCCAGCAGGAAGTGCAGGCTGGGGAAACAGTCTTCCGCAATCAGGACGCGCCGTCCGCGCAATTGACGCGGCGGCAGCGCCCCGATGACGCTGTAGACGCCGGCGGTAACGTTCTCCGCCGTGGTCAGCGTCCCCGGAGACGCATCGATCAGCGCGCGCCAGCGATCGATGAAGTCCTGTCGCAGTGCGAGCGCCGTCGGCCACTGCGCATCGTCCGCGCGCGACCAGAACGCGGCGAAGCGCGCCAGTTCGTCGCGCAACGCCGCCTCCTTGCCGGGAAACGTCCCGATCGAGTGATACAGGAAATACCCGCTCATGCTGCGAGCGGCTTTCGCGCGGTCTCCGGCACGGTGGCGAGGGTGGCGAGCCCGATCGCGGCAACCAGCACGATGTAGAATGCCGGCGCGAGCGGATTGCCGGTCCGCTCCACCAGCCAGGTGGCGATGTAGGGGCCGGTCGCGCCGCCGAGTATCGCCGCCAGATTGAAGCCGAGTGCGACGCCGCTGTAGCGCACGCGCGTCGGCATGATCTCCGCATACAGCGGATAGCCGACCGATTGCAGCATCACGAAGGGCAGGATCGAGATCACCACGGCGACACACGTGACGCGGAAATCGCCCAGTCCAGCGAGATACATGGTGGCCGGCGCCAGGACGATGTAGCCGATCAGCGCGATAGTCAGCATCGTGCGCCGTCCGACCCGGTCCGACAGGCCGCCGGACAGCGGCATCAGCACCACGGACAGCAATGTGGCCAGCGAGATCAGCCAGAACACCTGCGTGGGATTGTATTTTAGGAAACGTGTCAGGTGGATCGAGAGATAGACGACGCCGACATAGCCGGCGGCATTCTGGGCGAAGCCCAGGCCGATGATCTTCAGCAGTTCGGGCAGGTGGTCGCGGATGACCTCGCGCAACGGCGTGCGCGACAGGCGAGCCTCACGGGCGAGGCGCTCGAACTCTGGCGAATCCTCGATCCGGCGGCGTGCCCAGAAGCAGAGGACGATCAGCGGCATGGAGAGCAGCAACGGAATGCGCCAGGCCCAGAACGACATCGCCGGGGTGCCGAACAGCGCGCTGGCGAGGCCGGCGGCGGCGGTGGCCAGAGTGAGCCCGAGGGTGGCCATGGCGGGATTGAACGCGCCGAAGAAGCCGCGCCGCGCGGGCGGCGCGCACTCGGCGATGTAGGTGGCGGCACCGGTGACCTCGCCGCCGGCGAAGAAGCCCTGCGCGAGGCGGAATGCCAGCAACAGGGCGGGCGCCAGCACGCCAATCGCCAGATAGCCGGGCAGCAGGCCGATGCAGGCGGTGGCGAAGCCCATGCCGATGACCGTGACAGCAGGGCGGTGCGCCTGCCGTGGCGATCGCCGAGCCAGCCGAAGAACATGCCGCCCAAGGGGCGCACGACGAACGCGCCCCCGAAGATCAGCAGCGTGGAGAGCAGGGCGGCTTCCGGCGACTGGTTGGGAAAGAACAGCGGGCTGATCGCGACCGCCAGCACGGCGTAAAGCTGGAAATCGTAGTACTCGATCATCGAGCCAAGTCCGGCGGCGATCGCGCTGCGCCATGGTGATTGCGCCGTGGCGCCAAGCCGCGGCTCGAGCTGCTGGGTCGCGGACACTCCGGTGTTCCTCCCGAGGCGCCGATTTCCTAGCATGGCACGGGAAGCTGGCACAAAGCAGGCAGGGAGAGGCATCATGGCAATCAACAGGCGCACCGTGCTTACGTCGGCGGCCGCGGCGGTGGTCGCCGCGCCGGGCATCGTCCGCGCGCAGTCGCATAGCGAGCTTCGCTTCATCCCGCACGCCGACCTCGCATCGCTCGATCCGGTCTGGACGACGGCGGATATCACCCGCAACCACGGCAATATGGTTTACGACCTGCTGTACGGCCTGGATGCAAACTTCCAGCCGCATCCGCAGATGGTGGATGGCCATCGGGTCGAGAACGACGGCCTGGTATGGGAACTCACCCTGCGCGACGGCCTGCGCTTCCACGATGGCGAAAAGGTGCTGGCGCGCGACTGCGTCGCCTGTATCCTGCGCTGGGGGAAGCGCGATGCGTTCGGCAATGCGCTGATGGGCCGCACCGAGGAGATGTCCGCCCAGTCGGATCGCGTCATCCGCATCCGGCTGAAGAAGCCATTCGCGCTGATGCCGGTGGCCTTGGCGCAGCCGAACTGCGTCATCATGCCCGAGCGGATCGCTCGGACCGATGCCAACACGCAGATCAGCGACCCCACCGGCAGCGGCCCGTTCAGGTTTCTGACCAACGAACGCATCCAGGGCTCGCGCAGCGTCTATGCGAAGTTCGACGGCTATGTGCCGCGGCCGGAGGGCAAGACCAGCTTCCTCGCCGGTCCTCGGATCGTGCATTTCGATCGCGTGGTGTGGACCTTCCAGCCCGATCCGGCGACCTCCGCCGCGGCACTCGGCAAGGGCGAATTCGATTGGTGGGAGAACCCGCCGATCGACCTCGTTGCCATGCTGCGCGCGAACAAGGGCCTGACCGTCGATGTGAAGAACCGCATGGGCGGCATAGGTTGCATCAGGTTCAACCACCTGTATCCGCCGTTCGACAATCCGGCGATACGGCGGCTGGTGCTGTCGGCGGTCAACCAGCGCGACTTCATGGAGGCGTATGCCGGTGCCGAGCCCGAACTGTATCGCACCGGGGTCGGCCTGTTCACCCCGGGAACGCCGATGGCGACCGAGGCCGGGGTCGAGGCGATCAAGGGCCGTACCGACTTCGACAAGATCAGGCAGGAGCTCGCCGTCGCCGGGTACAAAGGCGAGAAGGTGATCATGCTGGCGGCTTCGACAATCCCGTCACTGCACGCGGAGTCACAGGTCGCCGGCGACCTGTTGCGACGCATGGGATTCAATCTGGATTACCAGGCACTGGAATGGGGCATGGTGGTGGCGCGGCGGGCCAGCAAGGAACCGCCGGACAAGGGGGGCTGGAACATCTTCATCACCAACCTGACCAGCTTCAACAATATCTTCGTCCCGGCGCAGATCGCGATCCGCAGTGGACCGGATGCCTGGTTCGGCTGGCCGAATGCGCCGAAGCTGGAGGAACTGCGCACTGCCTGGCTGGATGCCGCAACCGAAGAGGAGCAGAAGCGCATCGTACGCGACATGCAGCTTCAGGCGTTTCAGGATGTGCCTTACGTTCCGCTGGGCCTGATCTATGGACCGACGGCGTTCAGCAGGACGCTCACCGACATCCAGATGGGGTGGCCGGTGTTCCACGCGGTGCGGCGAATGTGACGGAGGCAACGCAATGATTGAGCAGACGCTGGACATAGCCACCAAGGCGG
>DATBKQ010000375.1:0-8116 GCA_036555825.1 Acetobacteraceae bacterium | reverse complement strand
GGCACAGCTTCTGGATCGCGCCCTGGGTCAGCCCTGGAAAGTGCCGGCGGAACCACCGGTCGAGACGGATGTCGGCCTCATCGGCCGAGACCACCCGGGCAGCGACGGCCACCTCATGCTCTCCGAGGCAAGAACAACACGGACAATACGGAACAAGGCACGGATAACACCATGTTCAATAGTGGCGCAGCGCGAAGCGCTCGATTGATTTCTACAGCGGAATTGCCAGCAACGTATCCACCTTCTCGCTGTCCAGCACGACGATCCTTTCCTTGAAGCGGAACGGCGCCGCGGCAACATCGATCCGGTCCAGATAGCGGCCGCTGGCGAACAGCGTCGTGCCGCCATCGTGCATGATGCGCGCGCACAGGAAGTGCGTATGCACCACGGCGACGCCGTCCTGTACATCCTTCGGCCGGATCGGCCCCACGACATGCCGGTACCGATGCGGCTCGAAGATGTTGGCCCGCCGGATCGAGAACACGCGGTCCAGCAGCATGCCGCGCGAGGCGGCATACATCACGCCCTGTCGCATCCCCGCTTCATGGCTGGCGCGGCCGATCACCAGGTACCGGCAGGGGTCGGCGAACAGCTCGGGCCATTGCTCCAGCCGGTCCTCGTCGATGCATTCACAGTATTCGGCGATCAGTTCCTGGATGCCCGATTGCAGGTCCATCACTCGCCCATCAGCGCGCGGTAATGCTTCCAGAATCCGCGGATCGCGGCTTCGCTGGCACGGAAATTCTGTGACTCCGCCTCGTGGCCGCCCATCATCACCAGCCCGGCGCCCTCGTCGTTGTAGTGCAGTGCGCGCTGCACGAAGCCGCCGACGCAGCCGTCCTCCATCGAAATGTAGCCCGCGGCGCCGATCAGATTGCCCTGACGCAGCCGCCGTTCGGTCATCGCCTCGTCGTCGGTATCGAACCCCAGGTGGATCCACTCCAGCTCGGCCTTGTCCACGCCGCGCGGCCGGATCACCCGCACCGCGATCGTATTGCGCACCTGCTGCAGCACCATGGCAGGGAAGACCGTCAGGATCTGCACCGACACGCCGTCGCCGTATTCGTCGATCGATTCCACCACCGAGCGGTCCTGCAACCGGAACTCGCTGTCGGAGCGCAGCGCCGCCGCCTTGTAGTCGGCGTCCTCGGCCGCGTAGTCGAGCTTCGCATAGCTGTAATGATTGCCGCCCTGCCGGTCGATGTAGATGCCGCCCGGCATGCTGAGCCGGTTGATGCGGAAGGTGGTGAGGAACAGGTGCAGGATCGAGGCGTGATAGGTGTCCTTCACGTTTTCGAAGTAGAGCTTCCAGTTGTTCGGCATCGCCTGCGTGCTGCGCCCGAGCAGCACGGGCGTGCGGTTCATCACCCGGAGCAGACCGCGGGTGACGTCCGGACCCAGATAGGTTGCCAGATCCGGTGCCGCGTCGCTGAAGGTGCCGAACACCAGCCCGCCGAGTTCAGCCACGCGCAGGCGCTGCAGCCGGTGCTCTTCCTTACGGAATTCCGGCGGCATACCGCCCTGGCGCTTCACCCCGTGCTCGAACGCCACGCCGGTGAGCTGGCCGTCAAGATCGTAGGTCCAGCCGTGATAGATGCAGGAGAACTCGCTGACGTTGCCGGTCCGCTCGATGCACAGCAGGTTGCCGCGATGGGCACAGCGATTGACGAAGGCGTTGATCGCGCCGGCCCCGTCGCGCACAGCGATGACCGCGGTCTCCCCGACCGTGGTGGCGACATAGTTGCCGGGGCACGGCAGTTCCACCGCGAGGCACAGGTAATGCCAGGTGGGCCCCTTGAATACACGCTCCTGCTCGCGCTGGTACTGTACGGGGTCGGTATACAGCCGGAACGGCACCTCGCTGATGCCGTTGGAGGGCCAGGCGACGCGGGGTTCCGCGCCTAGACCGGATTGAGACATGGTGGCGGACCTCCTCCTGCCACGAGCTTACGCGCGGGCCAAGAGGCTGGGAAGCCAGGCGGCCTACGGCTCTTCTTCGCTTTCCTTCGATTTGTCCGCCGATTTGTCCGCCTCCGCGCGATAGCGGTCGGCCAGCAGCGCAAAGAGCTCCCTGGCGCGCTTGGTGATGGCTCGCGCGGCCATCTCCCTGCACCGCTGTTCCAGTTCCAGCAGTTGCTGAACTGTCAGTCCCCACGGCGGGGGTAGCGGGGGCAACATCGGACGATGCTGCCAGCCGGAACAACGGCTCGCCGTGAAGCAAGTGCGGTGAGCGCGTCAAATTGCTGCAATGATGGCCGGATCAAGTCCGGCCATGACAGGAGGAGGCCGGGCTCGCGCCGCTCGCGCCACGCCGTGGCGCGCGTATCGCGCCTGGTGCCAATCTGCACGCCGCGCATCCGGCCGGACGCCGCACGCCCCGAACCCGGACCTGCGCAACGCGAACGGGGGCGAATCATCCGGCCCGCTGGAGGTCGACCGGCCCTGGGACTCGCACACCGACGACCAGCTTGGCCTGATGGATCACCGGGGTATCGGGCGGTTCATGGTGCTGGGCTTCTGCATCGGGGGGCCGTTCATCTGGAACCTGCCGCGGCGTGCCGGGGACCGCGTCTACGCCGCGGTGCTGGCGCAGCCCAGCGGCTTCCGCCCGGAGCTGCCCGACCTGTTCCACCGGAACAACATCAAGGGCTGGGGCCCAGCGTTGTGCGCCCACCGCCCCGACATCACCATGGAGCAGATCCACGCCTCCTGAAGCGGATGTACGGCGCCAATCCCGATTTCGTCTTCACCCTCACGCGCGATTTCGTACGCACTTGCCATACGCCGAATCCTGGTGCTGCCGGACGATGTCCCGGCGCATCCATACGCCGTGGCGATGGAGACGGTGCAGCTCGCACCAAATGCCGAAGCCAGCATCTATCCTTGGAAGGAAACCGGGGGCAGCAGCGCAGTAAAACAACCTCCGCGCGCAAAATCGCTTGGCGCGATTCGATGACCGATGATTTGCTGACTCCGCATTGGAGGAGACGGCGAGGGTGCGTCGTCGGATCGGACCAGAACCGTTAGGTCGAAGGCAAAACGGATCGCGCCCGAACTGCTGCGCACAACGACCAGGACGTTTTGTCGGATGGCTCGTGGCGGACGTTGGCGTCGTTCGATCCTCGCCGAGGGCGGCGGCAATCGAGGACTGAGCGAGTTCGATGACTGGTGAACACGCGGTCTACCAGTTCTTCGCGAACGGCAAATGGGAGCTGGTCGAGAGTTTCGCGGACCTTCAGGCGGCGGTCCGCACGGCACGAGCGCTGAGTGAGTCGGTCAGCGCCAAGATGGGCCTGACGTCACGCGTCATCATCATGGACGCGATGGGGTTCACCAGTTTCGAGTGGATTAAAGGCAGGGGCCTTGTCTTTCCGACGTCGGATATGCCGCGGGTGTAGCGGGCAGGAGCAACAACCGGACCGGACGTTAGGCAAATTGCAATGCGGCTGCGACTACCATCGCAGGGACCGGGAGAGCGACAATGCCTAGCGTGGTCGAGGATTTTGCCTTTATTGCCAAGCGCGCGCAGGAGATCAGGACGGCGCGCTACCAGGAACTGGGCGTATCGCCGCCGGGTTCGGCGGAACCGCCACGGGGCCCCCCCAGGCAGTCCGCTGCTGCGCAAAGCGATTGCGGAGGCTTTCGCTATGCCCCCGGCTTCGAGTCTCTGGCGGAGCCGCCCCCTGGGAACGATAGGGACGGGAAAGCCGCTGGGTGACGGGCTCGGCGTGCCGGGGAAGTCCCGGCCCCGGCCGATTCGTTGACTGTTGCATCTGTCAGCATTACGCATCCCGCCCCGCGCGGCCCCGCCTGGCGTGGGCTGTTGACGGAGTCCCTCAGCGAGATGCTGCGTCGCGCCGAAGCCCTGTTACACCCGACCGCACGGCAGCCCGAGGCGCCGCCGACCGCCGATAGCGCGGCGGATTCCGGGTTGTTGCGGTTCTACTGGCACTATCTTCGGCAGGAGCGCTGGCTGCTCGCCGCGCTGTTCCTGTTCGGCGGCCTGATCGGCATCCTGGATGTGACCATACCGGCGTTCATCGGCCGGGTCGTGGGACTGGTCAGCCACAACTCGGCCGAGCGCCTGCTGCGCGACGCCTGGCCGCAGCTCGCCGGCATGGCCGCGGTGCTGCTGCTGATCCGGCCGGCGGTGTTCCTGGGCCACGTCGTGCTGATCAACCAGATCGTGAACCCTGGCCTGTCGAACATGATCCGCTGGCAAAACCACTGGCACGTGGTGCGCCAGAGCTGGACATTCTTCCAGAACGACTTCGCCGGCCGGATTGCCAACCGCGTGCTGCAGACCGGCCCGGCGCTGCGTGAAAGCGTGGTGATGTCGTTCGACGCCGCGTGGTACATTGTCGTCTATGGCAGCAGCGCGCTGCTGCTGTTGGCCTCCACCGACTGGCGGCTGACACCGCCAATCCTGCTTTGGTTCGCCGGCTACGGCGGCATTCTGCGATACTTTGTCCCACGCCTGCGCGAGCGTTCGCGCGCGGTGTCCGAGATGCGTTCGCAACTGACCGGCCGCGTGGTTGACAGCTACACCAATATTCTCACCGTCAAGCTGTTCGCTCGCGCGCGCGACGAGGACGCGTTCGTGCGCGATGCCGTCGATCTGCACACTGGCGCCTTCCGCGACCAGACGCGGATGATCACCGGCTATGTCGTGCTGCTGGCGGTGATGAACGCGTCGCTGATCGTCGGCACCTCGTCGCTGGCGATCTGGCAGTGGAGCATCGGGCGCATCTCGGTCGGCGCGGTGGCGATGGTGCTGCCGCTGACCTGGCAGATCACCAACATGGCCGGCTGGGTTGCACGCAGCGTCACCGCGATCTTCGAGAACATCGGCACGGTGCAGGATGGCATGCGCTCGATCGCGGTCGAGCGGCAGATGCCCGATCCGCCGAACGCGCGCGAGCTGCGGGTGACACGGGGCGCGATCCGGTTCAGGGACGTGCACTTCGATTACGGCCGGCAGCGGCGTCCTGAGCGCGGCGGGGTGCTGCATGGCGTCGACCTCTCCATCGCGCCGGGCGAGCGTGTCGGGCTGGTCGGGCCGTCCGGCGCCGGGAAGTCAACGCTGGTGAACCTGCTGTTGCATTTCTATGACCCGGAGCGCGGCCACATTCTGATCGATGGGCAGGACATCGCCAGCGTGACGCAGGAAAGCCTGCGCACACAGATCGCCATGGTGACGCAGGACACTTCGCTGCTGCACCGCTCGATCAGCGACAACATCCGCTACGGCCGGCCGGAGGCAACGCAGGCGATGATCGAGAACGCCGCGAAGCGCGCCGAGGCGCACGAATTCATTGTGGGGCTGGAGGACTGGCACGGCCGGTGCGGTTACGACGCGCATGTCGGCGAGCGCGGCGTGAAACTGTCGGGCGGCCAGCGGCAGCGTGTCGCGTTGGCGCGCGTGATTTTGAAAGATGCGCCCATTCTGGTGCTGGACGAGGCCACCTCGGCGTTGGATTCCGAGGTGGAAGCCGCGATCCAGAGCCAGCTCGACGACCTCATGCAAGGCCGGACGGTTATCGCGATCGCGCACCGGCTTTCGACCATTGCGCGCATGGACCGCCTGGTGGTGCTGGATCGCGGCCGCATCGTGGAGACCGGCAACCATGCGCAATTGCTCGCGCAAAACGGCACCTACGCGCGGCTGTGGCGCCGGCAGTCTGGCGGGTTCACACCGGAACTGGCAGACGTGGCAGCGAAATAAGCGGGCTACGTTCGGCCGCGCAAGGCCGCCAGCCGATCGCTCAGGCTGGTCGGTGCCGCGGGCTTTCCGGCCGCGAAGTCCATTGCCTTGGCGATGTTCGCGTCGTCCTGTTCCGGCTGGGTCGGTTTCAGCAGTTTCGCCTTCATGTTGGCGGCCTCGGCATTGGCGAGGTCACGCGCCGCGGTGTCCTGCATGGCCTTCAATGCCACGTTCAGACTGTTTGTCGTCGTGCTTAGTCCGGCCGCTCGACGCGCGGCGTCGGCCTGTTGTTCAGCCATCTGCCGTTGCTGGCCGGCACGCGCCATGTCGCGTTGCGCGCGCTCGAGCTGCGAGCGGCCCTGGCGCAGCTTGCCGCCGGCCTCGGCATAGGTCTTCTCGAGCATCTCCAGGAAGTCCTTGGCGTCGGCGACGTCCTTCTTCTCACGGTCAACTTCGGGCGCCATCTGCTCCAGCATGTTGACCAGCGTCGTCAGGCTTCGCTCTAGATCCGCCTTCTTCGCCGGATCGGTTTCCGCCGCGAGCTGGCTCTGCAGATGCTCGGCCGCGGCCATGCGCTGCGCCGACAGCGCCTGGGCGGCGTCCGCTTCACGCACCTCCTTGTCGTAGCTCTGCCGCGCGCGCGCGACCTGCTGGCCCAGTTCGTCGAGATGCTGCTCCATGGTGCGCATCTCGGCCTCGCTGGCCGATTGCGGGTCCCAGCGGACCAGGGCCTCGACGCCGGCCTGCACCGCCTTGTCGGCCTTCACGCCGATCAGGTTTCGCATGAACTGAAGCATGTTCGGTCCTTTCCTGTTGTCGTCAGACGGGAACCATGCCGGCTGCGTTGAGCAAGGCGATGGCAAGCTGCGCGGCGGCGATCGGCAGCGCCGCCGCGAGATTGCCATCGTCGACCCTGAGTTGCAGCCGCTTCATCACATGGGAGGCGATCAGCACGGTCACCAGTTGCAGCAGGATCGCCACGACACCCCACACGACGATGTCGAGCACCGCGCGTGTGGTTGCGAGCAATGCGGCCAACGGAATGGCCAACGCGACCACGGCGCCACTGAGCACGGTCGCTGCCGCCACGTTGCCGTGCCGCAGCAGCTCGCGCTCGCGGAATGGGGTGACCATCGTGTATATGGCTACCCCGATGATCAGCAGAACGATGCAGATCACGAACTGCAGCAGCAGCACGGGCAGCCCGCTGCCGAGCGCACCGGCAATGTTCTCAGACACGTTGTCGTTCATTGCGTGCTCCGCGATCGTTCACGGGGAAACCGGCGGCAGACTGAGTGAGGCTGGGTTGACGTCGATACCGGCGGAAATCTCCACCCACGCCTGCGTCCCTTCCTGCACAGCCGCGACCAAGGCGTATTCCGTCGATGGCGCCGGTGCAGCCGCGCTGGTCGCGCGCGCGTACAGCATCGTCTGCAACTGCCGTTGTGTCACGCCGCCAAGCGTCTGGATCGTCTCGGTCTGCTGGCGAGGCGGAACGCTGGACTGTCCCGGTGCCCATGCTCGATCATAGGTCAGGCCATCCTTGGTCTGGAACGCCGGCCAGCCGATCATGCCTTGGCCGGGGGCCAGCCACTCGCCCCATTCGGATTGACTCGCCGGCTGCACTTCATCGAGCCGGGAAAAATAGCGGCATTCATCGGGTGCGCCATCGGCTCCGAGATGCAACTGAAAGAACGCGGCGCGCCCCGGCAGGTAAAGGCGGTTCAGTTGGACACCGGCGTCCTCCAGCAAGCCAACCGCCTCGACGCTGATCATTCCGGTCTCCGCCGGCGGTTTCACTTTGGTCACGCCTGCCGCGAGCAGAAACGGAGCCGGATCGAGCGGGATGGTCTGGCCGACACGAAACCGCGTCGTCGTACTGCCAGCGAGACCGGCAGGGGTGGTGGCGCGCGGCGTAGCGGCACGGCGGCGGGCGAACCACAGCAGCACGAGTATCGCCCCGCCGACGAACACGACCACCCACACGATGCCCGAACCGCTCGACGTCTCCGCGCCGGTGGGGCTGGCGTTCCGGGGGGCAACCGACTGGTCCCCCAGCGCCGCCAGCCGTGACGCAGTGGCCGGGTCTTGCACCGCCTGCTGGCGCCAGCGCTGATACGCCGGATCGGACTGGTACTGCCGCAAATAGCTTGCGCGATCGGCCGCCGACAGCGCGGCCAGCATCGCCCAGAAACCCGGAGAACCGAACCCGCCGACGTTGCTGGTCAGCGGCGCATAAGTGGGCGGGCGGCGCGAGGCGTAGCCACCACCGGTCCAAACCGATTCCGGCGGCGCAACCGGAGGACGACGCTGCTGCGAGGCGCGGTATTGCTGGAGCGCCTGCGCCGACGTCGAGCGCGAGATTGACAGATCGCCACCCGAGCGGGGCGCGTACCCGCTACCATAGGTAGA
>DATBKQ010000374.1:0-6800 GCA_036555825.1 Acetobacteraceae bacterium | reverse complement strand
AGGATGCCGATGGCGAGCTTGCCGCCACCGCTGCCGTCGCCCGTGGTGATCGCGCCGGAATCGGTGACCGTGACACTGCCGCCGTTGCCGTTGTTGCTCGCCGTCTGCCCGCCGATGATGTCGATGCTGGTCAGGCCGCCGCCCACCAGGTTGGGGGCTAGATTCAGCAGCCCGCCGGCACCGTTGCTGGCCGCCAGGATGCCGAAGGCCGACCCGCCATTGGTGGTGATGCTGCCCGTGTTGCTCACGCTCACCGTGCCGCCGCCGTTGCTGTACGAACCGGCATTGCCGAGGGCACTCGTGCCCGCGCTGCTCGCGGTGGTGAACACGCCGGAACCGCCGAGGCTGAGCGCGGCCACGCCGATCGCCAGCGCGCCGTTGGTGCTGATCGTGCCGTTGTTGGTGACGTTGACCGCGCCGCTGAAGCCGCTGCCGTTGGCGTTGACGCTGCTCTGCGTGAAGGGCTGCAGGATGTCCGGGCTGCCGGTGCTGATCGCCGCGACGCCGATGTTGAACGCGCCGCCGCCGGACGCGGCGATAGTGGCGCCGGGATTGATGGTGACGGTGACCGGCCCGCCGCTGTTGGAGGTGTTGGACTGCGCTGACGGCCCGACCGAACTAGCCGCGAGCACGCCGATGCTGTCGCCGCCGGTCAGGTTGATCGATGCGCCGCTGTTCAGCGTGACCTGGACGGCGCCGCCGGGACCGGACGTGCCGGGCGCGGCGCCCACCCCGTGGCCGGTCGAGAGGCCGCCATCGCCGCCGATCGAAACCGCGCTGATGCCGATGCTGTTGCTGGCCGCGCTCGCGATGCCGCCGTTGTGGGTCACGGTGACGCTGCCGCCGCTGCCGGACGCGCCATGCAGGTTGGCCACGTCGCCGTGGCAGTCGCAGCCGGACCCGCCGCCTTGCGAGTAGGCGGTGATGCCGTTGAGTGGTGCGGCGCCGGCGCCCGCGCCCTGTATGGTGATCTGCGAACCCGGAAGCGTGGTGACCGCGATGGTACCGCCGTTGCCGCCGTTGCCGCCGATGTCGTTGTCGTTGGTCTTGCCGCCCACGCCGTTGCCGCCGGCGCTCACCGCGGCGACCGCGCTCGCGTAGGGGTCCCAGGGCGTGTTGATGAAGCCGCTGACTGCGGTGGCGCTGACGGTGATCGAACCGCTATTGGTGATCGCGACCGAGCCGCCGGTGGCGCCGTTGTAGACCGAGCTGTTCGCAGGTGTCTTGCGCGCCGTCTGGAAGAAGCCGTCCGCGCCAGAGGACGCCGCCAACAGCGTGCTGGCGAGAAGGAAGGGCGTCGTGTCGGTGAACGGGTAGCCAAGCGGCACCGGCCCGGGCGAGGTGAGCGAGACGCTCGCGTTGTTGCCGATGCTCAGCGTGGGACCGATCGCCCACAACGCCTGCGCCGCATTCTCGCCGCCATCGACCATATCGACCGCGCCGTGGCCGAACACGCCGACCGCGTATGGCGGACCAACGGCGCCGAACGCGTTCGGATTGATGGTGACGTTCAAGGTCGGCGTGTTGTTGACCGCCGGATTGGAGCCGATGACGTTCCCGTTGATGATCTGGACGGCGGGCTGGTTCGTCAGGCTGACGGTGGCTTGGGTGCTGGTGGCCACATTCGCAAAAGGTGGATTGGCGAAGAGGTCGGCGCCGAGGCTGCAACAGGACGGCGGCGAGGTGGCGAGGCTCTGCGCCAACCCGGGTTGGGTACCGACGAAACCGCCGACCAGCACGAGGCAGGCCAGCAGGCGGCGAACGGCTCTGCAACCCATGGCGGCCTCGGCGCGCGGTGGTCGTCGCGCCATGCAGCCAATTGGTTAACAAAGGTTTAGCGCGTGATGACCAGAGGCGGAATCGTCGGAGGTCTGAATCACGCGCTCAGCGAAAGAAAGCTAAAGCATGATGAGGTAAACCTGACCTCATCATGCTTTAGCGAATCACTCCGGCTCGATGCGGATCAGCGTCGGTGCCTCCAGCACCGCATCGAGCGCTGCGATGCGCGTCAGCGCCTCGCGCATCGCCGCCTCCTGCGTCTCGTGCGTCACCAGCACCACCGGCACCGCCTCGCCCGGTGCGCGCCCGCGCTGCAGCATCGACTCCAGCGAGATGCCCAGGTCGCGCAGCACCGCGGTGACCTCGGCGATCACCCCTGGCCGGTCCACCACCATCAGCCGCAGATAATAGGCGCCGATATGCTCGCTCATCGGCACCGACGGCGCGTTCGACAGCTCCGCCGATCCCGCGCCCCACACCGGGGTGAAGCGGTTGCGCGCGATGTCGATCAGGTCGGCGACCACGGCCGATGCGGTCGGCCCCGCCCCGGCGCCGCGCCCCTCCAGCATGACGCGGCCGACGAAGTCGCCCTCCGCCACCACCGCGTTGAATACACCATCCACCCGCGCAATCGGCGCCGAGGCCGGCACCATGCAGGGGTGCACCCGCGCCTCGACACCGCCGTCGGAGCGGCGCGCGATCCCCAGCAGCTTGATGCGATAACCCAGCTCGCCGGCGAACGCGATATCCAGCGCCGAGATGGTGCGAATGCCCTCGACATGCACCGCGTCGAAGGCGACCGGCCGGCCGAACGCCAGTGCGGCCAGGATTGCCAGCTTGTGCGCCGCGTCCACTCCGTCGATGTCGAACGACGGGTCGGCCTCGGCGTAGCCCAGTTTCTGCGCATCGGCCAGCACCTCGGCGAACTCGCGCCCGCGCTCGCGCATCTGCGTCAGAATGTAGTTGCAGGTGCCGTTCAGGATGCCGGCGATGCGCAGGATGCGGTTGGCGGCGAGCCCCTCGCGCAGCGCCTTGATCACCGGGATGCCGCCCGCCACCGCCGCCTCGAACGCGAGCGGCACGCGCCGCTCCTCCGCCTCGCGCGCCAGCGCCGCGCCGTGCACCGCGAGCATCGCCTTGTTGGCGGTGACCACCGGCTTGCCGGCGGCGAGCGCCGCCTGCACGAGTTGCAGCGCCGGCCCGTCCGCCCCGCCGATCGCCTCCACCACCACGTCCACCGCCGGATCGGCGGCGAGCGCCACCGCATCCTCGTACCAGCGCAGCCCCGACAGCGGCACGCCACGGTCGCGCGTGCGGTCGCGCGCCGACACCGCGGTGACGGCGATCGGCCGCCCGGCCCGCGCCGACACCACGTCGGCATTGTCGCGCAGCAGCCTGAGCACGCCGCCGCCCACGGTACCCAGTCCGGCGACGGCAACAGAAAGTGGATGGGTCATGGGCCGCATTTACCGCCCGGCGCGCGAACGAAAGTCAAGCCGGTCACGCTCCGCGCACACTCACCGGGTTCGTGCGCGGTTGGCCTCGATCTGCTAGTCTCGGCGCCATGCCCGACGATCTCTACGACCGCGACATCCTCGCCTGGTCACAGCACCAGGCCAGTCTGCTGCGCCGCGTCGCGCGCGGCGAGCGGGTTAACGAGGTGGACTGGGAGCACGTGGTCGAGGAGATCGAGGACGTGGGCATCTCGCAGCTCAACGCAGTGCAGAGTCACCTGCGCCTCATGCTGGTCCATCTGCTCAAGGTGCACTGCTGGCCGGAAAGTCCGTCGGTCGGACATTGGCGCGCGGAAATCGTGTCCTTCCAAGCTGAGGCGACACAGCGGTTCGCGCCCTTGATGTGCCAAAGGATCGACCTGGAGCGGCTTTATCGCTCGGCGCGCGAGCAAATCTCGGTGGCCACGTATGACGGACGAGAACCGCTAGCCTCGCCTGAGACCAGCCCATTCACCCTGGATCAACTGCTGAACGACCTCGGGCACTCGCTGCAAGCGGCGCTTGCCGCGGCCTGACCTCACCCGGCCGCCGCCGCCACCGCCATTTGGTTGCTCCCCGCCTGCATGAACGCGCGGATGTTACGCACTGCCTGGCGCAGCCGGTGCGTGTTCTCCACCAGCGCAATCCGCACATACCCTTCGCCATGCTCGCCGAACCCCAGGCCCGGCGACACCGCCACCTTGGCCCGCGCCAGCAACAGCTTGGAGAACTCCACACTCCCCAGCCCGGCGAAGCGCGGCGGGACCGGCGCCCAGGCGAACATCGACCCCTCCGGGCTCGGCACTTCCCATCCCGCCGTCGCGAGCCCGCGGATCAGCACATCGCGCCGCTCGCGATACAGCGCGCGAATCTGCGCAACGCAGTCCTGCGGCCCGTGCAGCGCCGCCACCGCGGCCACCTGGATCGGGGTGAACGCGCCGTAGTCCAGATACGACTTCATCCGCGTCAGCGCGTTGATCAGCCGCGGGTTGCCGGCGGCGAACCCCATCCGCCAGCCCGGCATCGAATAGGTCTTCGACAGGCTGGTGAACTCCACCGCGATGTCCCTGGCCCCCGGCACCTGCAACAGCGACGCCGGCGCCCGCTCGCCGAAGTAGATTTCCGCATAGGCCAGGTCCGAGAGGATCCAGATCTCGTGCCGGCGCGCGAACGCGACGATCTCGCGGTAAAAATCCAGGTCCGCCAGATACGCCGTCGGATTGGAGGGAAAGTTGACGATCAGCGCGGTCGGCTTCGGCACCGAGTGCCGCACCGCGCGGTCCAGCGCCCGCAGCATCGCCTCGTCCGGCGTCGCCGGAACCGAGCGCACCGCGGCACCCGCGATGATGAAGCCGAACTGGTGGATCGGATAGGACGGGTTCGGCACCAGGATCGTATCGCCCGGCGAGGTGATCGCGGACGCCAGGTTGGCCAGCCCCTCCTTCGACCCCAGCGTGACAATCACCTCGGTCTCCGGGTCCAGCGCCACGTCGAACCGGCGCCGGTAATACGCCGCCAGCGCCCGTCGCAGCCCGGGAATGCCCTTGCTCACCGAATAACGGTGGGTGCGCGGGTCCTGCACCGCCTCGACCAGCTTGGCGACGATGTGCGGCGGCGTCGGACTATCGGGGTTGCCCATGCCCAGGTCGATGATGTCCTCGCCGGCGCCGCGCGCCGTGGCCTTCGCGGCGTTGACCTCGGCGAACACATAGGGTGGCAGGCGGCGGATGCGGTGGAACTCGCCGGACGAATCGGAGCTCATGCGGGACCTCGGGCGAAAGGCGCTTACTGTACCAGGCGCGCGGTGCCGCCGCGGCCGATCGCCTCGGCGTCCACCTGCACGGCGGAGGCTGGCACGCCGGCCCGGGTAAGCGCCGTCGCCATCGCCTTCGCACGCGACAGGCCAAGCGCCAGCGCCGCGGACTGGGCGTCCGGATCGTCCGAGGCCGCGTCGCCGTAGCCGGTGACCGCGATCACCCCGTTGCCGCGCCGCCCCGCCAGCTGCTTCAGCGTATCGGCAGCGAACGACGGCAACTCGGCGGAGCCGTTCACGAATGTCACACTGACCTGCGACGGAGCCGCCGGTGGAGATGCCGGCGGCGCGGCGGGGGCGGCGCCGGGCGGAGATGGTGCGGCGGCCGTGGCCGTCGCCGGCGGGGTGCCTGCGATGCCCG
Organism: Acetobacteraceae bacterium; assembly: GCA_036555825.1. Classification (GTDB taxonomy): domain Bacteria; phylum Pseudomonadota; class Alphaproteobacteria; order Acetobacterales; family Acetobacteraceae; genus JAMXLO01. Next base: position 1,354 of record DATBKQ010000374.1, on the reverse strand, counting down.
GCAGGCTTGGTGGCGGGGGCGGCGCAGCCGGCAGCGACGGCGGCGCGGCCGCCTGAGCGGCAGGCTGGGCGGTCGCCCCGGGCGGCGCAATCGGCGTGCTCTGCACATCGCCGACCGGTGCCTTGGCCGGCGGAGGCGGCGTCTCGCTACGGCTCGCCGGCTGGTCGGCTTGCCCCGGCGGGGCGGCTGGCGCCGGTGGCGCTTCCACTGCCGGCATCGTGGCGCTCGCCTGCTGGCTGCCGGGCGGCGGCGGGGGTGCGGGCGGCGGGACAGTGCCCTTGCCGAACAGCTCAGGCGATGCGCTGGGCGAGGACGGGTCCGCGATGGGCGCCGCCGCGGCGACATGCTGCGCGTTGGTGCGGTCCGCCACCAGAGCGCTGGCGATGTTGGCCAGCGCCGCACGGTCCGGTGCGGCCGGCTTGGGTGGCACGGAGGCCAGATTGGGATAGGGCTGGTCGGCACCAGGTGGCGGCGGCCGCTCCTCGGCGATCTTGCCGCCCTCCAGGTCATGCCACCAGCTCACCGGGTTCATCGACCCAGGCAACGAGGAGCATGCCGAGAGCAGCAGCGCCGGCAGTGACGCGAGGGGGTAACCAACTTGAACCCGCCCCTTCACCCCCCTAGGTTGCCCACCATTTCTGCTGAACAGCATCGCCGAATCCACTCCAGGCTGGGGCCTGATGTAGCTGGTGGCAGTGCCGACGGAAAGGACGCGCATGGCCGACACGACCAAGACCGAGCCGCCCGGGTTCAAGCTGCCCGATCCCGCGGAGATCGGTCGCTCGATGGCCGACATCGCCGAGCGCTCGCAGCGAATTGTGAGCGAGTGGCTGAAGCGGCAGGCCAACGAGGAGCACGCGCCCGACCCGCTCAACATCGCCAGCGCATTCATGGAGATGACCACCCGGCTGATGGCCAATCCGGCCCGGCTGGTCGCCGCCGGGCTGGGCTTCTGGCAGGACTACCTGACGCTTTGGCAGAACACCGCGCGCCGGGTCATCGGCATGGAAGCCGAGCCGGTGATCGACTCGCCGGCGACCGACCGCCGGTTCAAGGACGATGCCTGGCGGGAGAACGAGGTCTTCGACTTCATCCGCCAATCATATCTGCTGTCGGCCCGCTATGTACAGGACGTGGTGCGCCAGGTGGACGGGCTGGATCCGAAGACCGCGCAGAAGGTGGATTTCTACGCCCGTCAGTTCGTCGACGCGATGAGCCCGTCGAACTTCCTGCTCACCAACCCCGAGGTGCTGCGCAAGACCGCCGAGACCGGCGGCGAGAACCTGCTGAAGGGGTTGAACAACCTGCTCGCGGACCTGGAACAGGGCAAGGGCAAGCTGCACATCAAGATGAC
>DATBKQ010000373.1:0-23013 GCA_036555825.1 Acetobacteraceae bacterium | reverse complement strand
CGCTCCGACGGCCGCTCAGGAACAGACAATCCTGTCAACCTGGGCGCAATATGTGCCGAATGCCGCGTTCGACGTGGCTTACAGTTGGGGTGTGCAGAACAATGACACGGCTCTCGCCAACGATCCGGCTTTGCAATCGGTGTTCGCAGCCAACAACGCGGGAACATCGTCCGGATCGTCCGACGTTCTGACCCCAAGCGCGGTTGCGATCAGCGGCACCGCGGGTCAGCCGCTGAACAACGTCGCAGTCGCGACGTTCGCCGACAGCAACAAGTCGTTGACCGCAAGCGGCTTTACCGCGGCGATCAACTGGGGCGACGGCACGACCTCCGCCGGTGGCGTCAGCGGCTCCAACGGCTCCTTCACGGTGAGCGGCACGCATACCTACTCCGCGGCTGGCACCGACAAGGTCGCCGTCACATTGACCGAGAATGCGCCGGGCAACGCCTCAGCGACCGCCAACAGCACCGCCCAGATTGGCGCGGCGGGCAGCGCGCTTTCGGGCAAGCTGCAATTGAGCAAGGCGACCGAGGGGGCCGCGATATCCGGGTCCACTACGGTCGCGACGTTCACCGACAGCAACACCGCCGATACCGCCGCGGGCTTCACCGCCACCATCACCTGGGGCGACGGTACAACGTCGGCCGGCACGGTCACCGGCAGCAACGGCTCGTTCTCGGTTTCGGCCGGCCATACCTACGCCGACGAGGGAAGCTTTCCACTGTCCGCCACCATCACGCGGACTGCCGACAAGACGTCGATCATGCCGACAGGCACGATTGCGGTGGCCGAGGCGGACACGCTGACACCGCATGCCGCAACCATCACCGCGACCGCCGGCAAGGCGCTGAACAACGTCACCGTCGCGACGTTCACCGATGCCGACAAGGCAAGCGGGGCAGGCGGCTTCACCGCCAGTATCGCCTGGGGCGACGGGACAACCTCCGCCGGGACGGTCAGTGGCTCGAATGGCACGTTCACGGTGAGCGGCTCGCACACCTATGCCGCTGCGGGCACCGATGCGGTCGCTGTAACCCTGACCGACAAAGCGCCGGGCTCGGCGACCGCGACCGCCAACAGCACGGCGACAGTCTCCGGCGGATCGCCTCCGCCGCCCCCCCCACCCGGCGGCGTGCCGTCCTACTCGCACGTGGTCGTCGTGATGGAGGAGAACCACTCGTTCAACGAGATCATCGGCAATTCCGCGGCACCCTACATCAACGGCACGCTCGCGGCTGGTGGTGCTCTGCTCACGAATTACTCCGCGCTCACGCATCCGAGCGAACCGAATTACTTCGGCATCTATGCGGGCAACACCTTCGGCATATCCGACGACAATCACTACAGTGAGCCCGACCCAACTCTTGCAACAGTTTTGCAGGCAGCCGGGAAGACCTTCACCGGATACGTCGAGAGCAACGGCAGCTCATACGATCACAATCCTTGGGAATCCTTCCCAGAAGGTTTCTCGGTCGAGAAGGACTTCAGCACCTTTCCGTCCAGCAGCAATTTCGCCAGCCTGCCCACGGTCTCGTTCGTCATTCCCGGCGTGAACGATGACATGCACAACGGAACGATCGGCCAGGGCGATACGTGGCTACAGAACAACATCAACGCCTATGCGCAATGGGCCAAGTCCAACAATTCCCTGCTCATGGTGGTCTGGGACGAGGACGACGGCGCGCAGAACAACCAGGTGCCGGCGATTCTCTACGGTGCCGGCGTTAGCCCCGGAAACTATGCCACCACGTACAACCACTACGACACGCTCGCCACGATCGCGGCGGCCGCTGGCGTCACCGCACCGAACAACGCCGCGACGGCGGCACCGATCACTGGGATGTTCGGCGCGGCTATTTCGCCACTGAGCAGCAAGGTGCAGTTGAGCAGCGCCACCGAGGGTACGGCGCTGCCGGGTTCCACCAAGGTCGCGACGTTCACGGACACGAACACTGCCGACACCGCCGCCGCTTTCACCGCCATCATCACCTGGGGTGACGGCACGACGTCGGCCGGCACGATCAGCGGGAGCAACGGCTCGTTCTCGGTCTCGGGCGGCCACACCTACGCCGACGAGGGCAGCTTGCCCTTCTCGGTCACCATCACGCGGACCGCTGATAAAGCCTCGATCGCGCCGGCAGGCACGATCGCGGTGGCCGAGGCGGATATCCTGACGCCGCATGCTGTGAGCATCATCGGCACCGCTGGCCAGCCACTGAACAACGTCACGGTGGCGACGTTCACCGATGCCGACAAGGCCAGCGGGGCAGGCGACTTCACCGCCAGTATCGCCTGGGGCGACGGGACAACCTCCGCCGGGACGGTCAGTGGCTCGAATGGCACGTTCACGGTGAGCGGCTCGCACACCTATGCCGCTGCGGGCACCGACGCGGTCGCCGTGACGCTGGCCGACGACGCACCCGGCACCGCCAAGGCGACCGCCAACAGCACCGCCCAGATCGCCTCGGCGACGGGGGGCCTTTCGGGCAAGGTGCAATTGACCAGCGCAACGGAGGGCACGGCGCTGCCGGGTTCCACGAAGGTTGCGACATTCACTGACAGCAACACGGCGGACACTGCCGCGGGGTTCACCGCCAGCATCACCTGGGGCGACGGCACGACGTCGGCCGGCACGGTCGGCGGCAGCAATGGATCATTCTCGGTCACTGGCGGCCATACCTACGCCGACGAAGGGAGCTTTCCGCTGTCGGTTGCCATCACCCGGACGGCGGACAAGGCGACGGTCACCCCGACCGGTACGGTAACGGCTGCCGAGGCCGACGCACTGACGCCGCATGCTGTGAGCATCAGCGGCACTGCTGGGCAGGCGCTGAACAACATCGCAGTGGCGACGTTCACCGATGCCGACAAGGCCAGCGGGGCAGGCGACTTCACCGCCAGTATCGCCTGGGGCGACGGGACAACCTCCGCCGGTACGGTGAGCGGCTCGAATGGCACGTTCACGGTGAGCGGCTCGCACACTTACGCGGCGGCGGGCACCGATACGGTCGCCGTCACCCTGACCGACGACGCACCCGGCACCGCCAAGGCGACCGCCAACAGCACCGCCCAGATCGCCTCGGCGGGCGGCGGTAGCGGCGGCAGTGGCGGCGGCGGCCTGACAATCAGCAGTGCGACGACAGGACCGCTGGCCTTCTCCTCGAGCGACAGCCCCTTGACCATCACCAGCTCCGGCAAGGTGTCCTCCACGGGCACCAATGTCGATGCGATTGACGGGCCGAGCGGTGCGCGGTCGGTGGTCGTCAACTCAGGATCCGTCAGCGCGGCCGGCTCGAGCGGAGCCGGTGTCTATCTGCAGGCCGGCGGCACCGTGACGAACAACAGTGGCGCGGTCCTGTCGGGCGACTATGGCGTCTATATGGACGCGCCGGGCATCGTCATAAATGCCGGAACCATCTCCGGCCGGACTGCGGCGGTGCATTTCTCCAACACGGGTGCCAACAGGCTCGTGGTGGACCCGACCGCGGTATTCAGCGGCATCGTCAATGGCGGATCAGCGGCCAGTTCGCTGGAACTCGCCGGCGGCACGGGATCTATCAGCGGATTGTCGGGCGGGTCTGGAACTATCAGCCAGAACGGCTCGTGGTCGTTCAGCAACTTCAACACGCTGGTGGTGGACACCGGCAGTACGTGGAACTTGAATAGCGGTTCACTGGCAACGGTAACCGACAATGGGACGATCGGCGTTCAGGGATCGCTCGATGTGTCCTCAGCCATCGACCCGGGCAGCAGCGGCCTCTTTCAGCTCACGTCGGGTTCGACACTGGAGGTTGCTGCGGCCGTCGGCAGCAACACGCGGATGGCGTTCCTGAACTCCGCCGAACTGATAGTCGACAATCCGCTCGCCTTCGGCAGCCAGGTGGGCTCGGCTTCCTATGCGGGTCCGCAGCTGCAGGGTTTCGGTGGCGGAAGCAAGATCGACCTCCGGCAGTTCAGTTCGGCTGGCGCGACAACGCTGTACAGCGCCTCGACCGGGCTGCTGCAGATCTCGAACAGTGCCAACCAGCGGGCAACGCTCGAGTTCCAGGCGGCGAGCCTCGGCAAAGGCACGTTCCATACCGCTTCCGATGGAGGCGGCGGTATCTTGATCACACTGAGCTGACATATCCCGTCCTCAGCGCCGAGGGACAGGCGGCGCGCCTAAAGACAGGCGCGTGAAACGGCAAAACGCGTTCTTGCCGGCATTGTCCGCATGCGCTCGTTCCGATTTGGAGCAGCCGGTCGATCGAGAGCTGAAACACGACCTGCCCCCACTGCCGCGGCACGATGACGGTGATCGGCTACGACAGTTCGGAGCGACTGGACGTGGTGATGCGCCGCGGAATGCGACGAACTTCGGGGCAGGACGCTGGAACAGGATGATCTCTGACAGGCGAAGTGTAAGCGTCCGGCGAGGGACGCGCGATTGGGTGGCTGTGTGTTGGATCAGGCGGCTGCCTGGAGTGGTTCGATGCAAATGTTCCAGGGCAAGAGCTCTGCGACGCGGTTCACCGGATGATCGGCGATGCAGTCGAGCACAGCGTGCAGGTACGCTCCCGGGTCGAGACCATTCAGTTTCGCAACCTCGATCAGGCTGTAGACCGCAGCAGCATGCTCGCCGCCTTGGTCTGAACCGGCGAAGAGCCAGTTCTTCCGTCCCAGCACGAGCGGCCTGATGGCACGTTCGACGGCGTTGTTGTCGATCGCCACTGTGCCGTCATCGAGATAGCGGGTGAGCGCGGGCCAGCGGACAGTGCGTAGCGGATCGCGCACCGCCGGCGGACCGGTGCCGCCATGGGGCCGCTCGTCACGCAGGTAGGCCCACGGCCGTCCCGTCTTGGTCTTGCCAGTGCCCGGAGCCCGCACCGGCACGGTTGCATCGTCGGCATAGAGGCGGCCCCCTGCCATGACATGCCGCTCCAGCGCGTCGATCAACGGACGCAGCAAAGCGAAGACCTGGCCAATCGGCCAACGTCGAGCATTCCAGCGTGACGCCGGCGCGAGCATAGATGTCGCTCTGACGATACAGCGGCAGGTGATCGCAGAACTTCGCGGTCAGCACATGCGCAAGCAACGCAGCGCTGGCCCGGCCACGGCGGATCGGCAAGGATGGCGCCGCCACTCATCGATCGGCTATCTTTCGCCGATCGACTACGAGCGCCGAGATCAGGCAGCCGCTGTCGTTCCCGACGCACATCAGCCTGCCGCCGTGCTCGCGGCCGTCACGGACAAGCCCTGCGGGCGGCCGCAGGACGCGGCCGTCCTTGACCGCCGCTGCGCGCGCCAGCCGCGACACTGCGCGGGTCGGCACGGAAGAATGGCTCCGCCGGGGGCCGAACCAAAGAATGCCACCAAGCAGGAGGACAGCATGTCGTCAATTACATAGCGTGATCCCAAGCTCTCATCTCTCCACGAAACCGGGGCAGGTCCAGCGTTTTCCTGAGCCAGTGCCGAATTTGGATTTGGTGCGTGAATCGTAGCCAAAGCTACGATAACTCGCATTTTCTCAAAGATTCCGTGAAGGGCGGCGGTGCTCGCCTCGGGCAGCCGACCTCAGAAAAATACCGTCAGATCGATCACAATTCCTGGCGGTCTTTTCTCCGCCGCATGTTGCGACTTCTGATCAAACCGTGGGAAAAACCGTCAAATGAGGCGGCTTGATCCCCGCCGCGAATGTCGACTCCCGTCAAACCAATGATCTGGATACACAACGGCACAGCGAGACAATGGAGGGCGAATGATCAATGAGCCATCCCATAACCCTCTATTTTCCCCACGCTATTCCCCTCCAAAGCCCTCCAGGGTATCCCACACCCCTCATTCCCACTCGATCGTCCCCGGCGGTTTGCTGGTTACGTCGTAGGTCACGCGGTTGATGCCGCGCACCTCGTTGACGATCCGCCCGGCCACGCGGATCAGGAACGACGCGTCGAACGGATACACGTCCGCCGTCATGCCGTCGGTGGAGGTCACCGCGCGCAAGGCGCAGGCATGGTCGTAGGTGCGCCCATCCCCCATCACCCCCACGGTCCGCACCGGCAATAGCACGGCGAACGCCTGCCAGATCGCGTCGTACAGTCCCGCGGCGCGAATCTCCTCCAGGAAGATCGCGTCGGCCTTGCGCAGCAATGCGAGTTTGTCCCGGGTGATCTCGCCCGGAATGCGAATTGCCAGCCCTGGCCCGGGGAACGGATGCCGGCCGACGATGCTCTCGGGTAGCCCCAGTTCCCGCCCCAGCGCGCGCACCTCGTCCTTGAACAGTTCGCGCAGGGGCTCGACCAGCTTCATCCGCATCCGCTGCGGCAGGCCGCCGACGTTGTGGTGCGACTTGATGGTCACCGATGGGCCGCCCGCGAAACTGACGCTCTCGATCACGTCGGGATAGAGGGTGCCCTGCGCCAGCCAGTCGGCGCCACCGAGCTTGCGCGCCTCCTCCTCGAACACGTCGATGAACAGCCGTCCGATGGTCTTGCGCTTCTGCTCGGGGTCGGTGACGCCCTCCAGCGCGCCGAGGAACAGCTCCGACGCATCGCAATGTACCAGGCGAATGTTGAACCGGTCGCGAAAGGTGCTGACAACCTCGCGCGCCTCGCCCTGCCGCAGCAGGCCATGGTCGACGAAGATGCAGGTGAGCTGATCGCCGATCGCCTCATGGATCAGCACCGCGGCGACCGACGAGTCGACGCCGCCCGACAGACCGCAGATCACCCGCCCCTCGCCGACCTCGGCGCGGATGCGGGCGATTTCCGCGGCGCGGAACCCTGCCATGGTCCAGGTGCCTGACAGACCCAGCACGCCGTGGGTGAAGTTGCGCAGCAGCGCCGCACCATGCGGCGTGTGCACCACCTCGGGATGGAACAGCAGCCCGTAGAAGCGCCGGGAGTCATCGGCGATCGCAGCGAATGGCGCGCCCTCGCTGATCGCCACGGGACGGAACCCTGGGGGCAGGCGGGTGACCCGGTCGCCATGGCTCATCCACACCTGCTCGCGCCCGCCCTTGTGCCAGACACCCTGGAACAGCACGCAATCCTCGATCAGATCGACGAAGGCCCGGCCGAACTCGCGATGATCGGAACCCTGCACCTCTCCGCCCAGCTGGTCGCACATTGCCTGCATGCCGTAGCAGATCCCCAGCACCGGCACCCCCGCCTCGAACACGGATTGCGGCGCGCGAGGGGATGCGCCCTCGGTCAGGCTGGCGGGCCCGCCGGAGAGGATAATGCCGCGGGGCCGCCAGCGGCGAATGCGCTGCGGATCGGCATTGAACGGCCAGATTTCGCAATACACGCCGGATTCGCGGAGCCGCCGCGCGATGAGCTGGGTGACCTGGCTGCCGAAATCCAGAATCAGCACGCGCTCGGCGGCCAGGGCGGGGTTGCTGGCAGGATCGGGCGGGTCAGCTGGCATGCGGGTTCCGGGCAATACGCGGTCCGAAGCCCTGCCCCGGCCCTGGTTCCGGGGGCTTGGACCATGACGCAGCGACGCTGGCAAGTGGCGCACTGCGGGTTCCCTGCGGAAGGCAGGTCCCCGCAGCCGAAACCAAGCTGAAGTGTCCTCCGTTGCAGAACCGGCGTAATGCCGAAGACCCCTGCCGACATCCTGCTGACGTTTCCGCCGCGAACGCTCGGACCAGCCGAACGCGCGCTGGTCGATGAGTGGCTGGGGCGCGCCGGCGATGTGCCGACGGCGTATGTGAGCGAGCGGCGATCCGACGATCCCAATCTGTTTGGCCGGGTGGTGATCGCCACGGGACCCGGCAACCGACCGAGCCACGTCATTCATGCTCCGGCTGACTCACTGTGCTGGCTGGTGATCTCCATCGAGCCACCTAGCCGGGTCCGGCAATTCGATACGTTGCGCGACGCGTTGAATTCGATTCGTCCAGTGCTGAGCTGATTGCCCCCACGGAGCCGCCACGGTCCATACTCTTGATCCGTTCAAGGCCGCGGTACCCCGCACTCCCATAGCCCTCGACACCCGCCGGCACTCAACCGCGCCGCTTCGCGCGACCGTGAGATTTGATGGAAATATCTTAACTCGTCCGGCGGAGCCTCAAGTGTCAGGTTTGCCTCACGTTCCAGGAAGAAGAAGGACGAGGCAAAATGATGCGTCTCCCGCCGGCTTTGCGATGCTCATTTTTCGTATGGGTAACAGTGGGTTTGCTGCTGTCGACGGCGGCCCAGGCCCAGAAATTCGATATCACGCCGGTGGCAGAAAAGAAGGTCTCGCAGCTACCGCCCGGCCCATTGTTCTGGCGCATCGATATTTTCCCAACTCTCGCCAAGGCACAAGCCGCTGCAAGCCCGACCGCGCTCACCGCTGAAGTCGATGGCAAGGCGTGGCTTTTCACGCTCGGGCCGCCCGGCGGGTCCTCGCCCGGCGGCAGCAAGGTGGCTGAGATAGGGCCCGTGCCGTCGATTACCGCCCCGGAATACCTCTTGCGCGTCGTCCGGTCCGGCGGCCCGCCGGGCGCTATCACACCGGTGCACACGCATCCGGGGTCGGAAACCTTTTACGTGCTGAGCGGTGAACTCACCCAGAAGACGCCGGAGGGCGTGCACCGTGTCGCGGCTGGTCAGTCCATGCCCGGGCATCCGCCCAACACGCCGATGCAGGTGTCCAGCAGCGGTACCCGCGACCTCAGCGCCCTGGTCATGTTTGTGAACGATGCAACCAAGCCCTTCTCGTCGCCGACCACCATGCCGTCCGTGAGAGGGTAATCTGCATCTTTGTGGTTGGCGCTATGGGGCGCGAGGTCACGGCGGGCGCGTAAGCGATTGCGACCCGCGAGGCATCGGTGCGGTTGCGATGCAACAATTGCGTCGCGTCGCAGGCCTCGGCTTCACGGATCGCATCAACGATCGCCCGCAAGTTCGAACAGCGCTGACGCGAAGCCGGATGATGGTAAAGCCCCAAGAATTCCACGCCTTTCAGAACCTGCTGTCGGAAGGGCGGAGCTCGGCGCACTGATTCCTGGCGGAGAGGGAGGGATTCGAACCCTCGGTACCCGCAAGGGGTACAACGGTTTTCGAGACCGCCCCGATCGACCACTCCGGCACCTCTCCAGAGATGGCCACCTTATAGGAGCGGCACGGCTATCGGCAACACAGGGATCGATCCACCGAACCTCGCTCAAGTGCATTGAACTCACTCGCGTGGCGACCCAGCCCGGCCGGCAAGTTCCGCCTGCGGGCGCGGAATTCTCGATCATCGGCATTCCGCAGACAAGGTGCGAAGCCGCGGCCCAGTGCCAGAGTTGCCTCACCGGGACCCAGAGGGTTATAGGACGCCGCACGCCGACGTAGCTCAGCGGTAGAGCAACTGATTCGTAATCAGTAGGCCCTCGGTTCAAGTCCGAGCGTCGGCACCGGATGACCGGGCAGAGCGGCCCAGGTCTGTCTCGCCGCCAGATGCGATCCGGAGCGTTTCGGCCCCCGTTAGGCATCATAACCCGTCGCTATATCACTCCAGTGCAAGCCCACGCTGATGCCAGGCATCGGTGCCACCGCGCAGGACCGCGACATTCCTGCAACCCGAAGCCAGCAACTCTGCCGCGGCACGTGCCGAGCGTCGATCGGTCTTGCAAACGACAACGATCGGATGCCTGTCCACGGCCAACTCGGCCATCCGGCCGGTCAGGCTGGCGAGCGGCATATTTATGGCGCCCGGCAGGTGCCCCGGCGGTGCGATGAACTCCTCGGGCTGGCGGACATCGATCAGCGTCATGGGATCGCCCGCCGAGATCCGGTGCTGCAATTCGTCCGTTTCAATCCACTCGGGCTGTTGTGTGCGAAATCGGCGAAACAGCCGCGGAAGGAATGCGATCATGGCAAGGACTCCAAGACCGAGCAGGCCATAGCGCAGGGGCTCGGTATCGCCGGTTGCGACCGAGCTGCCCGCGTAGCCGAGCCAGGTGTACGCGATCGCACCGGGCAACATGCAGACCGCCGAGGTCGCGATGTAGGCCGAAAGCGAGATGCCGGTCAGGCCGAGTGCGTAGTTCAACAAATTGAAGGGAACGAGCGGCACCAGACGCATGAGGGCGACAAATCGCCAGCCTTCGGCGGTCACGCCGTCGATGAGGCGCTGCAAGCGTCCGCCAATGCGCCGCGCCGCCCACTCGCCCGCGACGGTACGCGCCAGAAGAAAGGCGATCGCGGCCCCAAGTGTCGCACCGGCCAAATTCCACGCGGCGCCCCAAACCGGGCCAAACAAGGCGCCACCCAACAGACTGAGAATCGCGCCGGAGAAAAACAGGACCGTGGCAGTTGCATAGATCAGGATAAAGGCTATCGGAGCCCAGATACCGAGCGCGAGCACTGCCGGCCCGATCGACTCTGGCCGAAGCCAGTCGCGATGCGTCAGCAACCAGATAATGCCGGCCGCCAACAGAAGGAGCAGTGCAAGACGTGGCAGCGACACGCGGCGGATCATAAGCCGGCCGGTCAGCGGCTGTTGCGCGCGGAAGTGTCGCGGCGCAGCCGCGCGGAAGTGTCGCGGCGCAGCAGCGCGGAAGTGTCGCGGCGCACTGCCGCGAAGCAACCCAGCCGAATAGTCGGGTCGGCCGGCACGGTCATGCAAGCGCGCGGCGAAGCTGGATCAATAGCTCGTCCACCTCATCTGCCGTGGTGTGCCGGCCAAGGCTGAACCGGATTGCGCCTATCCCGGCCTCGGGTGTGACATTCATCGCCTGCAGTACTGGCGACAGCGTGACGCGGCCGGCATGACAGGCCGACCCGGTCGATGCCGCCACATCGGGTATCGCCGCGAGAATGTCACTGCCGATACGTCCGACAAACGACACATTGAGGGTATTCGGCAGCCGGCGTGTGGGATGGCCGTTGAGAAGGACCTGGTTGCCGAACGTTGTCTGCAACCGATCCCAAAGGAGATCGCGCAGCTCCCGTATCTCGGGCATCCCGATCCAGGCCTGCGCGACCTCGCACGCTTTACCCAGAGCCGCGGCCAGCAATGCACTCTCGGTGCCGGCGCGGCGTCCGCCTTCGTGCCCGGCGCCATGGATGAGAGGTTCGATTGCCAGACCGCGCCGGATATAGATCGCGCCGATCCCCTTCGGGGCGTATGCTTTGTGTCCAGCGATCGAAAGCATATCGGCTCCCAGTTGATCGACATGCGTGGCGATCTTGCCAACTGTCTGCGCGGCGTCCGTGTGGAAGCGGATGCCGTGCTCGCGGGCGATCTTCGCGATCTCTGCGATCGGCTGAACGGTGCCGACCTCGTTGTTGGCGTGCATGACGCTGATCAGGGTCGTGTCGCGTGTGACAGCCCTGCGGACGTCGCCGGGATCGACGAGCCCCATGCCATCAACCGGGACGTAAGTGACCGTCGCGCCGAGGCTGGCGAGGTGCCGGCATGGTTCCAGTATCGCCGGATGCTCGATCATCGACGTGATGACATGCGCCGGATGCGAGGCGCGATGCACAAGCCTTTCAGTGCAAGGTTGTTGGCCTCGCTGCCCCCGCTGGTGAAGACGATCTCGTGAGGCTCGCAGCCGAGAAGCGCCGCGACCTGACCTCGCGCGGTATCCAGTGCAGCCTTGGCCGGTGCCGCTGCCCAATGGCCACTGGAAGGATTGCCGTAGTCGGCAACCAGCAACCGCCGCATGACATCGACCACTTCCGGGTCGATGGGCGTGCTGGCATTGTAGTCCAGGTAGAGGCGTGCCATTTGCGTACGATTCCGAACCCGGACCGCCGGCGGTCGCCGCCGAGGAACTGCCTGCGCGGCTGCTCGCGGGCAATGTGGTCGATGTAGGTCCCGAAACGGCTGCCATCAAGTCAACTACGCCGAACGCCGACACCCGTCAGGCCGGGACATCCGATCTGCGCGGCAGCGTAACGGGAGATTCGCCTATCACCGCCATCGCCCGCCCGTGTACCTTCCGCTACCTGGGCGTCAGCACCATCACCATCTGCCGGTTTTCCATCCGCGGCATCTGCTCGACCTTGGACATCGGATCCATCTCGTTCTTGATCCGCTCGAGCACGCGCACCCCGATTTCCTGGTGCGCCATCTCACGGCCGCGAAAGCGCAGGGTAACCTTGACCTTGTCGCCCTCCTCGATGAAGGACCGCATGGCGCGCAGCTTCACCTGGTAGTCGTTCTCATCGATGTTGGGCCGGACCTTGATTTCCTTGATCTCGATGACCTTCTGCTTTTTCTTGGCCTCGTTCTTCTTCTTCTGTTGTTCGTATTTGTATTTGCCGAAGTCGAGGATCTTTACCACCGGCGGCGAAGCGTTGGGGCTGATCTCCAGCAGGTCCAGCCCTGCCTGTTGTGCCCGGAACAGGGCATCCCGGGCGCTCATGACGCCCTGCATTTCGCCGTCCTGATCGATCAGCCGCACCTGCGGCGCTCGGATCTCCTCGTTCACGCGTGGCCCGTCGCGGGTGGGCGGAGCGGGCAATGGTCCTCTGGGTATGGTCTTCTCCTGTCCTGGTTAAGGGTCTGCAGTGTTGATCTTGACCGATACTTCCGTCGCGGATCAAGCAGGGCTTTGGGCCGATGGCCGGGCTTCAGCCGCTAGGACTTCAGATCGGGTGGCGTTGCCTCGTCCGCAAGCTGGCGCACCGCCGCCTCGAACGGCAGCACCTCCTGGGTCGAACCGCCCAGCCGGCGCAGCGCCACGGTCCCGGTCTCGACTTCCTTCCGCCCCACCACCGCCAGCACCGGAACGTGGGCCAGGCTATGCTCACGCACCTTGGCGTTGATTTTCTGGTTGGAGAGGTCGAGTTCGGCCGTCAGCCCCGCTTGGCGCATCGCCAGCGCAACCTCCTCGGCGTAGGCATCGGCGTCGGACACGATGGTCGCCACCACCGCCTGCACCGGGGCGAGCCAGAGCGGGAAGCGCCCGGCATAGTGCTCGATCAGCACGCCAAGGAAGCGCTCGAAGCTGCCCAGGATGGCGCGGTGCAGCATGACCGGCGTCCGGCGGCTGCTGTCGGATGCCACGTACTCGGCGTCGAACCGGCCAGGGAGTTGCATGTCCACCTGGAAGGTGCCGCACTGCCACGGGCGGCCGATCGCATCGTGCAGCACAAAGTCGAGCTTGGGGCCGTAGAAGGCGCCGTCGCCCGGGTTCAGCACCGGCTCCACCCCGGCGCTGACGCAGGCCTGCCGCAGCGCCGCTTCCGCCTGGTCCCACTGCGCGTCGCTGCCGATCCGCACCGGCGGGCGATCGGAGAACTTGACCACGAACTCGGGGAAGCCGAAGTCGCGATAGACCGAGGACAGCAGACGGACGAACCGGGCCCCCTCGCCGGCGATCTGCTGCTCGGTGCAGAAGATGTGCGCATCGTCCTGGGTGAAGGCGCGGACCCGCATCAATCCGAGCAGCGCGCCGGACGGCTCGTAGCGATGGCAGGAGCCGAACTCGGCGAGCCGAAGCGGCAGTTCGCGGTAGGAGCGCACACCCTGCTTGAAGATCTGCACGTGGCAGGGGCAGTTCATCGGCTTGACCGCCAGCATCTTGTCCTCGTCCTCGATGCGGGCGATGAACATGTTCTCGCGGTAGTGGCTCCAGTGGCCCGACTGCTCCCAGAACGAGCGATCCAGCAACTGCGGCGTCTTCACCTCGAGATAGCCGTCTCGATCGAGCCGCCGCCGCATATAGGCCTCGGCCGTGCGGTACAGCTTCCAGCCCTTCGGGTGCCAGAACACGCTGCCGGCGGCCTCCTCCTGGAAATGGAACAGGTCCATCTCCTTGCCGATCCGGCGATGGTCCCGCCGCTCCGCCTCCTCCAGCATATGCAGGTGGGCGTCGAGTTCCTTCTGGTCGCGCCAGGCGGTGCCGTAAATGCGGCTCAGCATGGCGTTGCGGTGATCGCCGCGCCAATACGCACCGGCCACCTTCATCAGCTTGAACGCCCCCCCGACATCGGCGGTGGAGCGCATATGCGGACCGCGGCAGAGATCGACCCAGTGGCCCTGCCGGTACAGCGTGATGGTCTCGTCGCGCGGCAGGTCCTGGACGATCTCGGCCTTGTATCTTTCCCCCTTGTCCTCGAACAGGCGGATCGCCTCGTCGCGGTCGATCACCTCGCGGACGAACTTTTCCCCCCGCGCGACGATCTCGCGCATCCTGGCCTCGATCGGCGGAAAATCCTCCGGGGTGAACGGCTGGTCGCGGGCAAAGTCGTAATAGAAGCCGTCGGCGATCGCCGGGCCGATGGTGACCTGGGTGCCCGGATACAGCTCCTGCACCGCTTCAGCCAGGACATGCGCCGCGTCGTGACGGATCAGCTCCAATGCCTCGGGATCGCGGCGGGTGACGAACACCACATCGGCATCGTGGTCGATCTCGGTCGCCAGATCGACCAGCCTGCCGTCCAGCTTCATCGCCAGGGCCGCGCGAGCCAGGCCAGCACCGATCGCCTCGGCCACCGTCGTGCCCGTCACCGGCGCGTCGAAGCGGCGCACGGATCGGTCGGGCAGGGTGATGGCGGGCATCGGTCGGTCTTCCTCCTCAATCGGAACGGCTGTCTATGGCGATGCCGCCTCTGCTACGCAAGACCCATGACTTCCCGGTAAACGTCGAGGGTCGCCGCCTGCATCGTGCCGACGGTGTAGCCGGCGAGCACCGCCCTACGCGCCCGTTCTCCGACCGCGGCACGATCCGCCGGCGGCAATGCCAGCACCCTCTCGATGGCCGATGCCAGGGCGGGTGCGTCGCCAGGCGGCACGCGCCAGCCGCTGACGCCCTGCTGCACGGTCTCGACGGGCCCCCCGAGATCGGATGCGATCACCGGCCGGCCCATCGCCTGTGCCTCGATCACCACCCGTCCGAACGCCTCCGGCGCGACCGACGCATGCACCACCACATCCGCCAACATCAGCGCCGCCGGCATATCGTCGCACTGCCCGGCCAGGCGCAGCCGATCCGCCACCCCGAGCTGCTGCGCGCGCCGGATCAGCCCGGTCGAATACCGGTCGCGTCCCTGATCGGAACCCACGAGCACGCCAAAAATGTCCTGCCGGCCCATCTGTGCCAGCGCCTCGATCAACACCCCCTGGCCTTTCCAGTGCGTCAGCCGCCCCGGCAACAGCGCCACCGTGGCGCCCTCCGGCAATCGCCACGACTGCGCGAGCCGCATCATGCGGTCGCCGCCGACCGCCCGGGGATCGAACGTCACAGGGTCCACGCCGCGGGGGATCACGCGAATCCGGCCCGCGTCCGTCTGGTGCTGGCGCACGATCAGCTCGGCGATGAACCGGCTGGCCGCGATCACCCGCTCGCCCTTGACCATCACCGCATTGTAACGCCGCTTGAAGGGGAGGTCCTCGGCGTAGGCGCCATGGTACGTAGTGACGAAATGCGTCTTCGTGCGCTGGCAGGCGAGCCAGGCCGACCACCCAGGCGCCCGGGAGCGCGCATGCACGATGTCCACCCCCTCCGAGCGGATCAGCCGGGCCAGCCGCGCCGCGTTGCGCCAGATGGTCAGCGGGTCGCGGCAGGCGAGCGGCAGCGCGATGTGGCGCCCGCCGGCTCTTTCCACCGCCGGCACCAGTCGCCCGCCGGAACTCGCCACCAGCGTGGTCCATCCCATCCGCGCAATCGCCTGGGCAATCTCGATCGTTCCGCGTTCGACGCCGCCGGTGACCAGGGACGGCAGGACCTGGAGCACGGTGACGTTGCCGGCATCACCACCCATGACTATAGTGCAAGGGTATCAATGCCCGTGGAATGTAGCCCATGCGGACGCCTCTATATGACGTGAACGCGCGCCGCAAGACGGTCAGCGTGACGCTGAACGCCGACCTGGTCGCCAAGGCATCGGCGCTTGGCATCAATATTTCACGGACCGCGGAAGCGGCGCTGATCCAGGCGTTCGAGTCGATCGAGAAGGAACGCATCCGCGACGAGATCCGCGCGGCGGCGCGGTTCACCGACGAACTGGTGGCGAAGTTCGGCTTGCCGTTCCCCGAGTTTGACCAGTTCAATTCCGACGAAGAAAGCGACGATGCAGCATGACCTGTTCGTCAATCCCAGCCGACGCGGCAGGTCGGTCTATCCGTTCATTGTGGTGCTGCAGGCGGACGTTGTCGAGGCTGACACCCGAATCGTGGCTCCATTAGCCGCGACTGTCACCAACGCACCCCCGCGGTCGCGCGCGTTGCCGCTGGTACCGTACGATGGCCGGGAGTACGTTGTAATGATGCGCCTCATAGGGGTGCTCCCGGCACGCCACCTCCGTCAGCCGGTGGGTTCAATCGCGGGCCACCGGGCCGATATCACGCGCGCGCTGGATTGGCTGTTCTTCGGGATCTGACATGGCAACAACCGGACGGCTAGACCGTGGCGACGGTGTGGAACTGGCCTGGGCGCGCGACGAGGGTTGGAGCCCGACGGTGGTGTTCCTGCCAGGGTTCCGCAGCGACATGACCGGGGACAAGGCGACCGCGCTTGCCGCGTTCTGCGCCGCGCGCGGCCAGGCGATGCTGCGGTTCGACTACTCCGGCCACGGCGCGAGCGGTGGGCGGTTCGAGGATGGCACGATCGGCCGCTGGGCCGAGGACGCCCTGGCGGTCATCGACCAGGTGACCGAGGGGCCGTTGGCCCTGGTGGGCTCGTCGATGGGCGGCTGGATCGCGCTGCTCGCCGCTCGCGCGCGGCCCGAACGCGTCGCCGGGCTGATCGGCATCGCCGCGGCCCCGGATTTCACCGAACTGCTGATGTGGCAGGCGATGAGCTTCGAACAGCGGGCCACGTTGATGCGCGACGGCGTGCTGCATGTGCCCAGCCAGTACGGAGACCCGTACCCGATCACACGTGCGCTGATCGAGGAGGGGCGCAATCACCTGCTGCTGAGCGAGCCCATTGCACTCGATTGCCCGGTGCGCGTGCTGCACGGTCAGTGCGATCCCGATGTGCCGTGGGAATTCGCCTTGCGAATCGCCGATCAGCTCACCAGCCAGGACGTTCGTACGATACTGGTGAAGGACGGCGATCATCGCCTGTCGCGACCGCAGGACCTCGAACTGTTGCGGCAGACGCTCGCCGCGCTCCCTGTCCCTACTCCACCGTGACCGACTTCGCCAGGTTGCGCGGCTGGTCCACGTCGGTGCCCTTCAGCACCGCAACGTGGTAGGCCAGCAACTGCACCGGAATCGCGTACAGGATCGGCGCGACGAACGGATCGACGTCAGGCAGCACGATCGTCTCCGCCGCGATCCCGGACAGCTTCGCCGCCCCCGCCTGATCGCTGAACACCACCACCTGCCCCCCGCGTGCCGCCGCCTCCTGCAGGTTCGACGCCGTCTTCTCGAACAGCGGTCCGGACGGCACGATGGAGATCACCGGCACATCCTTGTCGATCAACGCGATCGGACCGTGCTTCATCTCGCCCGCGGCGTAGCCCTCGGCGTGGATGTAGCTGATCTCCTTCAGCTTCAGTGCGCCTTCCAGCGCGATCGGATAACAGTTGCCGCGGCCGAGGTACAGCACGTCGCGCGCCTGCGCGACGCGCTGCGCCAAGGCCCTGATCTCCTGGTGTTTGTCCAGCACGTCCGCCGCGCGGCTCGGCACCTCGAGCAGCGCCGCCGTCATCGCCGCTTCCTCGGCCGCGGAAATCGCGCCGCGCGCCCGCGCCGCCGCGATCGCCAGACACGCGAGCACCGCGAGCTGTACGGTGAACGCCTTGGTGCTGGCCACGCTGACCTCCGGGCCGGCCACCGTCTCCAGCACCGCGTCGGACGCGCGCGCCATGCTGCTTTCCGGCACGTTGACGACGGACAGCACGTGCTGGCCCTGCTCGCGCATGTACTTCAGCGCCGCCATGGTATCGGCGGTTTCGCCCGACTGGCTGACCAGGATGCCGAGCCCGCCGCTGGCCAGCGGCGGCTCGCGATAGCGGAACTCGCTGGCGACCTCGGCGTCGGCCTGGATACGGGCGATCGCCTCGAACCACCAGCGGCCGACCATGCCGGCATAGAACGCACTGCCGCAGGCACTGATGGTGACGCGCGGCAAGCGGGCGAAATCGAACGGCAGTGCCGGCAGCGCGACCGCGCGCGTCATCGGATTGACCATGCGATGCAGCGTGTCGCCGATCACCGCGGGATGCTCGTGCAGCTCCTTTTCCATGAAGTGACGGAAGTTGCCCTTGCCGATCGCCGAGCCGGTGAGCCGGGTCAGCTTCACCTCGCGCTGGACCCTCGCGCCGTGAAGATCGAAGAACCGCGCGCTGTTGCGATCCACCACGGTCCAGTCGCCGTCGTTCAGATAGGCAATGCGCTGCGTCAGCGGCGCCAGTGCCAGTCCGTCCGAGCCGACAAACATCTCATCGTCGCCGAACCCCACCGCCAGCGGCGCACCGTGCTGCGCACCGACAATGAGTTCCGGATGACCGGCGAAGATCATCGCCAGCGCATAGGCGCCCTCCAGCCGCCGGAACGCCGCGCCGGCCGCCTCCACCGGCGCCATGCCGCGTTGCAGGTTCAGGTCCACCAGTTGCGCCACTGTCTCGGTGTCGGTCTCGGTGCTGAACTCCTGGCCCGCGGCTTCCAACTCGGTGCGCAATTCGGCGTGGTTCTCGATGATGCCGTTGTGCACCACGGAAACGCGCGATGTGCCGTGCGGATGTGCGTTGCTCTCGGTCGGTGCGCCATGCGTCGCCCAGCGTGTGTGGCCGATGCCGGTCGTGCCGGGAAGCGGTGAACGGTCCAGGGCGGCGGCGAGGTTGCCGAGCTTGCCCTCGGCTCGGCGCCGCTCGATGTGGCCGTTGACCAGCGTCGCGATGCCTGCGCTGTCATAGCCGCGGTATTCCAGCCGCCGCAACGAATCCAGGATCAGCGGTGCCGCCGGGCGCGAGCCGATGACGCCAACAATGCCGCACATCTAGCGTGGTTTCCCTTGCAGCTTTTCCCTGATCGCCACCGCCCGTCCCGGCTTGTTCACCTGCTTGCCGCGTGCGACCGCCAGCGAGTCCGGGGGAATGTCCTCCGTGATCACGCTGCCGGCGGCGGTGATGGCACCGTCGCCGACACTCACCGGCGCCACCAGCGCGGTGTCCGAGCCGATGAAGACGCGCGCGCCGATCTTTGTCCGATGCTTGTGGTAGCCGTCATAGTTGCAGGTGATCGTGCCGGCGCCGATGTTCGTTGCCTCGCCGATCTCGGCATCGCCAAGATAGCTCAGGTGATTCGCCTTGGCGCGTGCCCCAAGCTTCGCCGCCTTCACCTCGACGAAGTTGCCGATATGCACCTCTTGGGCCAGCTCCGCCCCGGGCCGCAGCCTGGCATACGGCCCGATGATGCATTTCGGGCCGATCACGCAACCCGCCAGGTGACTGAACGCGTGGATCTGCGCGCCGCGTCCCACCTTGACACCGGGGCCGAACACCACGTTCGGCTCGATCACCACATCCGGTGCCAGTTCGGTGTCCGCGCACAGGAACACCGAGCCTGGATCGATCATGGTGACGCCGGCCTCCATTGCCGCCGCACGCAGCCAGCATTGCACCACGGCCTCCGCCGCCGCCAGTTCACCGCGCGAGTTGACGCCGGCGACTTCATCGGCCGGTGCCTCCACCGCGACGACGCGCCCGCCCTCCTTGCGTGCCAGGGCAATGACGTCGGTCAGGTAGTATTCGCCCTTGGCGTTGTCGGCACGCACGTCAGAGAGCCAGCGCTGCATGTCGGCCGAGTTGGCGCACAGCACCCCGGCGTTGCACAACGTCTCCCTTCGGTCGGTCTCCGCCGCATCGGTCCATTCGACGATACGCTCCACGTAGCCACCGCGCGTGATCACCCGGCCGTAACGTCCCGGATCGGCCGGGCGAAATGCCAGCAGCGCAAGAACGGCGCCCCCGGCGCCCCTGCGCTCCAGCAGCCGCGACATGGTTGCGGGCCGGATCAGCGGCGCGTCGGCATACAGCACGGCGACCTCGCCCTCGCCGAACTGCGGGGCGGCGACCAATGCCGCGTGCGCGGTGCCCTGGCGTTCCTGCTGTACGACGCAGGTATGCGGCGTGGCCTCCCGCTCCACCGCCTCCATGCCCGGTCCGACAACAACCACGATGCGGTCGAACACCTGCTCGCAGCTCGCCAACAGGTGGCGTAGCATGGAGCGCCCGGCCAGCTTGTGCAGCGTCTTCGGCAGCGCCGACTTCATGCGCGTGCCGAAGCCGGCGGCGAGGATCACGGCTGTGCGGGCCACGTGCTTATTCCCTATCCTGCTGGAACGGTTTTGGCGGCCCAGGCTACGCGGTGTCAAAGCCTGTCGCTATCCTGTCGTTTCAAATCCCGTTTCGGAGTACAACATGTGACCCGGACCCTGCTGCTCGATCTCGACGGCACGCTGGTGCACACGGTTCCGGACCTGACCGCCGCGCTGAACCGGCTGGCACGGACGCGTGGCCTGGCGGGATTCGCCGAGCCCGAGACGGCGAACATGGTGGGCGACGGCGTCGCGCGGCTGGTCGAGCGGGCATTCGCTGCCCGCTGCCGGGCGCCCGACCAGGATGCGGTCGCCGATTTCGCCGCCGACTACGGCAGGCACGCGGCGGTCGAAAGCCGGCCCTATCCGGGTGTCGCCGCGGGATTGCGGGAACTGGCGCGGGAGGGCTGGCGGCTCGGGGTGTGCACCAACAAGCCGGAAGCGGCGGCACGCTCGCTGCTGGCGGCGCTGGGCCTGGCCGGGTGGTTCGCCGCGATCGGCGGCGGCGACAGTTATCCGGTGCGCAAACCCGATCCCCGGCACCTGCTGGCCACATTGGCGGCAGCGGGGGGCAGCCCGGGGCGGGCGATCATGGCGGGCGACCACGCGAACGACATCGCCGCGGCCTCCGGGGCGGGCATCCCATGCATCTTCGCTGCGTGGGGCTACGGTACGCCGGCGATGGCGGAGGGGGCGACCGCGGTCGCCCGGGACTTTGCCGACATGGTGCGGATCGCCCGGCGGTTGGTCAGTAGTGTCGTGCCCCCTTCGTCGCATTTCGCGGCGAACGCAGGGGATAAGCAGGCCACTGAAAACAAAGGACAGTGTCCCGATTCTGAAGTGCAAGGGACTTCAGAATCGGGACACTCGTGAGTCCGGGGCATTCGGCTGATTCGCGCGGGCGGTCCCTTGTGCGGTGCGCTTCGTTTACCGTAAGGGTGAATCTCCCCTCCAGCCGCGGCTGATCGGCCGGCTTGCGATCGGCTGCTCGCGGGAGAGGCGGATTTCATCCATCTCGTGGCGGATGACGATCGTGTCGCCCTCCCGCAGCGCGTACTCCACATGCTCGGCCCCGATTTCCACCTCGAGGAGCTGACCGCGATAGGTCACCGGAAACCGCAGGATGGCGTTATCCCCCGGCGAGCGCTTTGGCCAGAATGACAGCGTGCCGTCATGGTCCCGCATGCCACCGAACCCATAGGTGAGCAGCATCCAGGTGCCGCCCATGGACGCGATGTGGCAGCCGTCCTTCACATTGCCGCCAACGTCCGCCAGATCCATCAGCAAGGCCGCCATGCCGTACTGGATCGCCTTCTCGATATTGCCAGTCTGCGCGGCGATGATCGCCTCGACGCACGACGACAGCGACGAGTCTCCGGTTGTCAGCGGATCATAGAACTCGAAGTTGCGTTTCTTTGCCTCGAGCGAAAAGGCATCGCCAAGCAGGAACATCGCCAGGACCACGTCTGCCTGCTTGATGACCTGCTTCCGGTAAATGTTGAGCGGGTGATAGAACAGCAGCAGCGGGAACCGATCAGCAGGCGTGTTGGGCAGGTCCCATCTTTCCCGGTCCAGAAAGTCGTCATCCTGCGGGATGATGTTCAGCTTCTCGTCGTACGGTACATACATGGCCTCCGCCGCGCGCATCCAGGCTTCCGCTTCAGCATGCTCCAGACCTGTCCTCTCTACCAGCGATGCGTATGCGTCCGGTCTTGCCGCCTGCAGCGATTGGACAGTCTGCGCCGCATACCGCAGATTCTCCCGCGCCATCAGGTTGGTATAGGCGTTGTTGTTGACCACCGTGTTGTATTCGTCCGGCCCGGTCACCGCATTGATGCAGAACTTCCCGCCTTTCAGGTCGGAGTAGAAGCCCAGGTCGAGCCAAAGGCGCGCGGTTTCCACCAGCATCTCGGCGCCATAGCGTTCCAGGAACGCCTCGTCTGCCGTCGCCTGCACGTACTTCCGCAGCGCATAGGCGATATCCGCGTTGATGTGATATTGCGCCGTCCCTGCCGCGTAGTAGGCGGAAGCCTCCTCACCGTTGATGGTGCGCCAGGGAAACATCGCGCCGCGGTGGCCCAGTTGCCTCGCGCGTTCCCGGGCGAGCGGCAGCAGCTTGTAGCGGAAGCGCAGCAGATTGCGGGCAATCCGCGGGGATGTGTATATCAGGAAAGGCAGAAGGTAGATCTCGGTATCCCAGAAATAGTGCCCGTCGTAGGCTTGGCCCGTGAGTCCCTTGGCCGGCACGCCGGTGTCATCCGCGCGCACCGATGCCTGCAATATGTGAAACAGATTGAAGCGGATCGCCTGCTGGATTTCCACCGTGGTGCGCTTCGTGCGTTCCGTCCGGATATCCCGCACACGAACATCGCTGCGGCGCCAGAAGTCGTCCAGATACCTCTGTTGCGCGGCAAGCAGCTCCTCGAATCCGCGGCTTGCAACGCGATCCATGGTCCATTCGGCACGGCCGCAGAGTTCGTGAACCGCGGCGGTCTTGGAGGTATGATAGACCATGTACTTGGTCAGTCGGATCGGACAGCCAGGCTGTGCGTCAACCGTGAACGCCACCTGGCCGAAGTCCTCCGTGTGCACAACCTTGTGCCTGTGCTGGCACGAGGTGTCCAATGCCTGGTCGGTCGCGCATGCCAGGAGCAGGTCGCTCTTTTCCGTCGCGTGGCACAGCACGATGCGGCGGTCGGTGGAATAGCTGCAACGGTGGTGAAGCAGGCGTTCCTCGGTCACCCGCATCTGCCGCGGATCACCGGTCTCGATGCGTGCGTTGCACTCGTTCACCGCCATTTCCGACGAGATCACCACGTGCGCGTCCGCGTTCAGCG
>DATBKQ010000372.1:0-13227 GCA_036555825.1 Acetobacteraceae bacterium | reverse complement strand
GCCGTGCGGGGTGGACAGGAAGCGGTCGTTCGACCAGCGCCGCATGATGTTACCGAGATTGATCAGGAACGTGCCGGGGATCACCGGTGGCGCGAACCATTCGCCGGTCGGCAGGCGGATCGCCAGGCCGGGAACATCGGTACGGGCCAGCGCGGTCATGAAGCTGTTGTCGGTATGCGGCGCGGTGCCGAACGTGTTCTCGCTCATGTCGGCCTGAGGCGGGTAGTGCAGGAACCGCAGGTTGGCGTGGCACTCATTGGCGAAGAACGGCGCGAAGAAATTCGCCGGCATGTCGAGTGCGACGGCGAAGGCTGGCAGCATCCGGTCGCACATGGCGTTCAGCGCGTGAAAGTACGCCATCATGTCGGCGCGCATCTCCGGCATGCCGTCCGGCCACTGGTTGCGCCCGCGCAGCGGAATGCCGGCCAGCACATCGGGATGGTCCGGACCGCGATCATGGCTGATGAAGAAGCTTTCGTTCTGGTTCGGCTTGGTCGCCTTATGCACCTGCGAGGCCGCCTGCACCGAGGCATTCATCGGCATATAACCGATGTTGTTCCCGTTCAGCCGCAACTTCAGCTTCTGCTCGAGCGGCAGCGCATGGAACCGGCGTGATGCGGCGAACCCACGGTCGATGGTCTCCTGCGGCACGCCGTGGTTCACCGCGTAGAGAAAGCCGATATTCTCGCAGGCGTGACGCACCTCCTCGGCAAGCCGCTCCAAGGCGCCGGGTTCGCCGGCGAAATACGGGCCGTAGTCGATTACCGGAATCTTCGCCGCGGCTTCGGCGACATCCTCGACCGCGTGCTGCTGGAACAGATGCATCAACAACTCTCCGGGTGGTTGCGCGCAGTATAGCTGGGCGTCATGGATGCTGCCAATTTGACCCCGTCGCGGCGCCCCCCGTATCGTTCGGGCGAGGAGACACGCCGAGATGGCCAGGCTGAACATTCCACCCGAGCTCGACATGCATTACCGGGTGGACGATTTCACCGACCCCTGGCGTCAGCCGCAGACCATCCTGATGCTGCACGGCAATGCCGAAGGCGCGGTCGCCTGGTACGCCTGGGTGCCGAAGCTCGCGCGGCAGTATCGCGTGGTGCGGCCGGACATGCGCGGCTTCGGGGACTCGACGCCGATGCCGCGCGATTATCCATGGAGCCTGGATGGGCTGACCCAGGACTTCTGCCTGCTGATGGACCATCTCGGCATCGAGCGGTTCCACCTGGTCGGCGCCAAGATCGGCGGCACGATCGCGCGCGCGTTCGCCGCGCGGCGGCCGGAGCGGGTGATGACACTGACCGTGGTCGGCACGCCGCCGCCGTTGCGCGCCGGAGCCGCCGAGAGGGTGCCGGAACTGATCCGCGACTTCGAGGCGCATGGGGTGGAATACTGGGCGCGGCAGAACATGGGCAGCCGGCTGGGCAGCGCATTCCCGCCAGAAGGCGTCGAGTGGTGGACGAAGTTCATGGGCCGCACCGCGGTTTCCACCCAGTTGGGCTTCATGGGCACGATCGCCTGCGCCGACATCCGCGCGGACCTGCCCAGGATCAGTTGCCCGACCCTGGTGATCACCACGGAACAGAGCGGGCTGGGCTCGGTCGAGGAAACGCGGACCTGGCAACAGCAGATACCGGATTCCGAACTGCTGGTACTGCCGGGCGATTCGTATCATGTCGCCGCCACGCATGCCGAGCGCGCGGCCGATGCGACGTTGGACTTCATCGCGAGGCGCGGCCATGGTTGAGATCCGCCGCATCGGACCACAGATCGGCGTCGAGGTGACCGGTGTCGATGTGAAGACGCTGGATGACGCCGGTTTCGCGCCGATCTACCAGGCCTGGCTCGAGCATAACGTGATGGTGGTGCGCGACCAGGAACTGACGATCGAGCAGTTCCTGGGCTACAGCCGCCGCTTCGGCCTCGTCGTGCCGCATCCGTCGAAGAGTACGCGGCATCCCGAAGTCCCGGAGATCACGCTGCTGGGGGTGAACAAGTTCGACGCGCAAGGCGGGCTGATCGACGAGATATATCGGCGTGGCGCGGAAGGCTGGCATACCGACGGCGCCTACGACGCGGAACCATTCAAGGCGACGCAGCTCTATGCGCTGGCGATACCCAGCACCGGCGGCGACACGCTGTTCGCCAGTGGCTACGCGGCGTACGGCGCGCTGCCGGAGCGGCTGAAGCAGCGTCTGGAAGGCCGCCGCGGCGCGTTCACCTATGGCGGGCGCGGGAAGAAGCGCGCGCTGCTGAACCAGGAGGATCGCGACTGGCAGCCGGTGTTCCACCCGATCATCCGCACGCATCCGGAGACCGGACGGAAGTCGCTGTATTTCGATCCGGGCAAGATCGAGGCGATCGAGGGTGTATCAGCACAGGAGAGCGACGCGCTGATCGATGAGCTGACCGGCCACATGATTCAGCCCGGCGCCGAGTACCGGCACAAGTGGCGGATCGGCGATATCGTGATCTGGGACAACCGCTGCTCCTATCACCGTGCTGCCGGCGACTATCCGCCGCATGAGGATCGCATTCACTGGCGGGTGTCGATCAAGGGGCGGGGCATCGAGCGGCTGGCAGCGGAGTAGCCGGCCGCCCTGTCGAATGGCCGCTTGGCGATCGGCGGGCAAGTAGCCGAGAAGCCGCCGCATGCCCGCGCGGCCTGGAATCAGCCCCAGGTGGCCTTCCCGCCCGCCAGAGTGATGGTGATGTGGCCCATCGTCGTATCGGCCTTGGCTCCATGCCAGTGTCGCTCACCAGCCTTGATGTGAGCCATGTCGCCGACCTTGATTTCACGTCGCTCGGCTTCTGTGGCGACCCAGCCGCTGCCGGATGTGACGATGAGGATCTGGTCGCAATCGTGAACATGCCAGCCCGTGTTGCATCCTTGGCTGAAGTTCACGATGCTGCAGTTGAAATTCGCGGATTCCCCCGGCTCGATGATGGTTTGGCGGGTGCGATGCACGGGCCCGGAATAGCCGTCCGTCGGTTCGGCTGCGCCAGGCGCGGGGACTTCGGGGATATTCTTCAACGTGACAACCTTCATTGCACCTCTCTCCCTTATTGTCGAGTTTCCGACTGCTTCATCGGCGCAGGCCGTTTATCGCCAAGCCATAGCCTAACAGAACCTGCGTGCAAACATCTGGCGCTCCCAAGGCCACGGCTACCAGTTTGGCGGTCGCCCTTCGGAGGTCATTCAACTCGGCCGATCTCTGCGGCGTGCGCCCAATATCGACTTTCCATGAAAGTCGATACGTCGTCCCTTTGTTCAGGTATCCGATTCACGCGGCGGAGCGTGCGTAAGCGACTCACACTCCTCTGCGATGGGATACCAGCTTGCTATATGTCTTCCGCCACACTCCATGGTCTTCCATGATGGCCGCGCGCTCACGTCGCAGAATGTCCGCCGAAGCGGCGGCGAACTTCTCCTTCTCACTGTCGCCACTTTGATACTTCATCATGTCATCCAAGTTCGAAATGAATTCGTCATACTGGGGCGCTTTCTCGGCAATCAACAGGCGGAGCGCACTGTAGGAGAAGCGCATTGCAACCCGAACCTCGAACTCCCGGGTTCCGTCTCCAGGCCGAAGGCCGTGGTTCCTGAGCAACTCCGCAGCGTGCTGCCGAAAATCCCGCATCCAGTCTCCTCGCGCCGTCGCCCTGATCTGCCGCTGCGCGTTCGACCGTGCGACCAGCGGTCCGAACAAGACCGCCAGGATCGCCACTACGAGCGAAAGAACGGAGATCATCTCGTACCCAAACATCCTACTGATGAGATCCGTGGCGCGAGAGAGAGTTCGATACCAAGTTCACGGGGTTCATCGGGGTGCCTTGGTATCCGCTGTTTCGCCGTCCTTAGGATGCATCTCCAGCCGCCCTGTTCAGGACCGCTCTTGGGTCGTGCGGTCAGGCCGGCCCAGATTTTGCGACGTAATGCCGCTGCACGTTGGCTCCGGCGATCATTCCACGCAAGTCGGCGGGTGGTCCCTCGCCTCTGAATCGGAGCAGAGCCTCCTCAGAGTCCCATTCCTCGTGCACGTTGACGATATCGACCTCGATTGGATCGGCGGAAACGACGAACGCCCGGCAGCCCGCGGCAGCCCGCGCCGCCTTCATCGCCTCGAACGATGCTGCGAGAAAGGCGTCGCGCTTGCCGGGTCGCAGCTTGAGAGTCCCCGAAACGATGATCATAAAGCCTTCCTCCGGCGACTTGATACAAATGAGGCGGAGCGCACCAGACCCGCAACTCCGCCACGTTGCAGTGGGTCGATCTTCCGTTCCGTCGCCTCAGTGCCGGAAGTGGCGCATGCGCGTGAATACCATGGCCACGCCGGCGGCATCGGCGGCGGCAATCACTTCCGCGTCGCGCACCGATCCGCCTGGCTGGATAGCGGCGGTTGCGCCGGCGGCGATCGCGGTTTCCAGCCCGTCGGCGAACGGAAAGAACGCATCGGACGCAACCACGCTGCCATGGGTCAATGGCGCGCCGAGTCCGGCCGTCTTGGCAGCGGCCTCGGCCTTCCAGGCGCCGATGCGCGCGCTGTCCACCCGGCTCGGCTGGCCGGCGCCGATGCCTACAGTGGCGCGATTCCTGGCATAGACAATGGCATTCGACTTCACGTGCTTGCAGACCCGGAACGCGAACACCAGGTCGTCTAACTCGGTTTGCGTCGGCGCGCGCTGGGTCACGACGCGCAGATCGGGCCGTTCGATCCGGCCGTTGTCACGCGTCTGCGCCAGGAAGCCGCCGGACAGGCTGCGAAAGGTCAGGCCCGGCGCTGATGCGTCGGGCATTCCGCCGGTCAGCAGCAGCCGCAGGTTCTTCCTGCGCGCGAGCACCGCCTTCGCCGCATCGTCGGCGTCGGGTGCGATGATCACCTCGGTAAGGACCGCCGCGATTTTCTCCGCCGCCGCGACATCGAGCGTGCGGTTCACCGCCACGATGCCGCCGAACGGCGAGACAGGGTCGCACAGGAACGCCTTCTCCCACGCTTCCGCGAGCGTCGACGCGGTGGCGACCCCGCACGGGTTGGCGTGCTTGATGATGGCGACCGTGGGGCCGTCGAATTCCGCCACGCATTCGAACGCCGCATCGGTGTCGTTCAGGTTGTTGTAGGACAGCTCCTTGCCTTGCACCTGTTCGGCCGTCGCGACGCCGGAGCGATTGCCGGCGCCATAGAATGCCGCCGCCTGGTGCGGGTTCTCGCCATAGCGCAGCGTCTGGCGCAATTCGCCGGCAATGGTCAGCCGGCGCGGGAAGTCTTCGCCGCGCCGCGCGGCGAACCAGGTGGCGACCGCCGCGTCATAGGCGGCGGTCCGCGCGTAGGCCTCGCCGGCAAGGCGACGGCGCAGCGCGAACGTGGTGCCGCCGTGTCGCGCCAGTTCCCCCAGCACCGCGGCGTACTGATCCGGTTCGGTCAGCACCACGACGAACTCGTGGTTCTTCGCCGCCGCGCGGATCAGCGCGGGGCCACCAATATCGATGTTCTCGATGCACGCATCGTCCGGCGCGCCGCGCGCCACCGTGGTCTCGAACGGATACAGGTTCACCGCGACCAGATCGATCGGCGCAATGCCGTGCGCCGCCATCTGCGCCAGGTGCGATTCGCTGTCCCGCCGGCCGAGAATGCCGCCATGAAGCTGCGGCACCAGCGTCTTGACGCGGCCATCCAGGATTTCCGGAAAGCCGGAATGCTCCGATACCTCCTTCGCCGCGACACCCGCATCGCGCATCGCACTGGCCGACCCGCCGGTGGACAAAATCTCGACGCCTCGCGCGGCCAGCGCCCGCGCGAACGGCAGCAGGCCAGCCTTATCCGACACCGAGACCAGCGCGCGTCGGATGGGAACGATGTCGGTCATGCGGCGCGGGATAGACCTACAACCCCAGCAGGTCCAGCGTGCGCGCCAGCACCTTGGCCTCGTCGTAGCGTTTTAGCGCGCGTTCCCGTCCGGCCGCGCCCATGCGCGCGCGCAGCGCTGGATCGGCCGCCAGGCGGCGCAAGGCGTCGGCGAGCGCGGCCGCATCGCCGGGCGGCACCAGCAGGCCGGTGACCTCCGGAACCACCTGTTCGGCCGGACCACGCACATCGGCGGCGACCACCGGAAGACCGGTCA
Source organism: Acetobacteraceae bacterium (assembly GCA_036555825.1). GTDB lineage: Bacteria > Pseudomonadota > Alphaproteobacteria > Acetobacterales > Acetobacteraceae > JAMXLO01. The sequence continues at coordinate 7,107 of DATBKQ010000372.1, read as the reverse complement.
GCATCGCCTCGATCACCGACATCGGCAGTCCCTCGAAGCGGCTGGGCAGGGCGAAGATGTCGGCCGCCGCCATCAGGTCGGGCACATCGTCGCGATAGCCGAGCAGCCGCAGGCGATCGCCCAGGCCGGCGTCGCGCAGCAGTTCCACCATGTCCTCGCCCCGATCGGAGACGAGGCGCTCGCCAACCACCCACAGCGCCACGTCGGGCACCATGCGCATGGCCGCCGCCAGTTCGGGATAGCCCTTGTGCCAGACGAGCCGCGACACAGCGAGGACCACGACCTGCGGGTCCGGCACGCCAAGGAAGCCGCGGACGCGCTGCCTTGCGTCGGGGTCGGGCCGGAATCGCACTGGATCGCGGCCGTTGCCGACGGCAATGGCGCGGCCGTGGATGTGCAGCCGGCGCGCGTCGCGCGCTTCCGCCTCGCTCACCGTCAGGAATGTGCCGGTAACACGCGCCGCCAGCCATTCCATGCAGAAGCCCACCGCGCTACGTGGCCAGGAACCGGGGAAATTGAACCAGAACCCATGCCCGGTGTAGGCGATCCGCGGTACGCCCACCCACCAGGCCGCCATGCGGGCCAGAAAGCCGCTGATCGGCATATGGGCATGCACGAGGTCCGGCTTCTCGGCGCGGAACAGCCGCACGAGAGCACGGAAACCGCGCCAATGAGCCAGCAGGGAGGCGGTGCGCTCCAGAGCGGGGGCCTCGATCCGGAAACCCTCGGCGCGCGCCTTCGCCAGCAACGGGCCTTCCGCGCAGACCCCAATCACCTCGTGTCCCCGCGCGCGGATCGCGCGCATCAGCGGCAGCAGGAAGTGCACCAGGGAGAAGTCGACGTTGGTGACCTCGATGACCTTCAGCCGACCTTGCTGATTGCCCATTTCACCTGTTGCGGGCCATCGGCATGACCCGACAGCACCACCTGCTCGGCGCGGCGCGGCTCGTGGCCGCCGAGATAGATGCTCTCCTCCAGGCTCATGCGCGCGCCATCGGCGCGCAGCCGCCAACCACCGCCGGAACGCAGCCGCAGCAGCACCGCCTCACCATCCTGCTGCAGATTGGCATTCACGTCGGGATGCAAATGGAAGCGCAGCGAGAAGGGCTGCGGGGTCGGTGCCTCTACCACGTCCTCGCCACGGATGTCGTCGCCGCTTTCCGCCATATAGAGGCGGCGCCGGTGCACCGCGCCGAACAGCTTCTTCCACCCGTCGTGGCTGGCCTCGAGCCAGTGCGCGCCGTTCGCTTCCTGACGTTGCACCTCCACCAGCACCGGTCGGCGCCCGAGTCCGTCCGGTTTCAGTTCGGAGGAATTGACGTCGGCGATCACCAGCGTGGAATGCGCCGCGGTGGCGCGTGTCGCATCCCGCCACTCCGGGCCGCCGGCGGGAATGGCGCCGCAGTTGACGATCATCCGGTCGCGCCCGACCGACAGCTCCATCGACAACGTGCCGGCATGGGCGTAGCGGTCCACGCCGGGCGGGGGCGGCGCGCCGCAATCGGCGATCAGCACGCTGCGTCCGGCCTGCAGCCGCTGGAAACCGCCATCGGGGAGGGCGGAGGGACCTCGGCCGCCTCTCCCCGCCTGGGTCAGCGCCATGTCGACCAGGCTGCTGCTCTCTTCCCGGCTGCCGTTGAACAGCGCCAGGCCGCCGTCGCCGTGCCGCATGACGCGCAGCGCCGGCGCCATGCGCTCGATCGCGCCAGTCAGCGCCGGCGGGGACTGCGTCTGCGAGGCCTGCAGCAGAGCGCGGATCTCGGTGAGGTCCTGCAACACCGCGAGTTGCGCGGCGGGGCTGCGCTCGGCGTGGCAGCCGTCGGGCAGCACCTGGCGGATGATCTCCTGCGGCAGGAAGCGCAGGGCGCGTGCGAGGAAGCCTGCGTGTTCCGGCAGCGCCACGGCGGCGGCGATCAGGCCCTTCAGCGCCGTCAGCGCCCGCGCGTCCAGTTCTTCGGTGGGAAGTGCGGCGGACAGGCTGCGCGCGTCGGACACCAGGCGCGCCATCAGCCTCTGGCGGAACGCGTCGTCCGCGGTGGCGGCGAAGAAGTCGTAGTGGCCGAGCCAGGCGGCGATGCGCGCGCCGACCACATCGGGCCGATGCGCGATCGGCTCGCCGGACGGGGCGTTGACCCACTCCGCGACCAGTGCCCGCGCCCGCAGCCGCGCCGCGTCGGTTCCCAGCGCGCGCAGGTCGCGCAGCCAGGTGAAGCCGTGCGCCGCCGCGTCCAGCAGCGGCGAGCCCGACACGCCGCCCCACCCGCCGGGGCGAAGGGTCCGCACGCCGCCGCCCAGTTCCAGTTCGCCGCGCAGCAGCCTGGCGCCGCGGCCCGGATCGCCCGGCCAGGGATCGCGCACCGGCAAGGCCGGCGCGTCCGGTACGCGGCCCAGGCGGAAACTCGGCAGGCGAGCGATGGCGCGGCGCGCGTCGCGCAGCCAGCGGCGAGGATCAGTGCCGCTCATCCGGCCGATCCGTTGCCGCGCAGTGCGGCGATCGCCACCGCGTAGTCCTTGGCACCGAACACCGCCGTGCCGGCAACCAGCGTGTCAGCGCCCGCGGCAATCACATCCGGCGCCGTCTGCGGCGTGATACCGCCATCGACCGACAGCGCAATCGCGCGGCCGGATGCGTCGATCATCCGGCGCAACGCGGCAATCTTGGGCAATTGCGACGGAAGGAACGCCTGTCCGCCGAATCCGGGGTTCACCGTCATCACGAGGATGATGTCAACGAGATCGAGCACCCATGCAATGGCTTCCACCGGCGTCGCCGGATTGAGGACCACGCCGGCGCGTTTCCCGTGGCCGCGAATGAGCTGCAGCGTACGATGCAGATGCGGACCGGCCGCGGGATGCACCAGGATGTGGTCGGCTCCCGACTCGGCGAATGCCGCGACAAACGGATCGACCGGCGCGATCATCAGGTGCACGTCGAACGGCAGCTTGCAGTGCGGCCGCAGACTCTGCAGGACCGGCGGACCGAAGCTGATGTTGGGAACGAAGTGACCGTCCATCACGTCGAGATGCAGCCAGTCCGCTCCAGCCCGCTCGATGGCCGCCACCTCCTCGCGCAGACACGCGAAGTCGGCCGCCAGCAGGCTCGGCGCGACAGTCACTCGGACAGGTCCCGATTCAGGCATGAACGGTTGTACACAGGCGTGTTCGATCAAGACAAGCAGCGAGATCAGGTCTTGATCAGTCGTGCAACGAAGAACCCGTCCATTCCACCGCGCTCGGCCCACACGCTGGGGTAGGTACGAAGGAATCCCTCCGCGGTCAGCGCCTCGGGCAGGCCGGTTATTTCCGTGGCGGTGAAAGGACTGTGCCGCAGATCGCCACCGGCGACGGCGGCGAACACGCGCGGCGCACCTTCCTCGGGTTGCAGCGAGCACACGGAGTAGATCAGCCTGCCGCCTGGACGCAGCATCGCAGCAGCCGCGCGCAGCAGCCTGTCCTGCGTCTCGGTCAAGGCGCGCACGTCGCGCGGTCGCTTCAGGTGCGGCACGTCTGGATGGCGGCGGATGGTGCCGGTCGCGCTGCAAGGTGCGTCCAGCAGCACGGCGTCGAACCGGCGAGGGGCAGACCAGGCGGCCGCATCCGCCTGCACGGTATCGGCGACAAGGCGCCAGTGTTGCAGGTTGTGTCGCAGTCGCGCGAGGCGGCCGGGATCGCGCTCCACCGCGACCACCGCGGCGCCGGCGGTGGCCAGTTGCGCTGTCTTGCCGCCGGGCGCGGCGCACAGGTCCGCGACATGTTCGCCGGGGCGCGCGGCCAGCAGCCTGGCCGGCAGCGCGGCCGCGGCGTCCTGTACCCAGAACTCGCCGCGGTCGAAACCGGGGATCTCGGTGACATGTGTTCCAGGCGGGAAGCGTATCGAACCGGTTGGCATCGGCTGACCACCTGGCGGGACCGCGTCGCCTTTCAGGGTAAGATCGAGCGGCGCCTCGTGCTGATGCGCGAGCGCAATGTCGCGCGCGTGCTCGCCCCAGGAGGTCCAAAGCCAGGCCGGCGTGTCGAGCCGCGGGGCATCGAGCTCCACCAGGGCCGTGGGGCCTGCCTGGGCAACGCGGCGCAACACGGCGTTGATCAGCCCGGCAAACTTCGCGGGCGCACGGGCCCGCGCCAGGGAAACCGCCGTTGCCACCGCCGCATGGTGCGGGGTGCCGAGCAGCAACAGCCCGGCGGCGCCGATGCGCAGCACATGCCGCACCGGGTCCGGCGGTGCCCTGCGCAGGAACGGGTCGAGCACCGCGTCGAGCGTGCCCATCCGACGCAGCACCGCCGCCGCCAGCCGATGCGCCGCCGCGCGGTCGCGGAGGTCCGACGCGGGCAGCGCATCCAGCGCCTCCTCCAGGGGGCGGCGCCGATCCAGCACCGATGCCAGCAGATCGTACGCGCCCTCGCGCGTCGGGTCCGCCATCAGCGGTTGACCGGGTGGCAGCTCAGGTCGCGCCCATGCAGCCGGCAATGCGCCAGCGCCTGGTCGGTGATCGCATACACGGTGCCGGTCCAGCCTTGGCTGGTGCGATGCAGAACGACGTAGCCATACTCCGCGATCGCGAGGCCGCGACGGACGTTCAGCCCATCGATCGCAATGCCCGGCCGCACCGGTTGCGAGATCGCATCGCCGGCATCGCCGCCGTCGCCCACCACCAACTGGGCGGGACGGCCGGGACCGAAATCGTAACTGGTGAAGTCGTGCACATGACCGGACAGCACCAGGTCCAGGTTGGCCGGCACCAGGCCGCGGATCGCCGCCTGCTCGGTCGCATTCACCGTGTCACCCGCCTTGGCGTCGGGACCCTGCGTCAGCGCCCACACGGGACGATGCGTCAGCAGCCAGGCATGCGGCGGCGCCTCCGCGAGCAGCGCCTGCAACTGCGCACGATAGCCGGCGACCTTCATTGCACTGGCAGACCTGTCGTCGGCGTCGGCACTGTCGAACAGCAACAGGTTCAGCGAGCGCAGGTTCAGCGCATAAGGCGGCGTCGCCGCAACGCATCGGGCCGCATCGGGATGCGGATCGAGCAGGCGGAACCAGCCCTGTCCGCCGCGCCCGCACGATTCATGATTGCCGCGCACCAGCACCCAGGGAGCGACGGCCAGCAGCGGTGCCGCGGGATCGAAGAAGTCCTTCTGCCATGCCGCCCAGTTGTCACCGTACGGGCTGCCCGCGCAGCCCGCGCGGGCCTGGGGACAAGGCGTCTCGCGATAGTGGTAATCGCCGACATGAATCACGAGGTCGGGGCGGCGCGCGGCCGCCAGGCGGGCCACCTGCGCGAACGGCCATTTCACCGGGTCGTTGCAGTCCTGCACGAGGGCATCGTTGAGGCGGCAGCCGGTGTCGCCGATCACCACGATGCGTTTGATGTCGGGCGCCAATGTGGGGACCGGCAGGCCGTCCGCCGTGATCGTGCGCACAACAGCGGAGGTGTGAGCGATGCACACCCGGATCGGGTAGTTCGCGTCTTCGGCGTCGCGGGTGTTCGCCGTCAGCGAGGCCCCGTCGGCGGCGACCTCGGGGCAGGCCATCCCGGGCGCGACGATCGCTCGCACATCGAGACCGCCGTCGCTGGTCAGCTCGACCCACGGCCTGGGCAGGTCCGCCGAGTGCGCCGGCATTGCAGCGAGCAGAGCAACGAGGCAGCCGAGGATACGCGGCATTCAGTCGCCGTCCTGCACGGTTTTCTCCTTCTCCGCCATGCGCTGCTTGAGCTGCTCGGGCGTGAGGCGGACGATGTCCTCGTTCTGGTGGGCGTAGAGGTCGTACTGGTCTGTCTCCAACTCCTCCAGGACGATGCGGCCGGCGAGCACGTCGGCTTTCCACGCGTCCTGCGCCGGCTGGCGGTCGTGGAACTCCGGCATCACCTCGCGGGCGAACAGCTCCAGGCTGTCGCAGATCGCCTGATGGGGTGTGCGGCCGGCCTGGTTGAGCAGGATGACCTGATCGACATGCGCCGCCTCGAACTGGCGCAGCCGCTGGCGGATGGTGTCTGGCGAGCCGATCAGGCCGTTGCGCAGCGCCTGCCTGGCCTTGTCGGTCTGCCGCCAGTCCTGGTACTCGCGCCAGAGATTGCCGGTGCCGGGCGCATCGATGCCCTTCCGCCCATAGTGGCCGAGGGCGAAGATGAAGAAGGTCCAGCCGGAGGCGGCCTCGATCGCTTCCTGGTCTGTGGAGGCGCACATGAAGCCGTTGACGATGGCGATGTTGGGATTGACCGCGTAGTCGGCGAGGCGCTTCGGGCGGTGCAGCAGGTTGTTGTAATAGCGGTGGACCCAGGCACGCGCTGCGTCCGGCGAGACGAAGCTGAAGCCCAGCGCGCCCATGCCCCACTGGCCGGCATCGCCGATGGTGCGGATGTTGGAGCAGGCGACCCAGAGCGGCGGGTGCGGCTTCTGCAACGGCTTGGGGATCACGTTGCGGGCGGGGAAGTCGTAGTACTGGCCGTGGAACTCCCAGTCCTCGCGGGTGAACATCGGGACAATGGCGCGCACCGCCTCCTCCCAGCGGTCGCGCTTGTCGCGGACGCGGATGCCGAACGGATGGAGTTCGGCGGGACCGGCGGCCTCGCCCATGCCGAGATCGACGCGGCCGCCCGAGAGTAGGTCGAGCGTGGCCACCTTCTCCGCCACGCGTTGCGGCTGGTTGGTGGTGAGCTGGATGACACCGTGGCCGAGCCGGATGTTTTTCGTGCGCTGGGACGCCGCGGCAAGGAACACTTCGGGGGCGGAGGAGTGGGAGTATTCTTCCAGAAAGTGGTGCTCCACCACCCAGGCGTAGTCGTAGCCAAGCTGATCGGCGAACTGGAACTGGTCGAGCGACTGCCGCAGCAGGTCGTATTCGCTGGTCGCGGTCCAGGGGCGCGGCAGTTGATGCTCGTAGAACACGCCGAATTTCATGCTGAGTGGTTCCTTCGGTCAGACCGGCACGGTCAATGCGTCGTATTCATACAGCCAGTCGTAGCGTGCCCCCATTGCCCGCGGAGCGAACTCGCGGGCCATGAACTCCTGCGCGGTGACCGGGTCGGCAAGCCGCGGATTATGGTAGCGGCCGACGTTTTCCAGCGAACCGCAGACAATACGCGACGTGCGATCAAGGCGCGCCGC
>DATBKQ010000371.1:0-3214 GCA_036555825.1 Acetobacteraceae bacterium | reverse complement strand
CTGCCGCCGGAATGGATCCGCGACGATGCGGTGTACTACAACTTCGTCCGCTTCTCGGCGCTGCGGCCTTATACGCCGCCCTCCGCGGTGGAGGAGATCTTCACCGCCGAATTCGACGGCGCGTGGGACGAAGGCGGGCTGTTCCTGCTCACCATGCACCCGCACATCACCGGCCATCGCTCCCGCATGCCGGTGCTGGAGCGGCTGATCAAGCACATAAAGGCGCGTGGCCAATGCTGGTTCGCCACCCACGAACAGGTGGCGCGCTGGTGCAAGGAGAACGCCTAGCGGGTACACCTCTCCCGCTTGGGGAGAGGTCGGCGCGAAGCGCCGGGAGAGGGTGTTGCAGCCGCTCGACTGACCGCCGCGGCGCGGTCATCGATGTGTGCTTGATCGCGCCGCGCTGGATGCACATAGGATGCGCATAGCATGCTGCATCCAGAGGCCATCATGAGCTACATCGCGCGGGGACCCAAGAAGCCCGTCAACATGTCCTTGAGCGAGGACCTGGTTCGGGAAGCACGCGAGCTGACCGGCAATCTGTCTGAAACGGTCGAGCATCTGCTGGCCGGCTTCGTCGCGGCGGAGCGTCGCAGGCGTGATGAGAAGGACCGTCGGATCGATGCAACGATAGCAATGCTGAACGAGCTATACGATCGTCACGGCGGCCTTGGCGAGGAGTTCTCCCCACTCTGATGGCGCAATCATCAACGCTGTGGATGCGGTGATCCGCCGCACACGGATGCTCAAGGATGGAATGGCAGATGATATGTACCAGCGATCCGCCCAAGGGAATCCGTGTTCATCCGTGTTCATCCGTGGTTTCAACACGGTCAGGTCTGATGCCTACGGCTCGGCGCCGCGCCGTCCGGCGAATGGCCGAGCGGCGTGCGGTCTTTGCTGCTCACGGGTGACCGGATTTACCCCTGCGCCACCGCCCCCGACCACGGCGAGGCCGCATCGCTGATGCCGATGCGCGTGCCGTCCGCCCGCTGCACAATGACATTGGGGCAGGCGAAGTTGATCGGCACCGCGTTGTGCTCCACCACCTGCACCGGCCCATCCGCGGCCAGCGAATCCACCACCGCGGCCGGCAGCCGCGCATCGGCACTCGCGCCATCGACACTGGAAACGTCGATGCGCGGATGATGCGCCGCCGTCTCCACGTCCATGCCGAAATCGGCGATGAACGTCATGAGCTGGAACACCGCCGCCATGATCCGCCGCCCGCCCGACGCACCGCCGGCGATGAACGGCCGGCCGTCCTCGGCCAGGATGATCGGCAGCATGTTGCACAGCGCGCGCTTGCCCGGCGCGATCGAGTTCGGCGTCCCGGGCCGCGGGTCGAACCACATCATGCCGTTGTTCAGCAGCACGCCCGACTGCGGCAGCAGCACCCGGCTGCCGAACGACGACATCAGCGTGGTGGTGACCGCCACGGTGTTGCCCTCGGCATCGCACGCCGTCAGGTGCGTCGTGCAGCTTTCCGCCGCCAGCGGCTCTGATTCGCCAAGCCCCGCCAGCCGCTCCGCATAGGCCGCCTTCATCACCCGCGCCAACGTGCGATACCACTCCGGCGATGGCGCCGGGCCGGCATAGAGCGCATCCGCCATGCCTTCCAGCACCCGCTTCAGGGTCGGCGCCGCCGTCAGCCCGCCGGTGAGCTGCAAGGTGCGACCGCGCCAGCCCACCTGTTCCGCCTCCCTGGTGCGGACCTGGCAGTTCCGCAGGTCATCGAGCGACAGCACGCCGCCCAGCGCCTTGATATCCGCCGCAATCGAGCGAGCGATCTCGCCCTCGTAGAAGTCGCGCAGCCCGGCGCGGCCCAGGCGTTCCAGCGTCTCGGCCAGGTTCCCCTGTCGGAAGAAGCCGGGTTTGCCCTGATAGGGCGGCGCCGGCGGCAGGCCATCCGGCATATAGACGGCGGCGGTGTGCGGATAGCGCCGGATCGCCGAAGCCGAGGTCACGACCTTCAGCGCGGTGTACCAGTCCTGAGGCAGTCCGCGCTTCGCCAGCGCGATGGCTGGCGCGATCACCTCCGCCAGCGGCAGCCTGCCCCACTGGCGATGGATGTGCTCGTAACCGGCTACCGACGCGGGGATCCCGACCGACAGGGGGCCGTGGATATTGATGTCGCCCTCCACCTCCGGCCAGGCGAACAGGTCGGTGGTCATCCGGCCGGTCAGCTTGTAGCGCCGCGGATCGGTCGCCGCCGGCGCGCGCGGTCCGAAATCCACCACCTCGGCGCGCTTCTGGCCGGCGCGGTGCACCAGCGCGAAGCCGATGCCGCCCAGGCCGGAGTTCCACGGTTCGCACGTGGCCAGCGCCAGCGCGGTCGCCACCGCCGCGTCCATCGCGTTCCCGCCGGCATCCAGGATGGCGACACCAGCCTCCGCCGCGCCCTTGGCCTGCGAGACCACCATGCCGCGGCGTCCCTTGGCGGACGGCTTGCTGAGCTGCCAGTTCTGGGTGATGTGCGGCGGCGGGGTGTACTGCATCGGCGGCTCCTGCGGTGGTCTGGCGCGATGGTCTGCCGCGCGGACCGGGAAGGCAAGCCGCGCGAAAGTGAACGCCGCGACCCGCAGTGTTGCACAGGTACCGGATTAAATTTCTGCTATTGCGACCGGCAGGCGCCACCAGTGACCATACTCGCATCAACGAGCGCAGCCTTCCCATGCTTCAGCTCATCACCCAACGCGTCTTCGCAGGTCCAGCTAGTTCGAGGGTATTCTGACCGAGGCCGAACGCAACGCGGTTTATAAGCTGTATGCAGCTAGGACAGGCTGAGCGCGCGGAGGAATGAGTTCGCATGTCGCCGGAAGCAAGGGCGGTGGTGGCTGCCATTGAAGGGAGGATACCAGACCTCGCGTCCACGAGGCTGGCGGACGAGTTCTACTGCTGCTCTCTGCCCCTTTGCATTATCGACGCCGTCTTCTCAATCCAGGCGAAATACACAACGGTCCAGGCGGTTGTCCGCCGCTGGTGCGAGTCCCACTCCCCTGAGTGGGAAATTGTCCGCGGCCCTGCCACCAAACGCACCGTGTGAGCGAGTTCCTACGACTGACCGAGAGCCGCGACCCGCTCGACCTCGCCGCAAATGTCTACAAGAACCGCGGCCGGACGTCATCCAGGGGCGGCATCCTCAAGGCAGAGGCGGTCCAGCGATATTGCGTCGCTCTATCTGCCAAGGGTATCGATGATTTCGCGGACATGC
>DATBKQ010000370.1:0-13399 GCA_036555825.1 Acetobacteraceae bacterium | reverse complement strand
CACCGTGATGGCCGCCCTCTACCACCTCCTCCTTGCGGATGAGGATTTCGCTCTTGCCTCTTCTGTCGGTACTTCCACGCATGCGTCTGCGGTGCTGGCAACCGCGAGAGCGTGGACCACTCAGCTTAATTCCTGGCTAATCAGTGAGGCCATGGCCGTGATATGAGTGCCGCGTTGCTGGGATTCGCCGCTCCGACGACGCGGTACAGGACAAATTGCTCGAGGGTTTCCGACCCATGCCGTCGCGCGGCGGTCGCGACCGGGGTCGCGCTGGCCCAGGATATGTCGTCGATGGCGCCTCCCGCGCTGTGCACGAGAATGCCGGCCTTGCCGGCGAGCCGGGGCCTGGGCAAGGCGAACAGCGACCATCGCGAGCCCACGCCAACCACCGCGGTTCCCGTCGGCAACCCGCGGGCAAGCTTTGCAACGGTGCCATACTGGTCGGCCGCGATATATTCCGCGCCCGTCTCGCGCCGCGCCGCCTCCACCTCGGCCGCCAGCGTATCCCACCCATCCAGTTGACGGGCGATCGGGTCGAGGCGGATCGGCAGCCGGAACACGCCCAGGCCGGCGTGCAGGTAGACCACCGCCGTGATGGCGAACCCAAGCGCAATTCCGGGGGCCCGCAACCGCTGCCATACCGATCCCCGCAAGGTCGAAGCGGCGATCGCCGCGGCCGGATAGATGATCGCGGGCCAGTTGCCCTGCACGCGATCGCCGAACGCGTGTTGGGTGAACAGCACCACCGACGGAAGGGTGAGCGCCATCAGAAGTGTCCAGGCAGGATCGCGTGTGCGCCATGCCTGGCGCGTGGCCTGCAGGATTCCGGCAGCGCAGAACAGGAACACCACCGGCGTGATCAGTCCGATTTGTCCACCGATCAGTTCCGCCAGGTAGTCGATCGCGCGCGAAGGATGCCAGACGACGATCCGACCGCCTTGCCGGGTGAAACTCGGCCAGCGATGCGTCGCCTCCCACAGCAGGACTGGCAGGAACACGCCGACAGCGACCGCCGCGCCGAACCACGGGGCTGGGCGGCGCAACCACGCGCGTATCCCGGGTGTCACCAACAGCCAGATGCAAATGCCGCTCCAAAGCAGCAGCGCCGTGTACTTGCTGACCATGGCCAGGCCGGCGAACAGGCCGACGACCCCCCACCACCAGGAGCTGCCGCTGTCCAGCAGACGGGCCAGGGCCCAAATGCCTGCAATCCAGAATGTCAGCAGCGGCGCATCCGGGGTCATCAGCAGCGTGCCGGCGCCGAACAGCAGGGTGGCGTTCAGCAGCAGTGCGGCACGTAGGCCTGGCTTCTCCACGGGGAACAGACGATTTGCGGCATCCGCCAGCAACAGAGAGCCGATCGCGGTGGCAATCGGGCCCAGCAGGCGAACGCCGAGTGCGTCATCTCCGGCAAGAATGGTGCCGAGCCTGATCCACAGCGCGACCATGGGCGGATGGTCTGGATAGCCGGGGGCCAAGGCGCGGGACCAGACCCAGTAGTAGGCTTCGTCCGGGATCAGCGGGATGGATGCCGCGACGAAAAGGCGCAGCACAGTCAGCGCGATGAGCGCTGGAAGTGCCCACTGCATGCCGCCCGTCGCCGATACTTCACGCCTGACGGCGTTACCGCGTGCGCCAGACAAGCGTGGCCGAGACCGCATAGTTCCACACGACACCGATCACCGCCCCGATCGCACCGGCGATGCTCCAGTTGGTGTGCGTGTCATATAGCGTCTTGGCGATGCCGACATTCGCGATTGCACCGAGCCCACAGACCAGCATGAAGACCAACAGTCCGCGCCACAGGCGCGGACCGCGCAGGCGTTGATCGCGATACGTGATCTCGTTGTTGAGTTGAAAGTTGAACACCATTGCGACCACGGTCGCGACCGCCTGCGCCGGTTCGAAGCCTAGCCCTGCCAGCTTCAGAACCGTGCTCAGGACGGCGAGGTGCACCAGCACACCCAGCGTCCCCACGATCCCGAAGGAAATGAAGCGCAGCGGCAGCAGGCCGCCGAATACCTTGTCGAGCAACAGGCCGGCGAACTGGACCAGCACGAGGGCATCGAGCTTGCTCTTGCCGGCGATACGCTCGTGGAACATGAAGGGGATTTCGATCACGCGCAGCGGCGCCGGCGCGCTCAGCGCGAGATCGAGCAGAATCTTGAAGCCCTGCCCGGTCAGGTTCACTGCCAGGGCCTCGAACAGCGGGCGCGGCAGCATGAAGAAGCCGCTCATCGGGTCGCTGAGGCGCATGGGCAGGAAGTACTGTGCCAGCCGAATGCCGCCGTCCGACAGGATGTGCCGCCAGCGCGAAGCAAGACCGGCATTGTCGCCGCCAGCGGCGTGCCGGCTGCCGATCGCCAGATCGTACCGGCCGCTCTGGAGTGCAGCCAGCATATCGGGAAGCTTCGTCTCGTCATGCTGCAGGTCGCCGTCGATCACCGCGACGAACTGGGCGGAGGATGACAGCGCCCCCTCGATCACCGCGGATGCCAGTCCGCGGCGGCCGATCCGGCGGATGCAGCGCACGCGGGGGTCCGTCTGCCCGATCCGGCGCACTTCGGCCGCGGTCCCGTCGGGGCTGTTGTCGTCGACATAGACAACTTCCCAGGCGATGCCGTAGAGCGCGGCGTCCAGCCTGGCGACCAAAGCGGCGACGTTCAGCCGCTCATTATAGCACGGCACCACCACCGTCAGGACTGGAGCCCCGCGAGCGATGATCGGAAGTTCCATGATGGAGGCGGTCGACTCGGACATGGGACGATTATGCCACGAAAGCTCGCTCAGAGCGGTACGCCGGCCAGCAGATGGCTGCTCCGGATCGTCTGCAGGGTCTGCACCCGGCTCACCGCCGGAGCGCCGGTCAGACGCTGGGTGAGCTGGTTCTCATGCGACGTATCGCGAGCCACAAGTTTCAGCAGGAAATCGCCGCCCCCGCGAATCATGTGGCATTCGCGCACCTCCGGCCAGTTGGCAACGAGCTGTTCGAAGGCGGCAAGTACCGCCTCTTTTTGACTGTCCAGCCCGACAATGGCGAAGAATGTGATCTGCCACCCGAGCTTCTGTGGGTCGGAGTCGGCATGATAGCCGCGGATCACGCCAGCCTCCTCCAGGCGGCGGACCCGGCGCAGGCAAGGTGGGGCAGAGATGCCGGCCCGTCGCGCCAGCTCTACATTGGTGATCCGGCCGTCCGTCTGCAGCTCCGCCAGGATCCGGCGGTCGATCGCGTCGAGCAATGGCGTGTCGCCGAGGGGAGCCTTCATGGTGCGCGCATTCTTCCGGGCGCTGATGGGTGCGTTGGCGGACTGATGTTCGGCTGACCGGGCGGCCACGCGCAATGATATTCCACGCATTGAGCGCGGCAAGGGTGCCGGGCTCGTTCCTTGTCTGCCGCTGGCCGGCACAGATACTGATATGGTTTGTCAACCGCTGACGGAACCGGCGATGCCCCAGACCCACCGTACCCAAGTGCTGATCATCGGCTCCGGCCCGGCCGGCTACACGGCTGCGATCTACGCCGCCCGCGCCAGTCTCCAGCCGATCCTGCTGGCCGGGCTGGAGCCGGGGGGGCAACTGACGATCACCACCGATGTCGAGAATTATCCCGGTTTCGCCGAGGTGATCCAAGGGCCCTGGCTGATGGAACAGATGGCAGCCCAGGCCGGGCACGTGGGCACCAGGATCGTCCACGACCTGATCACGAGGGTTGATCTCAGGGTCCGGCCATTCCGTTGCGTTGCCGATGCAGGCGATGCGTTCCTGGCCGATACGGTGATCATCGCCACGGGTGCCCAGGCCCGCTGGCTTGGCCTCGCATCTGAGCAGCGGTTGCAGGGACGCGGCGTGTCGGCCTGCGCGACCTGTGACGGATTTTTCTACCGTGGCAGGTCGGTCGCGGTGGTCGGTGGCGGGAATACCGCGGTCGAGGAGGCGCTCTACCTCACTCATCACGCCGACAGCGTCACCCTGATCCACCGGCGCGATGCGCTCCGGGCGGAAAAGATCCTGCAGGCGCGGCTGTTCGCCCATCCCAAGATACACGTCGTATGGGACAGCGTGGTGGAGGAGATCGAGGGCGGCGGATCGCCGGAAGTGGTCACCGGTGTGCGGTTGCGGAATGTGAAGGACGGCTCGGTCGTGTCGCTGCCGGTCGACGGCGTGTTCGTCGCCATCGGGCATGTGCCGAACACGGCGATTTTCGCAGGCCAGGTTGCAATGGATGCCGACGGGTACATCGTGACCGAGCCCGGGAGCACCCGGACCTCGGTCGAAGGTGTGTTCGCGGCGGGCGATGTGCAGGACAAGGTGTTTCGCCAGGCGGTGACCGCCGCCGGGACCGGCTGTATGGCGGCGCTGGAGGCGGAGAAGTGGCTGGCCGGCCTGGCACAGGCGGGCGCGGTGGCCGCGGACTAGCCAGGAGCGGCGGAAAAGGTCCAACATCGGACATACGGCCGGACCGAATCGGTCTAGAATACCGTGTTCCGCCGCTACAACGAGCGGGAAGCGATGCAAACGAGGGTAGGTTTCGATCCGCCGGTTTCCGTGACTGGTGGACGGGAGAGGCCGAGTGATCGACTGGGACAAGTTGCGTGTCTTCCACGCCGTGGCTGAAGCGGGAAGCTTCACCCATGCGGGCGACACGCTGAACCTCAGCCAGTCGGCGGTGTCGCGCCAGATTTCGGCGCTTGAGGAGGCGCTGCAGGTGCCGCTGTTCCATCGCCATGCGCGCGGGTTGATCCTGACCGAACAAGGCGAGGCTCTGAACCGCACGGTGCGCGAGGTATTCGCCAAGCTCGCGATCACCGAGGCACTGCTGACCGAGAGCAAGGAGAAGCCTGCGGGCAGGCTGAAGGTCACCACCACGGTGGCATTCGGCTCGATCTGGCTCGCACCGCGATTGCACGAGTTCCTCGAGATGTATTCCGACGTGTCGATCTCGCTGTTGCTCGACGACTCGGAACTCGACCTGGCGATGCGTGAAGCGGACGTGGCAATCCGGATGCACCCGCCGAAACAGCCGGACCTGGTGCAGCGCCATCTGATGACGCTGCAGTGGCATATCTGCGCCTCGCCCGAGTATCTCAAGCGACATGGGGTGCCGCAACGACCGGAGGACCTCGATGCGCATAAGCTCGTCCTGTTCGGCAGCCATCATCCGCCGGTGAGCGATATCAACTGGCTGTCGGAAACCGGCCGGCGGCCTGGCAATCCGCGTCGTGCGCTGCTGGAGGTCAACAGCACGCAGGCGGTGCTGCTGGCAATTCGCTCGGGACTGGGGATTGGTGCGCTGCCCGATTTCGTGGTGACCGAGAACCAGGACCTGGTGCGAATTCTGCCCGATCTGAAGGGGCCGAAGGTGGACGTCTATTTTGTCTATCCCGAGGAACTGCGCAATTCGAAGCGGGTGGCGGTCTTTCGGGATTTTCTGCTGGCGCGGCTGGCCGGGCTGCACTGAGGAGCGCTCCATGCCGTAACGGTGTGGGTGCTCACCGGGGCATGCGCAGACAGCATGGCGGCTTCCGGGTTTTTGCGGATGGCGGGGCCAATCCGGCGACATTACAATACTCGCACTGAATACGGCGGTGTTGCCGCCAGTGTTCCGGTTCCTCGGAGCCGGAAAGGGGTCGATGACCCCTGCGTCTCCCAGACGTGAAGCCTCCCTGTTTACTTGCCCCCGGCCTTGTGCCGGGGGCTTTTCTTTTTGCCGTTTAATTAACGATGGCTTAACGCATGATCGGCACTTGTATCGCTCGCGGCGATGCTTCCTCATTATTTGATTGCGCGTAGCCCGAGCGCGTCTGCAACCCCCGGTCAACCTCATCGTGCCCGGTCCGAAAGGTCGCGGCGAAGCCCATCGAATCGTCATAGCCCCACAGCGCCCAGCCGATGCCCTGCTGCTCGCACGCCGCCCGCACCGTCCTGAGCCAGGACAGCCGTGCGGCCGCGTTGAGGCGCTGGGAGGCGCCGAATTCTCCGGCTATCACGGCAACGTGATGCCTTTTCGCCCACACACCCGCTGCCGCGATCCGGGCGGCAATGGCGGATGCATCCCAGCGTTGGCCACAGTAGAAGCGAATGAGTTCCGCGGTCGGCCGGTCGCCGGCGGTCTCGGCGATCGCGGCGCAGCCGGCTTCATCGAGTACCGGGAACGGCAACATCGCCATGGTCGCCGAATCCAACCCCGGATGGTATGCGCCGAGTGATGTCAACTCCGCCGGTTCGTAGAAGTGGAAGCTGTAGACCAGGTTCGGGTCCGGTTCCGGTGGTAGCGACAGCAGTCCGGCAACACTGCCCCAGTCGGCGCCCGTAAGAACGATTGTATCGCCTGGAAGCGCCGCCCGGATCGCCCCGACAATCTGCCGCTGTAGCAGCGACCAGGCACCGGGGTCGTTCGAGAACACCGGCTCGTTCAACACCTCGGGAAACGTCAGCCGGGGATCCAGCGGGCGCAGAACGGGCCCGAGCGCGCGCCAGGTCGCGATCAACCGTGCGCGGTCCAGCGCATCGCTCTCCAGATGCCAGCCATCCGCGAACAGCGCCACCACGACGGCCAGTCCATGTCGTTGCACGCGTGCGATCGCATCCGCCAGGGCGCCAGGCGAGCCCAGAAGGTCCGTCTGGACTGGCAGTCGAATGAAGGTGAACCCCATCCGCCGCAGGCTCTCCAGCACATTGTCGTCGAGGTAATCGCGCAGCGCCTTGGCGTCGCGGCTCGGCGGATAGCGAAACCAGTGGGTGATATTGATGCCGCGTTGCAGGGCTGGGGGCGGTTCGTCGGCCGCGGCCAGGAGACCTATGGCGAGCAGGGCGGCGGCGAGACGGTAACCGATTCTTCGCATCGGGCTGCGATAGAGCATCCGTCCCTAATGCCTGGTGAACGAGGCTGTGCGCAGCCGGTCTGTCCTCTTTGTGTTGCTCGGCGCCGCGGTGCTGCTTCTCTCCGCCGCCTGGTTGCGCAGCGCGGAATACGACGAGCAGTACACATTGTTCCTGACCGGCAGGGTGGCGCGCCCACTCTGGCCACCCAATGCGATCACCGCCGTCGAGGTGCGCGGCATGCAAGTCGCGGAGCAAGGTCCTGCGGCCATAGCGCGTGATCTGCGCGCCACCGACGTACATCCACCACTGTACTTCTGGATGATATCGGCGTGGCGGCGGCTCCTGGGCAATTCCGTGTTCGTCGCGCGCCTGGCCTCGGTACTGTGCAGCATAGCGACGCTATACTTCGTGAGGCTGATTGCCCGTGCTGCCGCCATCCCGGCTGTGCTCGCGATGCTGCTCACGATCGGCTGCTATGGTTTCGTCTATACGGGTACGATCGCGCGCGGCTTTGCGCTGGCGCAAATGCTCAGCGTGGCCGGCGTGGCGCTGCTGGCCGACGGGCGAGGGCGGCCACACCGGATGCTGACCGCCGGCGCGCTGCTGGGTGCGGCGACGTTCACCAATTACCTGGCGGCATTCGTCGGCTGTGCCGGGGTGCTGCATACGCTTCGCCGCACTCCGGTGGCTTTCGCAGCCGTCTGCACCGGCTTCGTTGCCTGGTTGCCGGCCGATCTATGGTTCTTCCTTGCCCAGAGGCACAGCCGCTCTGGTCAATTCGAGGCATTCGAGCCTCTGGCTGTCATCGCGCGGCTGGCGCGATACTCGGTCGCGAACATGTTCGGCGGATTGCCGCTGTACTCCGCGGGCGTCACGCGGCTGTTCTTGGCGGCCGGCGTCTCTATTCTGTTCCTGCTTGGCATGGGGGCGATCGCCGGACGGTGGCGGTCTCTCGCCACGCCCGAAGCACGACGACTACTGGGGATGTGCGCGATCGCGCCACCACTGGGTCTGTTCGCGCTTGGGTTTGTGTTCGGCAATGCGCCGGTGGAACTGCGCTACCTCGCATTCGCGACGCCATACGCCGCTCTGCTCCTGGCCGCCGCGCTGCCGCGCTGGTTGCGATATGCAACGCTGACCGTGCAGGCCTTGGCACTCGTCGGGTTGATGACACGTGCTGAAACAATGCAGCCGGCGCGCGCCACCGCTCAGGCCGCGGCGTCCTTGGTCCGCCATGGGGTGGTTTTGCTGCCGCGCGGCAATGATGGTGTGGGAATTGTCGGCGCCTTCGCCAACGAAGCTCCACCGGCAATGCGCATTCTGATCATTGACGCCGACACGCCGCCGGAGCAGATCCGCGACAGCGCCGTGCCATTTTCGCCTGTGGTATTGGTCCTGCTTGCTCAGGATGCCTCCAGCCGCGCAACTCTCCCATCGATGCGCGCGGCAGTCGGCGGCCCTTGCTGGCGGTTGACGGGTGAGGGGTTCAACGTACTCGCATACGAGCACATCTGCGCGGGCCGATAGTAGTCGACGTTTCGGCTTCGGGCTGTCGCGGCCTAATAGCTGAGCGCATGATCCACCACCGGTTCCCATCGACCGTTGCGCACGACGGACAGAAATGCCGCCGTGGCGCCATGGTGATTGGTCGGGCTGAATGAATAGGTGCCGCCAAAAATGTCATGGAAGGCCTGGATGCTCTCCATCGCCTTCACCAGGCTGTCGACGGTCAGATCGCGGCCCGCGCGCCGCAGCGCCTCGATGGCGATCTGTGCCGACGTGTAGCCCATCTCGCCGAGATAGTTCATCTCGACACCGTACATCGCCTTGTACTTCTGGGTCAGCGACTTGATCGCCGGCCGCGGATCGTCGGGATACGCATACAACGAGGGCGACATCGAGTAGAAACCCTCCGCCACGTTGCCGGGTGCCTCGGCTATCGCGGTGTCGTACGACGCCACCTGCCCCAGCAGGTCGACATTCCAGCCGAGCTTCTTCACCGTGGCGATGATCAGCGTGGAATCGCGAACGATGGTGCCCAGGGCGATCAGGTCGCACTTCGCCTCGCGCAACTTGGCCACGGCCGCGGTGAAATCGGTATCGGTCGGCTTGTGCGCGGTCGTGGCGACCACCTTCATCTGCATTGCTTCGGCCTGCTGCACGGCCCCAGCCAGCACGTCCTTGCCGAAGTCGGTGTCCTGATACATCGCGCAGATCGCTTTCTTGCCACGCTGCTCGACGAAGTACTTCACGCCCGCACGCATCTGGTCCACGTACGAAGAGTATTGGCTGAATTTCAGCCGGTTGAACGGCTCATACATGGACCGCGCCGCCGAAAGCGGCAGCAGCTTCGGCACATTCTTCTCGATGGCCATAGGGAAGGTGGCGTTGTTCATCGGCGTGCCGCCGTCCTCGATGGTAAAGAACACGCCATCATTGTTGATCAGCTTGTTCATCGCCTGTACGGCGCGAGGCACCTGGTATTGGCTGTCCTCGACGATGTAGCGGATCTTGCGACCGTTGATGCCGCCCGTTTCGTTGGCCTCGTCGAACGCTAGGCGCACCGCGTTCGCGTTGTTCACTCCCTGTACCGCGGTGACGCCCGACAGATCGGTCACGGTTCCGGCCAGGATCTCGGTGTCGGTGACCCCGCGCTGGTGCTGTGCATTGGCGGTCGTCGCCAGCAGCATCAGCGATGCCGCGATCATTATTGCCCGCATGGTTTCCTTTCCCCCGTGCGGGAATGCTAGCGCGACGCCAGCCACGATGCCAGACAGCCGGCGCGATCAGGGAGCGTCCGGCACCACCAGGAAGAGGTCGGTATCGCCGGTGTCCTGCCCGCAGGCTGTCAGCAAGGCATGCGCCTGGCCGCGGTGATGCGTCTGGTGATTGAAGAAGTGCACCACCAGCTTCGACTTCTGCCGCCGCATCTCGCGGCTCGCCGCTCCACTGAACCACACCAGGTCCTCGGCCAGCCATGCCTCGTTGACCCGTCCGGCCCAGGCGATGATATCGGCGTCCGCCTTCTCGCGCCACGCCTGAAGTTTCGCGAAGTCCTCAACCATGCCGGCGCTCTGCCTGATGCCCACTTCGGGCTTCGGCCAATCGTCGAAGCGCGACATCCATTGCGTGTCGGCCCAGAGGATGTGAGTGAGTGTGCCGTGGAGCGATTTCCAGAACGCGCCGCGGTCGGCTTTGCGCACCCCATCCGGGAGCCGGCCGGCCGCGCCGTAGAGGCGCCGGTTCATCTCGGCATTGTAGTCTGCCATCAGGCGAACGTAAGGCGGCGAGATCATGGAGCGGTCCCGATGCGAGCCCTGCTTCAATGGGCACGGTACCGGCATCGGGTCAACGTTGATTATGTCGATCAACGCACGCGGGGGGCGAGCAGCCGGCACACCCCCGTGTGCTACAGCGCCTCCGGATCGCTCAGTTCGTCCGGCACGGCCAGGGCGCGGAGTTTCGGGATGTCGTGCAGGATGACGCGCGACCCGTGCGTCTCTACCCCGTAGGCCCGCAAGGTCGCGAACGCCCGTGACAGGTTTTCCTGCCGGCAGCCGAGGCGGGCGGCCAGCAGCCCCTTGTCGAACGGCAGGCGGAAGTCCGCCTGTTCGGCGTTGGCGTCCTTGACCCGGGCCAGCAGATAACAGCCCAGCCGCTGTGCCGCGGTGCGCAGCTTCAGGTCGCGCACCTGACGCACCATGGAGCGGAATTCCCGCGACACCGAGCGCAACAGCGCGCTGGCAAGGGAAGCTTCCTCTTCCACCAGCTTGAGCAGGCCGTGCGCGTCGATCTCCAAAAGGCGGCAGCGCGTCACGGTTCGCGCGGTCATCAGGTGCGGAAGTTGCGTCAGTACCGAGGCCAGCACGAAATGGTCGATCGGGTGAAGCACCTCGACCAGGGCCGTGGTGCCGTCGGCCGCGGTGCTGGACAGCGCCACATGCCCTTCCAGCAGGACGTGGAAGACCTCGGGCATGGCGCCCTGGTGTGAAAGCACCTGGCCAGGGCCGGCCGACAGCACCCGGGTGATCGCTTCGATCCGCTGCTGTATGCCGGAACCCAACGGCTCGAAGAGTGGCACCGTGCCGATCAGATCCACCGCTGTTTGCATCGCCGCCCCCGGCTCCGCCATCCATTTAGCAATCTTTGCCGGTTTGCTGCAAAAGCTGTCCCGATTCCGCCCGCGCGTGAGGACCAGAGGCGGAAGCGGGCTCCCAATCGACGCGTCGACTGGAGACCCGGCCGGAGGTCTGAATCACGCGCTCAACTGAACAACGCCAAAGCAGGGTCAGGTCAACCTGACCTCATCATGCCTCAGGCGGCAACCTTTGGCCAAGGTCGACCGGGGCGTGGTAGCCTTATTCGGTCGCGGGCGTGATGGAATAGGCAGACATAAGGCACTTAAAATGCCTTGGCCCATGGCCGTGCGGGTTCGAGCCCCGCCGCCCGCATTGCACGCCATGGTTGATCCACATCAATGCGATCGTTCCGCCACCGCGGCATACTGGTGGTGCGTGCCGAGAGGATCAGTGCCATGCATTTCGTGGAACCGAGTAAGGCGACCGAACCGATCAGTGCCGACCCGCGGCGAATGACGCGCGGCGAACTTTTGCGACTGGGCATGCCGCGCCTGGCGTATCTCCGGTGTGGCACCATTGACGGGCAGCCAGCTTACGCTCTCCATGCGGCCGACGGGACCGCGATGGCCGTCGTGGAGGATATCGAGGTGGCAATCGAGTTGGCGTCCGAGAACGACATGATGTTCGTCTCGGTGCACTGATGGCGCTGATCGGGGTTTCCACCGACGATCCTGGGGTGGCACGCATCTTCTTCGACCTGCGCCCGGCCGAGCCATCGAAGGAAGAAGAGAGCCGCATAGCATCGGCGATCGAACAAGCCTTTGCCAAGGAAAAGGCAACCAGCGGAACCGCGGCCCCGCGCCACGTGACCGTCAGCTGAGGGAGTCGAGCACCCGGTCGCAGATATGCGCCGTGTCGACTTCAGTGAGATATGGGTGGATCGGCAAGGCAAGGATCCGCCCGGCCAGGTCCTCCGATACCGGCAGGCTTACACCGTCATGGTGGTGCCGATAGGCGGGCTGCAGATGCAGCGGGCGCGGGTAGTAGATGGCCGTGGATACGCCGTTGGCCCGCAGCGAGGCCTGCAGGTGGTCGCGCATCGCTCCGTCGCGCAGCAGGATCGCGTAGATCGCCCAGGAGCTGGTGCTGTCCGGCACACGCGCGGGCGTCACCACGGCATTGCCCAGCCGAGAGTCGTAATAGCGGGCGACACGCTCCCTGGCCGCCAACTCATCGGCGAACACAGTCAACTTGGCCAGCAGCACCGCCGCCTGCAGTGAGTCGAGCCGGCCATTCATCCCGGTGTGCAGCACCTCGTAGCGCGAGGTGCCTTCGCCGTGCGTGCGCAGGCTGCGATAGAGCGCGGCGCGTTCATCGCTCTCGGTGAGTAAAGCCCCCCCGTCGCCGTAGCCGCCGAGTGGTTTGGACGGAAAGAAGCTGGTTGCCGTCGCATCCGCTGCCGTCCCGAGCGGCCGGCCGTGCAGCGTACAGCCGAAGCTCTGCGCGAGATCGTCCAGCGTGAACAGGTCCTCGCGCCGGGCCACGGCGGACAGCGCGCCCCAGTCCGCCGGCTGACCGAACAGATCGACCCCGATCAGCGCTCGCGGACGCAGCCGGCCCTCGCGCCGCACCTCCGCGACCCGGCGCTCCAGGCAGGCAGGATCGATCTGGAAGGTTCGTGGATCGACATCGACGAACACCGGTGCGGCGCCCAATACCAGCGGCACCTCAGCCGTTGCGGTGTAGGTGAACGCCGGCAGGAACACCGCGTCTCCAGGGCCGATACCCTCCGCCATGAAGGCGATCTGGATCGCATCGGTGCCGGAACTGACCGCCACGCAATGGCGGGCACCGCAGATGCGGGCCAACTCGGCTTCCAGTTCCGCGACCTCGGGGCCCAGGATGAACTGGCAATGCGCGAGAACACGGTCCAGCCGATGGCGCAATTCACCGGCGATGCGCGCCTGCTGCGCCTTCAGGTCGATGAACGGAATTGGGGAGCGCCCAGTCATGGATGGGTCACCACCGGCCTCAGTCCTTCCGCGTTATGCTCGAACTCCGGCACCAGACGGCCCAGCAGCGTGAGCGCGAGCCGCGCCTGCCCGCCGCGGCAGGCCAGGGCGATCTCATCGATGGCACGCCCGACGATCGCCGGATCGGCGGTGCGCGGCGCGGCCATCAGCAGGCCCGGGAACCCGGTCGGCACCGGCGGTTCCTTGCCGTGAAACAGCTCCTCGTGCAGCTTTTCGCCAGGCCTCAGCCCGGTGAAGCGGATTTCCACGTCGCGTTCCGGCGTCAGCCCCGCCAGCCGGATCATCTGCCGCGCCAGTTCGACGATCTTGACCGGCTTGCCCATGTCCAGCACGAAAATGCCACCCTCCTCGCCCGAGGGCAGCGGGCCGTCACCCGTGCCGACCACACTGGCCTGCAACACCAGCCCGACCGCTTCCCGCACCGTCATGAAATAGCGCTGCATATCGGGATGGGTGACGGTCAGC
>DATBKQ010000369.1:0-7648 GCA_036555825.1 Acetobacteraceae bacterium | reverse complement strand
CTCAGCGATACGTTGGGCTGCGCGCCGACCTTCACCCCGGCTTTGCGCAACCCGCCAGTGAAACGTTCGGCCAGGTCCAGATTGTGCGGTGAGCGGTCGTGGATATCGAGGGCGGCGACGATGTGGGGCGGCAGCGGTTGCAGCAACGCCGCGGCATAGCTGCCGGGGCATGACTGCGTTGCCTGCGCGCCGGCTGGCAGGGCGGCAGCGCTCACCGCGAGGATCCATATCAGCGGCGGGCATGCGCGGCGCTTTTCATACATGGCGTTGGACCTCCCCCCATCGAGCGGCGCTACGAGCCGGGACACCAGGTGATTGTGCGGTCATCGCGCCGATGGGTGCCGAGAATGCTCGATGTGGGTCAATGCCTTTTTCCCATCAAACTCCATATGAGAGGGGCAAGTTGGAATTCAGCCATGAAGTGCGTCGCATTCCGGCCCGGTGTCCGCTGGCGACTGGCCATGGTCGCGCTGGCAGGCTCGCTGATGCTGCTGGCTTCCTCTGCCGATGCCCAGTGGCGTCGCGGGGGATGGCACGGCGGAGGCTGGGGCTGGCACGGCGGTGGCTGGCGGTGGCGCGGTCCGGGTTGGGGATGGGGCGGTGTGTCGGTTGGGGTGGTTCCCCCACCGTTCTACTTTGGCTGGCCGTTCTATCCGCCGGCCGCCTATTATCCGCCGCCGGCGTATTATCCGCCTCCGGCATACTATCCGCCGGCCTATCCCTACAGCTCTTACCCGAACGCCTATACGCCCGGCTATTACGGCTACGCGAGCCCGCCCCTGGCGTATTCCGCCCCGCACGCCCATGCGCAGCCGGGGTACGGCACACCGCCCGCGCTCGATCCCAACAACTGCGGAACGCCCGACGAGCCGAAGCCCTGCCGGCGATAGCTAATCGACGGAAAAGCTGGTGCCGCAGCCGCAGGCCGAACTGGCGTTCGGATTGCGCACGGCGAAATGGCTGCCCATGAGTTCGTCGGTATAGTCGAGTTCGGCGCCCGCCAGCAGGTCGAGGCTGGCGGGATCGACCAGCACCCTGGCGCCCGCGCGCTCGATCACCAGATCGTCCTCCTGGGGCGCCGCATCCAGTTCGAAGCGGTACTGGAAGCCGCTGCAGCCGCCGGCCAGCACGGCCACGCGAAGCGCCGCCTGCCGGCCCTCGGCGGCGACGATTTCGGCGATGCGGGCCGCGGCCCGCTCGGTCAGGCCAAACTGTTCCATGTGCCGCAAGATAGGGCGGGATGGCGCCGGATTGAAGCCCGGTGTAAGCCCGCCGGCCATGATGGCCTGTTCCAGCCAGGCCATGACGATAGAAGGCCGGGCTGACGCCCGGAACCACACATGATGCGTGGTCCTGTCCTGGCGCCGTACGCCGTGCACGCCGAGAGCTCGCGCGGACGGCTGCACCACGAGCCGGAGGCGCCGACCCGCTCGCCCTATCAGCGGGATCGCGATCGCATCATCCACGCCTCGGCGTTCCGCAGGCTGCAATACAAGACCCAGGTGTTCGTCAACCACGAGGGCGACTTCTTCCGCACCAGGCTGACCCACTCGATCGAGGTGGCGCAGATCGCCCGTTCGGTCGCGCGCGAACTGGCGTTGGACGAGGATTTGACCGAGGCGCTGGCGCTGGCGCACGACCTGGGCCATCCCCCGTTCGGCCACGCCGGCGAGGAGGCGCTGAACCTGGCGATGAAGCCGTTCGGCGGCTTCGACCACAATGCGCAGAGCCTCAGGGTGGTGACCTTGCTGGAGAGCCGCTACGCCGGCTGGGACGGGCTGAACCTGACCTGGGAGACGCTGGAGGGATTGGCGAAACACAACGGCCCGCTGCGCAATCCGCCGGCCTACATCGCGGAATACAACGACCGGCATCGGCTGGAGCTTGCGACGCACGCCAGCGCCGAGGCACAGGTGGCGGCGCTGGCCGACGACGTGGCGTATCACAGTCACGACCTGGACGACGGGTTGCGGGCACGGCTGTTCGGGGCGGAGGAAATCGCCCATCTGCCGGTGGTGGGCGAGGCGCTGGCGGCGGCGCGGCTGTCCAGCCTGGACGTGCCGCCGCCGCGGCTGCGGCACGAGACGATCCGGCGGGTGATCGACGTACTGGTATCGGACCTCATCGCCGAGACGCGCCGGCGGCTGGACAAGCTGGCGCCAAGGGACGCCGATGCGGTGCGGCGGGCGAAGCAGAAGGTGGTGGCGTTCAGTGCGCCGGTGGCGGAGGCGAACCAGGTGATCAAGGATTTCCTGCATGCACGCATGTATCGACACTGGCGGGTGAACCGCATGACGACCAAGGCGCGGGTGCTGACCACGGAGCTGTTCCGTCTGCTGCACGCGGACACCTCGCTGTTGCCGGATGACTGGCGGGCGCGGGCGGGGGAGCCTGGCACGCAGCGGGCGGCAGGGGTGGTGGGCGACTATATTGCGGGCATGACGGATCGCTACGCGATGGACGAGCACCGGCGTCTGACCGATTTGACAGTGAGTGGGTGATGGCTCCGAGCGACATCTTCGCTGTAATGCGTGTGGCGGTCGTGGATGCGCTGCGGGCCCTCGTCGCCGATTTGCCGGACGACGTGGTTGCGCGCGTCGAGGTCACGCCGCCGCGCGATCCCGCGCACGGCGATATGGCGACCAACGCTGCGCTGGTTGCGGCGAAACCGGCGCGTCAGCCGCCGGCAAGGCTTGCAGCCGCGATCGTGGAACAGTTGCGACACGCGCCAGGTGTCGCGCAGGCGAGTGCCGCGGGCCCTGGATTCATCAACCTCAAGCTGGAACCGGTGATATTTCGCACTCTGCTGCCCGACATCCTGCGCGCCGGTGAATCGTACGGAGACAGCGCGATCGGCAACGGCACACGCGCCAACGTCGAATACGTGTCGGCCAATCCGACTGGGCCAATGCATATCGGCCATTGCCGCGGCGCCGTGGTGGGCGATGCGCTGGCCAACCTGCTGAGCAAGGCAGGCTACCTCGTCACGAAGGAGTACTACATCAACGATGCCGGTGCGCAGGTCACCGCGCTGGCATGGGCGGCGTACTGGCGCTATCTGCAGGCGATCGGCACCCCGCTGCAGGAAGCCGATTTCTCCGACGAGGTGCCCGGCGGTCTGCAATATCGCGGCGAATACCTGATCCCGATCGGCCAGCGGCTGGCCGAGCTGTATGGTGCATCACTGGCACAGGCGGATGGCGGCATCGCCGCGCCGGAAGTCTGGCTCGACATCGTGCGCGACTTCACCATCGAGGCGATGATGCGGGAGATCCGCGAAGACCTGCATCTGCTGGGCGTCGATCAGGATGTGTTCAGTTCGGAGCGCGCGATGATCGACAGCGGCGCGGTGGACAGCGCGATCGACTGGTTGCAATCGCAACAACTGATCTACGAGGGCGTGCTCGACCCGCCGAAGGGGAAGACACCGGAAGAGTGGGAACCGCGGCCGCAGACACTGTTCCGCTCCACGCGGTTCGGCGACGATGTGGACCGGCCGCTGCGCAAATCGGATGGCTCGAACACGTATTTCGCCAGCGACATCGCCTATCACGCCGACAAGCTGAACCGCGGGTTCGACGTGCTGATCGATGTACTCGGTGCCGATCATGGCGGATACGTGAAGCGGATGAACGCGGCGGTGAAGGCGCTGTCCGGCAACCGCAATGCCGCGTTCGAGGCGGTGCTGTGTCAGATGGTGCACGTGGTGCGTGGCGGCCAGCCGATACGCATGTCGAAGCGCGCCGGCAGCTACGTGACCGTGCGCGACCTGCTGGACGAAGTGGGGCGTGACGCCGTGCGCTTCACCATGCTGACGCGCAAGGCGGATGCGCAGATGGAGTTCGATCTCGACGAGGTGGTGGCGCAGACCCGCGACAATCCGGTGTTCTACGTGCAGTACGCGCACGCCCGTTGCCGTTCGGTGCTGCGTGCCGCGGCCGAAATGTTCGATCCGGCCCGGGTGACCGACGCCGCGCTGGCCGAAATGCCGCTGGGCAGCCTGGCGGCGGAGGCGGAGCTCGCGCTGATCCGCCGGCTGGCGCAGTGGCCGCGCACCGTGGAGGCTGCCGCACAGGCGCGTGAGCCACATCGAATCGCGTTTTTTCTCTATGACTTGGCGGCCGATTTTCATATGCTGTGGAACCGAGGCAAGGACGACGCGACGCTGCGATTCCTGCTGGCCGACCGGCCGGCGGAGACATTGGCCCGGCTGGCGCTGGTGGCGGCTACGGCGGTGGTGATTCGGTCCGGCCTCGCGGTGATGGGCGTCGAGCCCGTGGAAGAAATGCGCTGAGCCCCGGGAGGATCCCGGGGGCTTCGGCCCGGGAGGTCCTGGTGTCAGACGATCTGAGCATACCGAGCCCCACCTACCGCGTTCGCCGGCACCGCCGCGGCATGGATCCCGGCACGCGCCGGCTGGCAGTGATCGCCGGCGGCCTGGGGGTGGTGCTGGTTGTGGTGGTTGGTGGCTGGGAGGTGATCGGCCATCGCAGCGACACCGTCCCGGTGGTGCAGGCGGATAACCGTCCGATCCGGGTCAAACCGGACAATCCGGGCGGCATGCAGGTGGCCGGCGCCAACGAGGACATCCTGTCCGGCGGCACGGAGCCCTCGGCTGGCAAGCTCGCGCCGCTGCCCGAGGCACCCGCCCCGCAGGCGCTGCGTGCGCCGCCGCAGGCACCCCCGGCGTCACCACCGGTGATGACCACGCCGGCGCCCCCTCCGGCGCCTCTGCCCGCGCCAGTGGTCAGCGCGGCACCGGCGAAGCCTGCCGCAACGGCGAAGGCGGCCGAAGCGGCAGAGAAGCGGCCGGCCGCCACGCCGGCCAATGGCGCCCTGGTTCAACTGGCCG
This sequence comes from Acetobacteraceae bacterium, assembly GCA_036555825.1. Taxonomy (GTDB): domain Bacteria; phylum Pseudomonadota; class Alphaproteobacteria; order Acetobacterales; family Acetobacteraceae; genus JAMXLO01. Next base: position 2,796 of record DATBKQ010000369.1, on the reverse strand, counting down.
CGGTGCGTTCGGAGGACGCGGCGAAGTCGGAATGGGAACGCCTGTCGAAGCGCCTACCCGAGCTCCTCGCCTCGCGTCATCCCGCATTCAGCAAGACCGAGCACGACGGCCGCACGCTTTGGCGCGTGCGCACCGGCGGGTTCGCCGACGTCCCGCAGGCGACGTCGTTCTGCGAGAAGGTGCGGGCGAAGGGAGCCGCCTGCTCGGTGGCCGACTTCTGATAACGGCCAGCCTTTCGGCTGACCGGTATCCAGTCTCTGCGTTGCACGCGGCATGAAGGCCGCGATCGTCGGGATCGCCGGACCGATTCTGGCGCCCGAGGAGGCGGCGCTGCTCCGGGCGGAGCCGCCGTGCGGCGCCATCCTGTTCGCGCGCAATATCGCGTCGCCGCCGCAACTGGTGGCTTTGGTGGCCGAGTTGCGCCGGGTGCTGCCGCCCGGGGCGGTGCTGATGGTGGATCAGGAGGGCGGCCGCGTGGCGCGGCTGCGCCCGCCGCACTGGCGCGCCCACCCGCCTGCGGCCGCGCTGGGCAGCCTGCGCGCGGCGTGGCTGACCGGGGCGCTGATCGGGTTGGACTGCGCGGCGGCGGGGTTCGACGTGGTCGCCGCCCCGGTGCTCGACCTTGCGGTTCGTGGCGCGCATGCGGTGATCGGCGATCGGGCGCTGGCCGAACAGCCGGCAGCGGTGGCGAAACTTGGAAGGGCCATGGCGGCCGGGCTGCTTGCGGCCGGTATCCAACCGGTCATGAAGCACCTGCCGGGACATGGCCGAGCGCGGGCCGATAGCCATCTGACGCTGCCGCGGGTCGAAGCCGACAACCTGGACGCCGATCTGCTGCCGTTCGCCTTGAACGCCGACCTCCCCTGGGCCATGTCGGCGCACATCGTGTATCTCGCCTGGGATGCCGCGCTGCCGGCCACGTTGTCGCCGACGGTGATCGAGGCGATCATCCGCGGCCGGACCGGCTTCGAGGGAGTTCTGGTGACCGACGATCTGGCGATGAAGGCGCTGACGGGCGTGCCCGCCGGTCTGGCGCGGCAGGCGCTCGCCGCGGGCTGCGACGTCGCGCTGTACTGCAGTGGTGAATTCGCGCCGACGGCCGAACTGCTGGCCCGCTGCCCGCCGCTGAGCGAACACGCCGCATCGCGTCTGGCCGCGGCCCGCGCGCTCGCCAGGCGGCGAAGGTTGCCGCTGGATGCGGCGGCGCTTGCGACCGAGCGGGATCGGCTGCTGGCGTGAACAGCATCGTTCTGCAGGTTGCGCTGGCGGTGGTCCCGGCGATCCTGGCGATCACACTGCACGAGGCGGCGCATGGCTACGCCGCGCTGGCGCTGGGGGATGACACGGCGCGCCGGGCGGGGCGCCTGTCGCTCAACCCGCTGCGGCATGTGGACCGCGTGGGCACGATCCTCTTGCCGGGTTTCCTGCTGATCTTCCAGTTGCTGACGATCCACCGGGTGCTGTTCATGTTCGGCTGGGCGAAGCCGGTGCCGGTGTCGGCCTGGAAGTTCCGCGATCCGCGCCGCGGCATGGCGGTGGTGGCGACCGCGGGTCCGCTGATGAATTTCTTCCTCGCCTGGCTCGGCGCGGTCCTGCTGCCCACATCGGTACACAGCCTGGTGGGCGAGATGGCAGGGCAGTTCCTGTCCTATTTCATCCTGACGAATCTCGTGCTGGGGCTGTTCAACCTGATTCCGATCCCGCCGCTCGATGGCGGGCGCATCGCCGTCGGCATCCTGCCGCTGGAGCTCGCGCGGTGGTGGGCGCGGTTGGAGCGGGTCGGCATTCTGCTGGTGGTCGTGCTGTTGCTCCTGCCGCACCTGGTGGCAGGGTTCGATCCGCTCGGGAATGCGCTGGAAACCGTGGTGCCCTGGGCGATCAACCTGGTGCTCCGGCTCGCCGGGCACGATGTCGGTGGGGGGGCGGATGTCCGGCTTTGAAGCCGACAGCCTGGTGCTTCGGCTGGAGGGCTTCGAGGGGCCGCTCGATCTGCTGCTCGATCTGGCACGGGCGCAGAAGGTCGATCTTGCCAGGATCTCCATCCTGGCGCTGGTCGAACAGTATCTGGCGGTGATCGAGGGGGCGCGGCGGATTCGGCTGGAACTGGCGGCGGACTGGCTGGTCATGGCGGCGTGGTTGACCTGGCTGAAGTCGCGCCTGCTGCTGCCGGAGGGCGCCGAGGCGGAGGAAGGGGAGCAGGCGGCGGATGCGCTGGCGTCGCGGCTGCGGGATCTGTCGGCGATGCGGGCGGCGGCGGGCTGGCTATCCGCGCGCCCGCAGCTTGGGCACGAGGTGTTCGCGCGCGGCGCGCCGGAGGACCACGCCGAGATCGATCGCTCGCGCCTTGCGCTGGATCTGGGCTCGCTGGTGCGCGCGTATCTGCAGGCGATGCGGCGGCGGGTCCGCGCCCGGCGCTATCAGCCGCGACCGCTGGCGTTGTGGAGCGTCAAGGACGCGTTGCAGCGTCTGGGTGCGATGCTGGGCAGCTTGCCGGACTGGGTCAGCCTTGAGCAGTTCCTGCCGGAGACGCCCGGCTCGACGCTGGAGCGCCGGGCCGCGCTGGCCAGCACACTGCTGGCTGGCCTGGAGATGGCGCGGGGCGGGGCGGTGCGGCTGCGGCAGGAACATGAGTTCGGCCCGATCCTGGTGCGGCGCGCGCCCGGCGCCGTAGAGGAGGGGGCATGATGGCTGGCACACGGCCGGCCATGACCACCGGGACGAGCCCGGTGGCAAGCGTGGAGGGCCGGGCTGGCGCCCGGAACCGTATATGACCCAAGAGGAAGCGGTGCGGCTGGC
>DATBKQ010000368.1:0-4580 GCA_036555825.1 Acetobacteraceae bacterium | reverse complement strand
GGCGACCTCGACCGCGAATGGCTGGCGCGGCTGAACGCCGAGAAGGTCGTGCCCGCGCTGTTGTGGGCGATCTTCGCCGCGGTCTGCCTGTTCCTGCCGATCGCGATACTCGACCATACGTCCAGCTTCGTCGCTTCCCTGATCAGCGGCTTCGGGCTGCTGACCGGCCCTCTCGCCGCCTACCTCGGCAAGATCTCCGCGGATATGTCCGGCAAGGACAAGACCGCGGCAGGCGGTGGGTTCAGGCCTTCGGCCAACCTGATACTTGGTGTCATCGCCGCGGTCTTCGCTGCCACTCTGTTCATGCTGCTGGCACGTCTCGGCTGGCGGCTCGCCGGTGGCCATGTCCTCGGCGATCTCATCCTGCTGGCGATCGCCGCCGCACTCGCCTTGACACTCGGCGGACACATCAACGTCAACCGCTTTTCCATGCACGGCGTGTATCGCAACCGCTTGGTCCGCGCCTTTCTCGGCACCGCGCGCCGCAGGCGTCAGCCGGACGACTTCACCGGGCTCGACCCCGACGACAATCCCCGCATGGCCGACCTGGAACCCGCGGCGACCGGGCCGTGGCGGCTGTTTCCGGTGGTCAATCTCACACTCAATCTGACCGCCAGCCGCAACACCGCCTGGGCGGAGCGCAAGGGCGAGAGCTTCACCGTCACCCCGTGCTCCTGCGGCGCGGCCTATCTGCACAAGTCCGAGGATGTCGCCGCCGGCCTGCCAGTGCGCGGCGCCTACGTGCAGACTGCTTCCTACGCCGGCAGCGAGCGCGAAACCGGACCTGGCGATAGCTGCCGCGGTATCACGCTCGGGACAGCGCTCGCCGTGTCGGGCGCCGCCGCCAGCCCGAACATGGGTTATCACTCCTCGCCGGGCGCCGCCTTCCTGATGACGCTGTTCAACGTCCGCCTCGGTGCCTGGCTGCCGAACCCGGCGACGGCATCGATGCACCAGTTGACGCGGGCGAAACCACCGAACGCCCTGGTCACCCTCGGGCGCGAACTACTCGGCCTGTCGGATGACCGCGGCAACGCCGTGTATCTCAGCGATGGCGGTCACTTCGAGAACCTCGGACTTTACGAAATGGTCCGCCGCCGCTGCAGGCGAATCCTGGTCGTCGATGCCGGCGAGGATCCGAATGCCAGCTTCGAGGACCTGGGCAATGCCATTCGCAAGATCCGCATCGACTTCGACGTCGCCATCGAGTTCGCGCCGCAGCTCGCGATCGGCTCGCGCAACAAACCGGTCAAGCCGTTTCGCGACTTCGCCTACGCGAAGATCCATTATCCCGAAAGCGACACACCCGGTGAGCTGGTCTATCTGAAGCCGGCCGATGTCGCCGAAGTGGCGATGGACGTGCGCGCCTATCGCAACCTTCATACGACCTTCCCGCACCAGTCCACGCTCAAGCAGTTCTACGGCGAGAGCCAGTTCGAAAGCTACCGCGAACTCGGGCGTTACGAAACCGCGTTTCTGGCGCCCGAGGCCGCAACGCTGGAAGCATTCTTCGATGGCGTTCGCCGCCAGGCGCCATCGCCGCCCGCACCCAGGCAAAAGCCGCCTCCGATCGCGATCGTCACAAGGAACCGGCGATGGGCAATGACGTGATCTTCGAACCGCTGAGGTGGCGGAACATCGAGGTCAAGAACCGCATCTTCCGCTCCAGCATCTCGGGGCGCTTCGACAACGAGGACGGCAGCCTGTCGCAAACACGGGTGAACTGGGAGAGCAAGTTCGCGCGCGGCGGCGTCGGCGCGATCATCTCGTCCTTCGTTCCCGTCATGCTGGAAGGCCGTATCGCCGCCGGATACGCCACCATTCACCGCGACGACTTCATCCCGCTGTGGCAGAAGGTCGGCGACGCGGTCCACAGTTTCGGCTGCAAGTTCATCCTGCAGCTCAGCCACTCCGGCCGGCAGATGGACCTGCCCGGCGTCGCCAACCAGCATCGCCGCACCCGCAGTTCCACCGGAAAAAACGAGACGCTGCACGGCTTTCTCACCCAGGCAATGACCAAGGCGGAGATCCGCGAGACCGTGGATGCCTTCGCCGCCGGTGCCTGGCGAGCCCAGCAGGCGGGGCTGGACGGCGTCGAGCTCCATGGTGCCAACGGCTATCTGATCACCCAGTTCCTCAGCTCCGGCATCAACGACCGGCGCGACGAATATGGCGGCGACCTGCGCAACCGTGCGCGCTTCCTGATGGAGATCATTCAGGCGATCCGCCTGCGTTGCGGCAACGACTTTCACCTTCAGGTCAAGTTCAGCGGCATCGACTTCAACAACGTGATCCCGTGGGAGAAGAAGGGCAACACGCTGCAGGAAGGCATCGAGCTCGCCAGGATGATCGAGGAGGCCGGCGCCGATGCGCTGCACGTCTCGACCGGCAGCCTGTTCCCGCACCCGCTGAACCCGCCCGGCGACTTCGACTTCGACACCATCGCCACCACCTACGACGGCATGCTCGCGTCCGGCATGTACACCTTCCGCAACTACCTGACGTTCCGCTATCCGACATTGCGGCCGATCTTCCGCTGGATCTGGTTCCGCATGAAAAAGGGCCGGCCAGTGGAAGGCGTCAGCATCGACCAGTGCCGCGCCATCAAACAGGCGGTGAAGATCCCGGTGATCAGCACCGGCGGTTACCAGACGGCGTCGTATATCCGCGAGATCATCGGCAACGGCTCCTGCGATGGCGTCTCCATCGCGCGTGCCCTGATCGCCAACAACGACCTGCCGCGGCAGTGGGCGGCAGGGCGCGATCTGCCCGAGATACCCTGCACCCACTGCAACAAGTGTCTGTTGAACGCGCCCAAGAATCCACTCGGCTGCTACGAACTCGACCGCTTCCGCGGCGACTACGAGGCGATGATCGACGAGGTGTTCTCCGTCTATCGGACCCATCCCGAACTGGTCATCCCGGCCGCATAGACAGCCACGGGACAAGACAATGGCAAACAGCACCACGGTCTCGGTTGTCCAGCAGGAACTGCTGCGACGCGCCTGGAAGCGGGCTCTTGTCGCCATCATCCTGCTGCTGATCTTCCTGGTCGGGCTGGTGACGATCATCGTCGGCGGCGTCGCGTATTGGCGGTTCACCAGCGCCGGCACGCCGTCGTTCGCCGGCGACGTGGACCACTTCAAGTACGGCTCGATCGGCAGCGAGCCGGCGAGCGGTTTGCCCTACTGGGTGTGGCGCGCGCTGCCCGGTCTGTTCCCCGAGGTGTTCCACGGCAGCGACTACAGCGTGTTCGGCTTCCTGTATGAAACCGATGCGCAGGGCAACAGGCGCGAACTGCCGATCGGCATCAGCCGCCGCGAGGTCAGCGGCGTCGAGCTGGCCTGGATGAACTGCGCGGTCTGCCACACCGGCACGGTCAGGGATTCGGCGCAGGCCCCGCCGCGCGTGATCGCCGGGATGCCTTCGAACAATCTCGATCTGCACCGCTTCATCAAATTCGTCCTCGGCATCGCCGACGACCCGCGCCTGGAACCGGACAGCCTGATCCCCGCCGTGCAAAAGGCGGGCGCGAACCTGGATTGGCTTGACCGACTGACCTGGCGCTACATCGTCATCCCCGAAGTGCGCCAAGGCCTGCTGCAACGCCGCGTTCGGCTCGGCCCGCTGCTGGCGTACCAGCCATCATGGGGTCCGGGCCGCGTCGATACGTTCAATCCCTACAAGCTCATCCAGTTCCACATGGCATGGGACAGCCTCACCCCGCGGGAGCGCGTCGGCACCGCCGACTTCCCCTCGATCTTCAACCAGGGCCCGCGCGAAGGCATGCATCTGCACTGGGACGGCAACAACACGTCCCTCGCCGAGCGCAACCTCAGCGCCGCGCTCGGTGCCGGCGTGACGGTGCAGACGGTCGATCACGCCAACATCGATCGCGTCGCCCGTTGGCTGCTGGACCTGCGGCCGCCGCCAAGTCCGTACCAGCCGGACAGCGCGAAAGTGGCGGCCGGCCGCACGATCTACATGGGCGCGTGCGCAGGATGTCACGGCTACAAGGACAGCAACGGCTACGTGTTCAAGGGTGAGCGGATCGGCCAGGTCGAGGCCAATGCCAAGCTGAACGCCGATCCCGGCCGCCTGGACAGCTACACCCAGCGCTTCCGCGACATGCAGCTCACGCTGTTCAGCGGTACGCCTTATCAGTTCAAGTACTTCACCAAGACGGACGGATACGCCGACCTGCCGCTGGACGCCCTGTGGCTGCGTGCACCCTATCTGCACAATGGCTCGGTGCCGACGCTCGCCGATCTGCTATCGCCGCCGGAACAGCGGCCGAAAGCGTTCGTGCGCGGCCTTGACGTGCTGGACCCCGAGAAAGGCGGCTTCCAGGCACCCGCCTGCGACCCCGCGCAGCCCCCCGACAAAGGCTTCTGCTTCGATACCGCTCAGACCGGCAACGGTAATGGCGGCCATCGCTACGGCACCGATCTCCCACCTGACCAGCGGGCCGCCCTGCTGGCCTATCTGCTGACATTCTGACCCATGCAGACACAATCCTGCCTGACCTGGTTCCGCCGCATCATGTGGCTCGGCATCGTCGCCAACATCGTGGTTGCCGC
>DATBKQ010000367.1:0-3091 GCA_036555825.1 Acetobacteraceae bacterium | reverse complement strand
CATCAAGGTCGAAGAGGCTTGACGGGTTGTCGGAGTGGCTGCGGGAGCGTTTTCGTCGCCATGCCGGCAATGCCGATGTGGTGCGCCAGGAGCTGGCGCGAGAGAAGAACATCACGGTCAGTCTGCGCACGGTCGAGCGCGCGGTGGCGCCGCTGCGACGCGAGTTGATTGCTGCAGCCCGAGCGACGGTCCGCTTTGAGACGCAACCGGGTGAACAGCTGCAGATCGACTTCGGCGAGCGCCTGGTGGAGATCGGCGGCGTGACGGTGAAGGTCTTTCTGTTCGTGGCAACCCTGGGTTACTCGCGCCGTCTCCATGTCCGCGCCTATGGCCATGAGAAGCAGGACAGCTGGTTCGATGGGATGGAGAGCGCATTCCGTGCCTTTGGCGGCGCGCCGCGTGAGATTCTGCTCGACAATGCCAAGGCGCTGATCCTGCAGCATGATCCGGCCAGCCGGGAGGTCGTGCTGCATCCCCGGCTGCATGCGTTTGCCAGCCATTGGCGCTTGCGGATCCGCGCCTGTGCGCCGTATCGCGCTCGCACCAAGGGAAAGGACGAGCGCGGCGTCGGCTATGTCAAATCGAATGCGATTGCCGGGCGCCGCTTCGCCAGCTGGTCGGAGCTGGAGGCACATCTCGAGGCCTGGACGCGCGAGATTGCCGACGTGCGGGTTCATGGCACGACCGGCGAGACGCCGCTCGAGCGCTTTGTCCGCGACGAGGCATCGGCGCTGCGCCCGTTGGCTGGCACGCCGCCGTTCATCAGCGCCCGTGATCTGCTGCGACGGGTTGGCGCCGATTGTGCCATCGAGGTGGATGGCAATGCCTACTCGGTGCCGTGGCGGCTGATCGGCGAACGGGTGCGCGTGACCGTGGGCGGCGGTTCGGTGCGCGTATTGCACGCCGGTCGCGAGGTCGCGGTGCATACCGAGTTGAAGGGGCGCCATGGCCGGGTCACCAATGACAGCCACCTGGCCGGGATCGCGGGCGCCCAGGGCAGACCTGTTCGCATCGCCACGCCGAGCGATGTCGGCATGCCGCAGTCGCCGCCAATCTTGCTGCGACCTCTGGCCGAATACGAAGCCACGATCGGCGGAGGCTTCTGATGAGCGGGCATGATCACCTCATCGCCATGCTGAACCGGCTGAAGCTGACCGCCCTGCGCGACCAACTCGACAGCCTGATCGATGAGGCAGGTGGCCGGGAGCTGACCATCCGCGATGCTCTGGCACTGTTCTGCGAGCGCGAGATCGCCCGCCGCGATCAGCGCCGCATCGACATGAGCTTCGGCTTGGCCCGCTTCCCGTTCGTGCGCGACCTCGCCGGCTTCGACTTCGGTGCCCAGCCGTCGATCGACAAGGCGCAGATGCGCGAGATCGCCACCGGCCGGTTCATCGCCAACGGCGAGGCCGTGCTGCTGCTCGGGCCGCCCGGCGTCGGCAAGACGCATCTGGCCGTGGCGATCGGACGCGAGGCGATCGTGGCCGGCTACACCGTGCTGTTCACACCGGCGACGACGCTGGTGGCGCAGCTGGCCAAGGCGCACGCCGACGGCCGACTGGAGGAACGTCTGGCGCATTACGCCAGCCGAAGCTGCTGATCATTGACGAGCTCGGTTATCTGCCGTTCGAGCCGAATGCCGCTCACCTGTTCTTCCAACTGGTGAGCCGCCGCTACGAGCGCGGCGCCATGCTGGTGACCTCCAATCGCGCCGTGGGCGAATGGGGCACGGTGTTCGGGGATCCCGTGGTGGCGACAGCGATCCTCGATCGGCTGCTCCACCACAGCCACGTGGTGACCATCCGTGGCGATAGCTATCGGCTGCGCGAGAAGCGGCGGAGCGGGCTGTTGCAGAAAGCCACCTCCGCACGCCAGACAGAGGCCGCGTGAGGGTCATCCCGACCTGCCCGAGCCTGGTGTCGTGCTCGCCGCCGTCAAGCACGCTTTGCGCCGGCTACGCCGGTGGCCTGCGGCCATGCTTGACCGCAGCTGCGCGCGACACCGCAGCGCAACCAGGTCGTGGCAGAGAAACGGTCCTACCAGTCAAACAGAGAAACATCCAAAGGGGTCAATTCCTGGTGTCGCGAAGGGATCAGTTCCTGATGTCGCTGGACAAGGGCTGATAAAGCTTGCCGAAGCCGGCGTAGCCATCAGCGTGCAGGAAGCCTCGGCAGGCACCAAGCAACGCCTCGGCATGTTCCGCCTTGCGGTCCGGCGAATAGCGATAGACCGCGGCCGGCGGCACACCGGATCCCCAAGGGCGTTCGTCGCGCACGACCACCCAGAGCCGCCCGGTTCTCGTTCTACCCAGGCCGGGGGCGAGCACAGGAATGGTGGTATCATCGGCGTGCAGGACGGCGCCGGTGAGGACATGCTGGGCGATCGCCTCGACCAGCGGCGCGAGCAGGAACATCACCTGGCCTACCCAGTCGGCCAGGGTCGCGCGGTCGAGTTCGACACCCTCGCGGGCATACATCGTGGTCTGCCGGTGCAGCGGAATGTGGTCAGCGAACTTGGCCACTGCGACGTGCGCGAGCAGGCCGGGGCCTGGCCGGCCGCGTTCGATAGGCAGCGAGGGCATCGGCGCCTGGATGATCGTCTCGCAGGCCCGGCAGCTCAGCTTGGGCCGGACATGCCGGATAACCTTGAAGCTGGAGGGCACGTACTCCAGCACCTCACGCTCGTCCTGTCCGATGCGGCTGAACTGGCTGCCACCACATCCAGGGCAGGTGCAGACCGGCTCGTGTGTGATGGTCTCGCGTGGCAGATGCGGCGGCAGCGGGGTTCGCGTTGGGTGGCGTCGCTCCCGCGGCTGTGCCGGCAGGTCGGCGTCGCTCCGGGCGTGTCGGTTCGTGACACGCGCCTGGGCCTCTGCGGCATCTTCCTCAAGGTCGCCGATCAGCAGTTCGAGCTGTTCGATCTCGCGGTCGAGCTTCTCCGAGGATCGGCCGAAGCGCGCGCGGCGCAGCACGGCCAACTGCGACTTGAGCTGCTCGATGTGCAAGGTTTTGGCGTAGATCTCGGCCGCATTGGCCGCGATCTCGATCTCCTTGCGTGTAGCGCGACAAATCGGATGGAGAGAGCGTCGACC
>DATBKQ010000366.1:0-10266 GCA_036555825.1 Acetobacteraceae bacterium | reverse complement strand
CCCGCGGCAACGTCGCCGCGGCGCTCTGCGCGGCGACCGCGTCCAACCTGTTCGGCATCCTGCTCACGCCGCTCATGGCCGGGCTCATCCTGCGGGCGCATGGCGGCTTCTCGGCGCAGGGCGTCGGCGACATCGTGCTGCAGTTGCTGCTGCCCTTCCTCGCCGGCCAGCTCGCGCGGCCATGGATCGGCTCCTGGGTCAGCCGGCACCGGAGCCTGACCAGCCTGGTGGACCGCGGTTCGATCCTGCTGATCGTCTATGTCGCGTTCAGCGAGGGCGTGACACACGGGATCTGGCACCAGCTCGACGCCGCGCAATTCGGAACCTTGCTGCTGCTTGACACAGCACTGCTTGGCGCCGTGCTGCTGGCGACCGGTGCCGCCGGCAGGCTGCTCGGCTTCGGCCGCGCCGATCGGATCACCCTTGTCTTTTGCGGCTCGAAGAAGAGCCTGGCCAGCGGCCTGCCGATGGCGAGCGTGCTGTTCGCCGGCCAGTCGCTTGGCCTGATCGTGCTGCCGCTGATGCTGTTCCATCAGATCCAGCTCATGGTCTGCGCGGCACTGGCGCGACGCTACGCCGGGCACGAAGCAGAGCCACCGCGGGCGGAAGCGATCGCCGCGAGACCCTGACGCAGTGTTCAGGCGTCCCTTTGCCGGCCGCCGATCGCGCCGGCGACCGATGCAATGAACGCGCCGATCAGCATGGAGAAGAACAGGTAGAAGGAGGCCGAGGCCGCCGTCTTGCGCGCCGCGTCCGCCGCCTGCTTGGCCTTGTCTTCCGCCGCCTTCGCCTGCGTGACCGTGTCGTCGATCCGCTTCTCCGCGTCCGCCTGCGATATGCCGGCATGAGCCGCAAGCAGCTTGGCGAGATACGTTCGGTCGGCCGCATCCAGGTTGCCGTTCACCAGCGCACGCGCAAGGATGCGGCTGGCTTCCGCGCGCGTGTCCTGGGGCGACGCATTGGCGTCCGGCTGATCCTTCCGGAACAGAACGTCCAGGAAATAACCGTTCTGAGCCGACGGCTGACTGGCCGCCGCCTGCGCCGCGGTGGCCGCGGTGCCTGACACCGCGCGGCCCGCCGCGCTCACCGCCGAGGAGACTGACGAGGCTGCGAACGCAACCACCACGACCGACGCCAGCGCCCAGGCCAGGAATCCATGCGCCGTATCGCGAAAGAACACCTCGTCGCTATGCACACCGACCCACTTCGTGCGCAGCCGCCCGGCGAGATAGCCGCCCATCGCGGAGGAAAGCCATTGCACGATGATCAGCCATACCGCGGCAAGCAACGTGAACGTCGTGGCGGTAGGGTTTGCCGACGACCAGGGCGACACCGAGGACAGCCCTATTCCCGAGCCGAGCTCGACCAGCAGCAGTGTGATGCCAAGGGCGGCGACTGCCCCGCCGATGACCGCGGCCCATGACACGGCCGATTGCGAGCGGGAGCCTTCATCGGCCAAGATCGCGGGCGGCACCGTCTGGGTGGCAAGCGCCATGGCGTACCTCCTTCAGTGCCAGATCAGTGCCAGTATGATGATGATCGGAATCGGCACACCGAGGAGCCATAGCAGAAGAGCACGACCCATTTGGTTTCCTCCCGCATCAGAATGGTGCTTTTAGCGAGGGAACTAACGCAGCCCCGACATGAGCGTTCCCGGAGACGGCGGCAAATTCTGCGTGTCACGCCGATGTGGGACTGGCCGGTCGTGGCGTCTGCCTGTCAGGGCTATATGGGCGCGCCCGGGCAAAAAGAGACCGGCGCAGCAGCGCCGGTCTCTGGATGGCGGAAACCGAGATCGAGCGCGGCTATTCGGCCGCCTTCACCTCCTCGGTGAGCTGCGGCGCGTTCCCCATGCTCAGCGTGCGCTGATCGCGCCCCGCCGCGATCGCCCGCAGCCGGTTCATCACCGAGCCCGTTCCCGCCGGGATCAGTCGTCCGACGATAACGTTCTCCTTCAGCCCGGTGAGCTGGTCGGTCTTGCCGGCCGTCGCGGCTTCCGTCAGCACCCGCGTGGTCTCCTGGAACGAGGCCGCCGAGATGAAGGAGTTGGTCTGCAGGCTGGCCTTGGTGATCCCCTGCAGCACCGGCATCGCCTGCGCCGGCTTCTCCTCCTGGCCAAGCCTGGCGTTGACCGCGTCGAACTCGGTACGGTCCACCTGCTCGCCGGCCAGGAACGTGGTGTCGCCCGGATCGAGGATTTCGACCTTCTGCAGCATCTGGCGAACGATCACCTCGATGTGCTTGTCGTTGATCTTCACACCCTGCAGCCGATAGACGTCCTGGATCTCGTTCACCAGGTAGTCGGACAGCGCCTCCACCCCGAGCACCTTCAGGATGTCGTGCGGCACGCGCGGGCCGTCGACCAGGGGATCGCCCTTGCGGACGAAGTCGCCCTCCTGCACCGAGACGTGCTTGCCCTTCGGGATCAGGTACTCGGTCTCCTCGGTCGTCTCGTCGTTCTTCACGATGATGCGGCGCTTGTTCTTGTAGTCCTTGCCGAATTCCACCCGGCCGTCGGTCTCCGCGATCACGGCGTGATCCTTCGGCCGTCGTGCCTCGAACAACTCGGCGACGCGCGGCAGGCCGCCCGTGATGTCGCGCGTCTTGCTGCCCTCGCGCGGAATGCGCGCCAGCACATCGCCCGCCGCGACCATCGCACCGTTGTCCACCGAGAGAATGGAATCGGGAGCCAGGAAGTAGCGCGCATCCGTGCCGTTCGGCAGCTTCACCACCTCGCCGTGCTCGTCCTTCAACTGCAGCCGAGGCCTGAGATCGACGCCCTTGGCGCCCTGCTTGTAGTCCACCACCACCTTCGAGGTGAGCCCGGTGACCTCGTCCATCCGCTCGACCAGCGTAATGCCCTCGAGAAGATCGATGTATTCCACGCGGCCAGCCCGCTCGGTGATGATCGGCAGGGTGTAGGGGTCCCACTCCGCCAGCTTCTGCGCGCGTGCCACCTGCTGGCCCTCGTCGACCAGCAGCCGCGCACCGTACGGCACGCGGAAGCGCGCGCGCTCGCGCTGCTTGTCATCCACCAGGACGATCTCGCAGTTGCGCGACATCACCACGGGCGTGCCCTGGCTGTTCATCACCACGTTGCGGTTCTTGACGGTCACCACGCCCTCGTGGCTGGCCTCGACGCTCGACTGCTCGGCGCCGCGCTGTGCCGCGCCGCCGATGTGGAAGGTGCGCATGGTAAGCTGCGTGCCGGGCTCGCCGATCGACTGGGCAGCGATGACCCCCACCGCCTCGCCGATGTTCACCGGCGTGCCACGGGCAAGATCGCGGCCGTAGCAATGGGCGCAGACGCCGACGCGCGAATCGCAGGTCAGCACCGAGCGGATCTTCACCGCCTCCACGCCGGCCCGCTCGATCGCATCGGCCGCGTCTTCCTCGATCAGCGTGTTGGCCGGCACGATCACCTGGTTGGTGACCGGATCCAGCACGTCCTCGGCCGCGGTGCGGCCCAGGATACGCTCCGACAGCGCCGAGACCACCTCGCCGCCATCCATCACCGCGCGCACGGTCAGGCCGCGCTCGGTGCCGCAGTCCTCCTCGACGATGATGCAGTCCTGCGCCACGTCCACCAGACGCCGCGTCAGGTAGCCCGAGTTCGCCGTCTTCAGCGCGGTATCGGCCAGACCCTTGCGGGCGCCGTGCGTGGAGTTGAAGTACTCCAGCACCGAGAGGCCTTCCTTGAAGTTGGCGATGATCGGTTGCTCGATGATCTCGCCCGACGGCTTCGCCATCAACCCACGCATGCCGGCGAGCTGGCGCATCTGCGCCGGCGAACCGCGCGCGCCCGAGTGGCTCATCATCCACACCGAGTTGGTCGCCTTGCCGACCTCCTGTTTGGAGATCTCCTTCATCATCGCGCCCGCCACCTCGTCCGTGCAGCGCGACCAGGCATCCACCACCTTGTTGTAGCGCTCGCCGGCGGTGATCAGGCCGTCCTGATACTGTTGTTCGAACTCCTTCACCTCTGCCGTCGTGCGGCGGATCAACTCGTCCTTCTCGACCGGGATGATCAGATCATCCTTGCCGAACGAGATGCCCGCCTTGCAGGCCTGGCCGAAACCCAGCCCCATCAGACGGTCGGCGAAGATCACGCACTCCTTCTGGCCACAGTGCCGGTACACCGCATCGATGACATCGGAGATGTTCTTCTTGGTGAGCTGCTTGTTGATCAGATCGAACGGCACGTCGGGATGCTTCGGCAGGATCTGCGCGATCATCATGCGGCCAGGCGTGGTGACGACCACCTCGCGCACCGGATTGCCCCCGGCATCGATCGTCTCCCAGCGCGCCTTGATCTTGTCGTGCAGCCCAATCGCACCCGCATGCAGCGCGAACTCGATCTCACCGATCGTGCCGAATGCCGGCGCGTCCTCGTTGCCAACCGCATGGAACTCCGCCGTGTCGAGCGACAGGTAATAGAGCCCCAGCACGATGTCCTGCGACGGCACGATGATCGGCTTGCCGTTCGCCGGGCTGAGGATGTTGTTGGTCGACATCATCAGCACGCGGCCTTCGAGCTGCGCCTCCAGCGACAACGGCACGTGCACCGCCATCTGATCGCCGTCGAAGTCGGCGTTGAACGCGGTGCAGACCAGCGGATGAAGCTGGATCGCCTTGCCTTCGATCAGCACCGGCTCGAACGCCTGGATACCGAGGCGATGCAAGGTCGGCGCGCGGTTGAGCAGCACCGGATGCTCGCGGATCACCTCTTCCAGGATGTCCCAGACCTCCGGCCGCTCCTTCTCCACCATTCGCTTGGCCGCCTTGATGGTGGTGGCGTGGCCGTACTTCTCGAGCTTCGAGTAGATGAACGGCTTGAACAGCTCCAGCGCCATCTTCTTCGGCAGCCCGCACTGCTGCAGCTTCAGTTCAGGCCCGACCACGATCACCGAGCGGCCGGAGTAATCAACGCGCTTGCCCAGCAGGTTCTGCCGGAACCGGCCCTGCTTGCCCTTCAGCATGTCGCTGAGCGACTTCAGCGGACGCTTGTTGGCCCCGGTGATGGCGCGGCCGCGCCGGCCGTTGTCGAACAGCGCGTCGACGCTCTCCTGCAGCATGCGCTTCTCGTTGCGCACGATGATGTCGGGCGCGCGCAGCTCGATCAGCCGCTTCAGACGGTTGTTGCGGTTGATCACCCGGCGGTACAGGTCGTTCAGGTCCGAGGTCGCGAACCGGCCGCCATCCAGCGGCACCAATGGCCGCAGCTCGGGCGGGATCACCGGCACGACGTCCAGGATCATCCATTCCGGACGCGCGCCGGAATCCGCGAACGCCTCGATCAGCTTGAGCCGCTTCACCAGCTTCTTGCGCTTGGCCTCGGAGCTGGTCTCTTTCAGGTCGCCGCGCAGCTTCACCTTTTCTTCGTCGAGGTTGATCTTGTGCAGCACCTTCTTGATCGCCTCGGCGCCGATGCCGACCTCGAACTGGTCCTCGCCGAATTCGTCCTGCTTGGCGAGAAGCTGATCCTCGGACAGCAACTGGTGCAGCTTGAGATCCGTGGTGCCAGGCTCCAGCACCACGTAGCTCTCGAAGTAAAGGATCTTTTCCAGCTCCTTCAGCGTCAGATCGACCATCAGGCCGATGCGGCTGGGCAGCGACTTCAGGAACCAGATGTGCGCCACCGGCGAGGCGAGCTCGATATGGCCCATGCGCTCACGCCGCACCTTGGCCAGCGTCACCTCGACGCCGCACTTCTCGCAGATGATGCCGCGGAACTTCATCCGCTTGTACTTGCCGCACAGGCACTCGTAGTCCTTGATGGGGCCGAAGATGCGTGCGCAGAACAGGCCGTCGCGCTCCGGCTTGAATGTGCGGTAGTTGATGGTCTCGGGCTTCTTGATCTCGCCGTACGACCAGCTCCGGATCTGTTCCGGGCTCGCCATCTGGATCTTGATCTGATCGAAAGTCATTGCCTGGCCGGTCTGGCCAAGAATCTTCATCAGTTCGTTCATTCGGTTCTCACCCTCTGAGGGTTAAGGCAAAGATCGCCCGCGTCGAAGGAAAGACGTGGATGGCCGGCGCGGTGGCCGGCCATGACGGCTGGGAGGTCAAGCGGCCCGGCTGTCCAGGTCCACGTTCAGCCCCAGCGACTTCAGCTCCTTGACCAGGACATTGAAGCTCTCCGGCACGCCGGCCTCGAAGTTGTCCTGCTCGCGCACGATCGCCTCGTAGACCTTCGTCCGCCCCGACACGTCATCCGACTTCACTGTCAGCATCTCCTGCAGTGTATACGCGGCGCCATACGCCTCCAGCGCCCAGACCTCCATTTCGCCGAACCGCTGACCGCCGAACTGCGCCTTGCCGCCCAGCGGCTGTTGAGTAACCAGCGAGTAAGGCCCGATGGAGCGTGCGTGGATCTTGTCGTCCACCAGGTGGTGCAGCTTCAGCATGTAGATGTAGCCGACGGTCACCTTGCGCTCGAACGGCTCGCCGGTGCGGCCGTCGACCAGGATGACCTGGCCTGACGTGTCCAGCCCAGCGCGCTCCAGCATGGCTTCAATGTCGGACATGCGCGCCCCGTCGAACACCGGCGTGGCGATCGGGATGCCCTTCCTGAGATTCTCGCACAGCTCGACCAGTTGCTCGGTATCGAGGTTTGCGATGTTGTCGCGAAACTCCTCCTCGCCATACACCTCGCGCAACCGCGTCAGCAACTCGTCGCGCTGCGCGCCGGTGCGGCGATACTCCTCGACCAGGTCGCCTATCTGCTGACCCAGCGTGTGGCAGGCCCAGCCGAGATGTGTCTCAAGGATCTGCCCGACGTTCATGCGAGACGGCACGCCCAGCGGATTCAGCACGATGTCGACCGAGGTGCCGTCCTCGAGGAAGGGCATGTCCTCGACCGGCACGACTCGCGAGACCACGCCCTTGTTGCCGTGACGGCCGGCCATCTTGTCCCCAGGTTGCAGCTTGCGCTTCACCGCGATGAACACCTTGACCATCTTCATCACACCTGGCGGCAGCTCGTCGCCACGCTGCAGCTTCTCCACCTTGCTGTCGAACCGCGCCTGCAAGCGGCCGACCGCGGCGTCGTATTCGCGTCTCAGCGTCTCGATCTCCGTCATCACCGCATCGTCCTGCACGCCGATATGACGCCAGGAGCCGCGAGGATGCTCGCTCAGCATCTCTTCGGTGATCTCGGTGCCGGCCTTGATGCCCTTGAACCCGCCGGAGGCCTTGCGGCCCAGCAGCTTCTCGCGCAGCCGGTTGAGGAACGACCGTTCCTGGATCGCCCTCTCGTCGTCGCGGTCCTTCGCCAGACGCTCGATCTCGGCGCGCTCGATCGCCATCGCGCGCTCGTCCTTGTCGACGCCGCGGCGGCTGAACACGCGCACATCGACCACCGTGCCGGTCACTCCGGGCGGCAGCTTCAACGACGTGTCCCGCACATCCGACGCCTTCTCGCCGAAGATCGCGCGCAGCAGTTTTTCCTCTGGCGTCATCGGGCTTTCCCCCTTCGGGGTCACCTTGCCCACCAGGATGTCGCCCGGATTCACCTCCGCGCCGATATAGACGATGCCGGCCTCGTCGAGGTTCTTCAGCGCCTCTTCGCCCACGTTGGGGATGTCGCGCGTGATCTCCTCCTGGCCCAGCTTGGTGTCGCGGGCCATCACCTCGAATTCCTCGATGTGGATCGAGGTGAACACGTCGTCGCGCGCGATGCGCTCGGAGATCAGGATCGAATCCTCGAAGTTGTAGCCGTTCCACGGCATGAACGCGCACAGCACGTTACGCCCCAGTGCCAGTTCGCCCAGCTCGGTCGAGGGGCCGTCGGCGATGATCTCGTGCTCATGCACCGTGTCGCCGACCTTCACCAGCGGACGCTGATTGATGCAGGTGGACTGGTTCGAGCGCATGAACTTGCGCAGCCGGTAGATATCGACCCCCTTGGTCGTGCCGTCGTCGTTGGTCGCCCGCACCACGATGCGCGCGCCGTCGATCTGGTCCACGACGCCGGGCCGGCGGGCGATGATCGTGGCGCCGGAATCGCGCGCCACCGCCGCCTCCATGCCGGTGCCGACCAGCGGCGCGTCCGCCTGGATCAGCGGCACCGCCTGGCGCTGCATGTTCGAGCCCATCAGCGCCCGGTTGGCATCGTCGTTCTCCAGGAACGGGATGAGCGCCGCGGCGACCGACACGAGCTGCTTCGGCGAAACGTCGATCGCGGTGACGTCCTCGGGCCGCGCCAGCCGGAAGTCGCCCTGCCGGCGCACCGAGACGAAGTCCTCGGTGAGCTTGCCGGCCTCGTCCATCGGCGCATCCGCCTGCGCGACAACCAGCTTCTCCTCCTCCATGGCGGAGAGATAGCGCGGTTCGCGCTGCACCACGCCGTCCTTCACCAGCATGTACGGTGTCTCGATGAAGCCGTACTTGTTGACCTTGGCGTAGGTGGCCAGCGAGTTGATCAGGCCGATGTTCGGGCCTTCCGGCGTCTCGATCGGGCAGATGCGTCCGTAGTGCGTCGGATGCACGTCCCGCACCTCGAACCCCGCGCGCTCGCGTGTGAGCCCGCCCGGACCCAGCGCCGAGAGACGCCGCTTGTGCGTCACCTCGGACAGCGGGTTGGTCTGGTCCATGAACTGGCTGAGCTGGCTGGAGCCGAAGAACTCGCGCACTGCCGCGGCCGCCGGCTTGGCGTTGATCAGGTCGTGCGGCATGACCGTGTCGATATCGACCGAGCCCATGCGTTCGCGGATCGCCCGCTCCATGCGCAGCAGACCGATACGGTACTGGTTCTCCATCAGCTCGCCGACCGAGCGCACCCGGCGGTTGCCCAGGTTATCGATGTCGTCGATCTGCCCGCGGCCATCCTTCAGTTCGCACAGGATCTTTACCGTGCGCAGCAGGTCGTCCTTGCGCAGCACGCGCACCGAGTCGGGCACGTCGTCGAACCCGAGCCGCATGTTCATCTTCACCCGGCCGACCGCGGAAAGGTCGTAGCGGTCGGGATCGAAGAACAGTCCGCGGAACAGCGCCTCGGCTGTCTCCGGCGTCGGCGGCTCGCCCGGGCGCATCACGCGATAGACGTCGATCAGCGCATCGTCGCGGTTGTTGTTCTTGTCCACCGCCAGCGTGTTGCGAATCCACGGACCATTCGACTGGTCGATCGCCAGCGTCGGCAGGCGGGTGATGCCGGCTTCCTCCAGCGCGGTCAGCTTCGCCTCGGTCAGCTCCTCGCCGGCCTCGGCATAGATTTCGCCAGTCTCCTGGTTCACCAGGTCATCGGCCACGAAGCGGCCGAGCAGGTCGGTGCGCCCGACCAGCACCTCCTTGGTCTTCTCGGCGATACGCCGTGCCTGACGCTGCGTCAGCTTGGCATCGGCGTCCGCCACCACCTCGCCGGTTTCCGCATCGACGATCGGCTCCAGCAGCTTCACGCCGCGGAACGCGTCCGGATCGAACGGCCGCGCCCAGCCCTTCGGCGTGTGGTCGAACACCACCTGGCCGTAGAAGTAGTTGAGGATCTCTTCCTGATCCATGCCGCGGACTTCGCCGAGTTCCACCGGCTCGCCGCTTGCCTCGCGCTCGGCACGCAGCCGCGCCGTGGCGGCGCCCTCCAGCGCGTAGAGCAGCGTGGTGACCGGCAGCTTCCGCTTCCGGTCGATGCGGACATAGACCAGGTCCTTGCTGTCGAACTCGAAGTCGAGCCAGGAGCCGCGATACGGTATGACGCGCGCCGCGAACAGGTACTTGCCGGAGGAGTGCGTCTTGCCCTTGTCATGGTCGAAGAACACACCCGGCGAGCGATGCATCTGGCTGACGATGACGCGTTCGGTGCCGTTGATGATGAACGTGCCGTTGTCGGTCATCAGCGGCATGTCGCCCATGTAGACCGGCTGTTCCTTGATGTCGCGGATCGACCGCGCGCCGGTGTCCTCGTCCACGTCCCACACGATCAGGCGCAATATGACCTTCAGCGGCGCGGCATAGGTCATGCCCCGCTGGATGCACTCCTCGACGTCGTATTTGGGTTCTTCCAGTTCGTAATAGACGAACTCGAGCCGTCCGCGGCCGGCGAAGTCGTCGATCGGGAATACCGACTTGAACACCTCCTGCAGCCCGGCATGCAGCCGGCTGTCCGGCTGGACGTTCATTTGCAGGAAGCCCTCGTATGAGGCACGCTGCACGTCGATCAGGTTCGGCATCGGCGCGACCTCCGGGATGCGCCCGAAGTTGCGGCGGATCCGCTTGCGCCCGGTGAATGACCTGCTGATTGCGTTCATAAACTGTCCTGCCTACCTGCCCCTA
>DATBKQ010000365.1:0-2606 GCA_036555825.1 Acetobacteraceae bacterium | reverse complement strand
GATCATGCGCCATCTGCATCCGTAGCCAGATCCCGGGACCATTGCCGCAGAATTTGCCCAGGCGCACTGCCATTTCCGGCGTCACGGCCGCACGCTCCGCCAGGATAGCGTGTAACGTTTGCCTGGATATCCCGAGTTTCTCCGCGGCCGCCTTTACGGTAAGCCGGAGCGCCGGCAGTACGTCCTCCCGCAACAGTTCGCCAGGATGGCTGGGGCGCCAGGCTGGCGGGCCCTTCGCACGATATTCGGCCATGATGTCGGCTCCTGCCTATACTGGGTAAGCCCGCCCTCCGTGTAACGAAAGTCTTGACGGGTCGTCAAGCGAGAGTTGACACCCCGATCGGGCCCACACTATAGCCGCAAAGGCAATGATACGCTCCTTCAGGAGCAGGGCGCTCGCGGCGCTCTGGCAACGGGGTGATCCGTCTCGAATTCGGCCGGACCTGCTCGACCGGCTCAGACGGCGATTGAATGCGTTGAATGCCGCGGAACGTCCCGAGGATATGAGTGTCCCGGGCTTCAACTTCCATCGCCTGCGAGGCCGGCCACCCCGCTACACGGTTCATATCAATGGCCCATGGTGCCTGACGTTCGGATGGGACGCCGAGGACGCGGTCCAGGTGGACCTGGAGCAGTACCACTAGCGGCACGGTCTCCCCTTTCAACAATGATCGGCCCCGCCTATATTATCCGTGCCGGTCTTCCGGCTATGGCGATAAACGGTGCGTGGAATAAGCGTAGTGGACCCGGGGGCAGTGCCCGGCGCCTCCACCATTACGGGGGCGACACAGGCTCGACACGCGTGGTAAAGACGCGTCTTTCGCTCGGCATGGTTCCGCCGTTATCGGGCCGTTCTACAAGTGCCAATGACAATCAGGCGCTCGCTGTCGCTGCATAAGCGATAAGCGCGGTTCGGGGGGCACCGGGCAACAGAAGCCCCCCACTTTCCCTGTTTCCGGCGTTTGGCAATTATACCCGCTATCGGTGACGCAGGAGAGCCCGTGATGCAGGACATCGCCGCGATCAAGGACTACCACGCGCACGTCTATTACGATCCCTCCACCAAGGCCAAGGCGGCGCAATTGCGCCAATGGGTGGAAGAACGCTTCGCCGGGCAGATGCGGATGGGAAGCTGGCACGACGAGCAGGTGGGCCCCCACGTCCAGTCGATGTACCAGATCGCCTTTCCGCCGGACCTCTTCCCCACCCTGGTGCCGTTCATCATGCTGAACCGCATGGGACTGACGGTGCTGGTCCACCCGCAGTCGGGTCGCCCCCGCGACGACCACACCATCAACGCCATGTGGATGGGCCAGGTGCTGCCGGTGAAGACCGAGGTGCTGCGCGAAGTCGGCTAGCGCAAGCGAAGGCGCCCCTCGCCCAGTGTCATTGCGAGCGCGGCGAAGCAATCTCGTTCGGGACCGCCCCCCTCTTTCGCGCCAGCTGCAATCCTAAAGCCGCGCCTCGGTAACCGGATCGAACAATGACAGGTGATCGGCGTTCACCGACAGCCGAACCCGGCCGGGGAGCCGGCGCGCCACCTGCGGGACCAAACGCGCGGACAGACGATGCTCGCCGAACTGGAACCAGCCCAGCGTATCGGCACCCATCGGCTCCATGAACAACGTCTCGGCATCGATCGCGAGATCGCCTGCTTCGCCGTGGGCCAGCACGACGTGCTCCGGGCGGACCCCGATCACCACCTCCTGCCCGGCGGCGGGCGACGCACGGAAGCGATAGCCGTTGAGCGGCACCTCGGCCGAACCGACCTGAACGGCGCCCCTCGTCAGGCGTCCGCGCATGAAGTTCATCGCCGGCGAGCCCACGAAGCTGGCGACGAACAAGGTCTCCGGCGCCTCGTAGAGTTCGTCGGGCGCGGCATGCTGCTCGATGCGGCCGGCACGCATCACGGCGATGCGCGTCGCGAGAGTCATCGCCTCGATCTGGTCGTGGGTCACGTAGATCATCGTGGCGCCCAGTTCCTTGTGCAGCCGCTTGAGCTCGGCGCGCATCTCGGTGCGCAGCTTGGCATCGAGGTTGGACAGCGGTTCGTCGAACAGGAACACCTTCGCCTGCTGCACCAGCGCCCGGCCGATGGCGACGCGCTGACGCTGCCCGCCCGACAACTGCGAAGGCTTGCGATCCAGCAGTTCGCCGATCTGCAGCAGACTGGCCGCCCAAGCGACACGGCGTGTCACTTCCTCGCGCCGTACCGCGCGCACCCGCAGCCCAAATGACAGGTTCTTGCGCACCGACATGGTCGGATACAGCGCGTAGGACTGGAACACCATCGCGATGCCGCGCTTGCTCGGCTCGCGGTGTGTCACGTCGGCGCCGTCGATCTCGATCATGCCCGCATCGGTGTCCTCGAGGCCGGCGATGGCGTTCAGCAATGTGGACTTGCCGCAGCCGGACGGACCGAGCAGCACGGTGAACTCGCCCGCCTCGACCGGCAGGTGGATGTCCCGCAGAACGCGCAACGGGCCGAACGACTTGCAGAGCCCCGAGACGAAGACGGTGGACATCTCAGCCCTTCACCGCGCCGGCGGTGATGCCGCGCACAAAGTAACGCCCGGAAACGAAATAGATCGCCAAGGGGGGCAGCG
>DATBKQ010000364.1:0-1915 GCA_036555825.1 Acetobacteraceae bacterium | reverse complement strand
GTGATCGGCGCCGACACCTGCCATCTCGACGTGATCGACAAGGACGGCAACATGGTCAGCGCCACGCCGTCCGGCGGTTGGCTGCAATCCTCGCCGGCGATCCCGGAACTCGGGTTCTGCATGGGCACGCGCGGGCAGATGTTCTGGCTGCGGCCGGACCTGCCGAACAGCCTGGCACCCGGCAAGCGCCCGCGCACCACGCTGTCGCCCAGCTTCGCGCTGCGCGACGGCAAGCCGTGGATGGCATTCGGCACGCCGGGGGGCGAGCAGCAGGATCAGTGGTCGCTGACCTTCTTCCTGCGCATGGTGCATCACAACATGGGCATCCAGCAGGCGATCGACGCGCCGTCGTTCCACACCGAGCACTGGCCTTCGAGCTTCTGGCCGCGCGTCGCCCGCCCGGGCAAGGTGGTGCTGGAAGGACGCTTCCCCGACGCGGTGATGTACGAACTGAAGGCGCGCGACCACAAGGCGGAGAAGGGCGAGGACTGGTCCGAGGGCCGGCTGTCCGCCGCACGCATCGAGGGCGGACAGATGCGCGCCGGCGCCAATCCGCGCGGGATGCAGGGCTACGCGGTGGGACGGTGATAGGCGCGCGAGCAGGCAAAATGAAACCACAGATGAACACAGATGAATGCAGATATTATATTTGCGTTTATCCGCGTGATTTGCGGTTTCATTTCCTCCTTATGCCGAGCGGACTATAAACGGAGGTTCACCCTCCCCGCTTCTTGCCTGTTGGCGCCGCCCGCGTCAGCTTCGGGTGTTTGGGTGACGCCGCGCGCTTGGGTTTCGCCGCCGGCTTCGCCACCTTGCCGGCGCGCAGTTCGGCGATGGTGGCGCGTGTGGTGATCTGCTCGGGGTTCATCCTGAGCTCGATCACCGCCGGCCGGCCGCTTTCCACCGCACGGCGGAACGCGGGCGCGAACTCGGCGGTTGCGGTCACCACTTCGCCGTGGCCGCCGAACGCCTCAATGAATTTGGAAAAATCCGGGTTGGTCAGCGCGGTGCCCGAGACGCGGCCCGGATAGGCACGTTCCTGGTGCATGCGGATGGTGCCGTACATCTGGTTGTTGAACACCAGCACGATCGGCGCGACGCCGTGATGGAATGCCGTTGCCAATTCCTGCCCGGTCATCAGGAAGCCGCCGTCGCCGACGAGTGAGACGACCATGCGATCCGGGTAGGCGATCTTGGCGGCTATGGCGGCCGGCACGCTGTAGCCCATCGCGCCGTTGGTCGGACCGATGTAGCGCTGGCCATCGCGGAAGTTGATGAAGCGTGTCGCCCAGCCGGCGAAGTTGCCGGCATCGGTGGTGACCAACGCATCGGGATCGAGCAACGACTCCAGTTCGCGCATGGCCGTGCCGAGATTCAGCGTGCCCTGGTAGTTCGGCACTGCGCGCTGGGCCTCGCGCAGCGAGCGCAGCTCCTCGGTCCAGTCGATCCAGTTGGCTTGCACAGGCTCCAGTGTGGCGACCGCATGGGCGAATGCGTTCAGGTCGGAGACGATGCCCAGCGCCGGACGGAACACGCGGCCGATTTCGGCCCCGTCGGGAAGCACCTGGACGATCGGCGCGCTGCCCGCCATGTCGAGCAGCGTGTAGCCCTGTGTCACCGTGTCGCCGAGACGCGAGCCGATCGCCAGGATCAGGTCCGCCTCCTTGACCTTGCCGACCAGGCCGGGATCGGAGCCAACCCCCAGATCGCCGGCGAAATTGTCCAGCGTGCCGTCGTACAGCGCCTGACGACGGAAGCCGACGGTCACCGGCACGTCATTGCCCAGCAGGAAGTCGCGGATGGCGGCGCGGCCTTGCTCGGTCCAGCACGAGCCGCCGAGCACCGCGAGCGGCTTGCGCGCCCGGCTGAGCATGCTGCGCAGTTGCAACAGGGCGGCCGGATCGGGATGCCCGGG
>DATBKQ010000363.1:0-4968 GCA_036555825.1 Acetobacteraceae bacterium | reverse complement strand
CTCCACATAGTCGCCGCGAGCCAGGGAAAGCTGTGCCGCGCGCGCAGCGTCCACGACGACGTTCCGCGCCGAAATCGCCAGGCTGCCGCCGTTCGGCATGGCGTCGCGGGCATTCACCGCGAGGTTCAGCAACGCCAGCTCCAACGCACCGATGTCAGCCTCCAGCGGCCATACATCTGTATCGGCAGCCACACTGAGCCGGATGTTTTCCCGCAGCCCCTGTGCCAACAGCTCGCGCAGGTTCTCGCTCTGCCGCAGCAGATCGACCCGCTCGGGGTGCAGCGACTGGCGGCGCGCGAACGCGAGCAACCGCCGGGTCAGTTCCGCCGCGCGCCACGACGCCTCCTGGGTCCGGCGCAGCGCCCGTTCGCGCTGCCGTTCCGCCTTGGGGTCCGCCAGCACCTGCAGTCCGTTGATGATCACCATCAGCAGATTGTTGAAGTCATGCGCGATGCCGCCGGTAAGCTGGCCGATCGCCTCCAGCTTCTGCATCTGAAACAGCTCCGCCTGCGCCTTCGCGCGCGCGGCCGCCTCGGCTTCCACCCGGCGATGCAACTCGGCGTTCACGCGCTCCAGTTCTGCATTGGCGAGGCGGAGCGCCGCGGTTCGCTCGGAGACCCGCTGATCCAGGTCCTCGTTCGCCGCCATCAATTCCTCGTTCGCGGCCTGCAGTTCCTCGGCCAATACCGAGGTTTCTTCCAGCAGCGTCCGCAGGTCTTCCGTCGCGGCGGTCTGGTGCAGCGCGTCCGCGGCCAGTGCGGTGGAGCCGGCCGCCTCGCGCCGGAGCTTGATCAGTGCCTTTTCGGCATTTTCGCGGGCACGATCCAGAGCGGCTGCGGTACTTCTGAGCTGCTCGCGCTCGTCGATCAGGGCGGCCATTTCGGTATGCGCGTCTTCCAGCGCGACACGCGTCTGTTCCAGTTCCTGTCCCAGTCGCGTGACCTCGGCGCGCCGGGCCTTTTCCTCGCCGTTCGGCGGCTCCATATGCGGGGTTCCCTGTTTCCCAAGGTGGCGCAAACGGTACGGGATTGCAAAGCCGAACAACGCGCCGGAAGATCGCACGTTCCCGTGACCCAGCCGAGTTTGACCGGAGGTAAAATGGCAGGCCACGACATCGTCGTGATCGGCGGCTCGGCGGGCGGTGTCGAGGCAATGCGGCGGGTTTGCGGGGGTCTCCCCGCCGACTTCTCCGCGGCGGTGTTCGTCGTGATCCACGTCAGTCCCACCTCGCGCAGCATCCTGCCGGAACTGCTGAGCCGCGCCGGCCGCGTGCCGGCACGGCATCCGAAGAGCGGGGATGCGATCAGCCCTGGCACCATCTACGTTGCGCCGCCGGATTTCCACATGTTGTTGCGCCCCGGCCATGTCATCCTGCGGCGAGGCCCGCAGGAGAACCGCACCCGTCCCGCCATCGATCCGCTGTTCCGTTCCGCCGCGGTGGCCTACCGGTCACGCGTGATCGGGGTAGTGCTGAGCGGTTTGCTCGACGACGGCTCCGCCGGCCTCATTGCCATCAAGTCCTGCGGCGGGCTTTGCGTCGTCCAGCAGCCGGACGATGCGATGTGGCCCGAGATGCCGCGCAACGCGCTGGCGCAGGATCACGTGGACCACTGCGCTCCGGTGCAGGAACTGCCATCGCTGTTGTCGCGGCTGGTGCGCCAGGCACCAGGTCCGATGCCGCCAATTCCCCGCCATCTCATCCTTGAATCAAGCATCGCCGCTCAGGAGCCACCGACGATGGCAGACCCACCGCAGCTCGGACGCCCGTCACGCCTGAGTTGCCCTCAGTGCGGCGGCGTACTCAACGAGGTATCGGAACCCGGCGCGACGCGCTTCCGGTGCCAGATCGGCCACGCCTTCACCGCAGAGTCACTCGTCGCCGCACAGGACGAGGAACTGGAGCGCGCTCTTGAGAGCGCGCGGCGGATGCATCGCGAACGAGTGGTGTTGTTCCGGCGCATGCAGGAAAGTTCCGAGGCACAGGCATTGACGCATGCCGCGGCGCGTTGGCGCGCCGGCGCGGACGAATCGGAGCAGGCCGCAAAGGTGATCGAAGACGCGCTGAACAACCTGCGAAAGGCGGCACCGGTGCCGACTGAATGACCCTGGTCGGTAGCCGCACCACATCCGGCAATTCGTGGAGCGGCGCGGTTCAATCCTTGGCCGCGGGCGCCGGATATTCAAGCAAAAGTACTGCGCCGCGCGTGTCGCGGCCGTCGTAGGTGAGCGGCGAAATCCGCACCAGGCACTTCATCGACCGTCCCCGCCGATCGAGCGCATCCACCACCGCTTCGCTCGATTCGGTCCGTGCCAGCACCTGCCGCACCGCCGGCTCCAGCTGCGCTACCGGCAGGCCGATATCCAGCGCGCCGAACGATTGGCCAAGGACCTCCTCTTCGCGCAGTCCCCAGGTGTTCTCGCTCCAGCGGTTCCAGGACCGCACCTTCAGCTCCGCGTCCACCACCACGACCCCGGCGTCGAGCCCCCGCAAGATCCCGTCGACGTGCTGCTGATAGGCAGCGAATTCGTCGGAATGCCGCCGCAGCTCCTCGTTGGTCGCTTCCAGCTCCTCGTTGGCGGAGCGAAGTTCCTCGTTGGTGGTCTCCAGCTCCTCGTTGGTGGACTGCAGCTCCTCGTTGGTGGTTTCCAGTTCCTCGTTGGTGGACTGCAGCTCTTCGTTGGTGGTCTCCAGCTCCTCGTTCGCCGACTGAAGTTCCTCGATGGTTGTCTCCAGGCTTTCCTGCGCCGCCTCCAGTTCCTGCTGCAGGGTGAAAGTGCGCGTCGTGTCGGTGAACGTCAGCAGCACCGCGAATTGCCGGCCATCGGGCGAAATCAGCGGCGCCAGCTCGATGGTGAGCCGGATCGGCTCCGCCGGCGGCCGGTGATACTGCTGATGCTCGATGCGGATCGGCCGAATCAGCCGTCTGACTTCATCGATCTGGCCCCGCAGCTCGATCGGCCGGTAGGAGACCGACAGGTCCTGGAAGGGTCGCCCGACATCGCTCTCGCCCACCTCCAGCATTCGCCGCGCGCCGGTGCTGGCAAACAGCAGGATATCGTCGTTGTCGATCGCGAGATACGCCGACGGGGAATTGTCGACGATGGCGTCCAGCAGTCTGGTATGCAGCGACGGACCGCTGTCCCGCGGCGGATCGCTGCTCAACAACACCCCGCCGGTGCCGGTGCGCCGCCACTCCTGCGGCACCTTGCGGAACAGGCGGTGCTTCATGTCGATCGGCGCGAACAGCTTCGAGCGCGCGAGCTGCGTTTCCGCCTTGCCAAGGAACAGGCAGCCGTCGTCCACCAGCGCATAATGCAGCCGCGGCAACACCAGGTTCTGCGTGTCCGTCTCCAGGTAGATCAGCAGGTTGCGGCAAACCAGCAGGTCGATGCGCGAGATCGGTGCGTCATGCACGATGTTGTGCCGGCCGAAGATCACCGACTTCCGAAGGTCGCGGCTGACCAGGTAGTGATTGTTGGTGCGTTCGAAATACTTGTGCAGCAGCGGCTCCGGCACTCCTTCCACATCGCGCGGCAGGTAGGACGCATGGCGTGCCGTGTTCAGTGCTGCCTCGTCGAGGTCGGTGGCGTATATCTTGACCCGCCGGCTGAACTCGGTCGCCCCAAGCAGTTCGCACAAGAGCATCGCCAGCGAGTAGGACTCCTGGCCGCTTGCGCAGCCAACACTCCATAGGCGCAACTTGTCGCGCCCGCGGCCAGGCTCGATCAGCCGCAGCAACACCGTATCCCTCAGCGCCTCCCAGGCATCCGGATCGCGAAAGAACGATGTGACATTGATCAGGACGGTGTTCAGCAGGTCGATGAATTCCTGCGGATGGGCTTCGAGAAACGAATGGTAATCGGCGAAGCCGTCGACATGCAGGTGCTCCATCCGAAGGGCAATGCGGCGGCGCAGACTGGTGCGCTTGTAGCCGCGAAAATCGACCCCTCGGCTTTGCTGAATGTAGCGAATCAGGTTCTCGAACGCCGGCTCTTCATTCTGCTGCGTCAAGGTCCCGTCTCCGGTGCGATGCCATCCCGCACCAGGATAACGGCCCCGCGAGGAAACGCGAAGGTCGCGGGGCGCGGCCAGAGCCGGATGACTTCTGACCGGCGAAGTCGTCCTACTCTTTTGTTTGGTCGCGCGATTCAGACCGTCGGCGGTTCCGCCTCCGGTCGTCGCGCTCTAGCCAGGCTGCGCGGAGCCGATGCGTATCTTGGTGGCGACCGGCCCCGCGCCACCATCCTCCTCGACATAGTGCACCACGTCGCCCTCGCGCAGGTCCTCGAACCGTGCGTTGGTCACGCTGTCGCGGTGGAAATAGAGCTGCGAGCCGGTACTGGTCAGAATGAACCCGTGATCGGCGCCCGGATCGATCTGCGCCACCCGGCCGGTCAGCGCCGAAGCGCTTGGCGCGCCGGTATCGGTGCGCACCTTGCCCTTGAACGCCTCGAGCTGGCGCTCGGCCGCATCGAATGCATCGCGGATGGAGGTGTGGATGTCCGGATGCGCCCAGCGTTCCCTGGCTTTCTGCGGCTGCCGCGATACGGCGAGGTCCTGCCCCGGGACCGACAGGGTCACGTGCACCTCGAAGAGGTTTCCCTTCCGATGCTGGGCGTGCAGCCGCTCCACCGAGACACGGCAGCCGACCAGCCGGCCGAACCGCTGCTCCAGCCGCTCGACATGCTGGCGCAGCTCCGCCTCGATCGAGGCCGACGGCGTCAGATTGTGGAATGCGACTTCCAGCGGCCGGTCCATGGCGTATGAGACCTCTCCACCTGCTGATCCTGCAACGCCGGGACACGCGGGGGTTTCACGCCGCCGAGGGGCGTCTCGGAAGCGTTACCGTGCTCCCGCGCGCGATGCGCCTCAGCGCATGCTGTCCGGCAGGACGTCCCAGACGACGCGGGTGTAGCCGAGGTCTTTCGCCATTTGCTCGACCCAGACCTTCACTTCGGCGACGCTGG
>DATBKQ010000362.1:0-3241 GCA_036555825.1 Acetobacteraceae bacterium | reverse complement strand
AGCCTGCGCAGGATCGCCGATCGCTCCTTTGCCAACATGGCGCGCCACGTGCCTTGGGCCCGATGCGCCGCCTCGATGGCGCGCCGGGTCTCCGTCGCGCCCAAGGCCGGAACCTCGCCGATCGCCTCGCCGGTCGCCGGGTTCTTCACCACGATGGCGCGGCCGCTGTCGGCCTGCACCCACTTGCCGTCGATGTAGTTGGCCTGCCGGAACAGCGTCGGGTCCTTCAGCGGCAGCGGAGAGGTCGGGTTCAGCATGGCGGGTTCCTCCTTGCCGCCAAGATAAGGCGCCGGCCGCCCGGTGTCAGGGGCCGCCGGGAGAGCTTTGTGCCCGATCAGCGAGTAGGACCCAGGGAGCCCAGGAGCTCCGAGGGCAATGCTCCCTGGACTCGTGCTTCACCACTGCTCCGCGGGTGCAATATCTGGGCGCAGGCGATAGCCGCCGCCTTCGGTTACCAGGAGTGATGGGTTGGCCGGATCGGCCTCGATCTTCTGGCGCAGCCGATAAATGTGGGTTTCCAGCGTGTGCGTCGTCACCGCGGAGTTGTAGCCCCACACTTCGTGCATGAGGATCTGCCGGTTCACCGCCGTTTCCGAGCGGTACAGGAACTTCAACACCGCGGTTTCCTTGTCGGTCAAGCGGATGCGGCGGTTCTTCGCGGTGTCCTGCAGCAGCTTCTTGGCCGGGCGGAAGGTGTAAGGGCCGACCGGAAACACCGCTTCCTCGCTGCGGTCGAAGTTGCGCAACTGCGCATGCAGGCGCGCGAGCAGTTCGTGCGCGCGGAACGGCTTGGCGATGTAGTCGCATGCGCCGGAGTCGAGGCCGCGGACCACATCGGTTTCCTCGGTCGCACCGGTCAACATGATGACCGGCATGCTGTGGCCTTGACGGCGCAGCCGGGCACAGTAGTCGCGCCCGTCACCGTCGGGCAGCCCGATATCGAGGATCAGCGCATCGAAGTGAGCGTTCTCATCCGCGAGCTGCCGCTCCGCCCCCTGGATACTAGTGACCTTGGAGACGGCGAATTCATGCGTTTCCTCGAGATACTCGCCGAGTATGTCCAGCAGAGTTTCGTCGTCCTCGACGATCAGGATCGGTCGGCGATTTGGCATGGTGCGTACTCCCCAGATCAACTGCGACAGTCCATTGGTTGAGCGAAAGAGGGCGGCAGTTCGTGGCGAAATTCCGCCACGGGATCGTCGCAATACCGTGAGTTTCGCAATGAGAAAGCCGGATCGATCAAGTTCGCGCGATCAGCCGCGGACGGCATCGGCCACGTCGAAGGCACCGTGCCAGATCATCGTTGCGGCGATGTAGAGCACGATCAGCAGCCCGACCCAGGCGATCCATCGCTGCCGCTCCAGCAGACGCGCGAGCAGATTGGCCGCGATACCCATCAGCACCACGCTCAGCAGCAGTCCCACTGCCAGGACCCAGGTGCTGCCGTGCGCCGCGCCCGCGACCGCCAGCACGTTGTCCAGGCTCATGGAAAGGTCCGCCAACACGATCTGGATCAGCGATTCGCGGAGGGTCTTGGTCTGACCGGAATGCGTCAGGTGGGGGTGCGGGCGGCGCAGCTCGCGAAACATCTTCCAGCACACCCAGAGCAGCAGCACGCCGCCAGCGAGCAGCAGGCCGATGATCTGCAAAAGCTGCAGCGCAATGGCGCCGAGCGCAATCCGGATCACGGTGGCACCGAGGATGCCGAAAATGATGGCCGGGCGGCGCTGTCGCGCGGGCAGGCCGGCAACAGCCAACCCGACGACCACGGCGTTGTCCCCGGCGAGGGTGATGTCGATCAGGATGACCTGCGCCAGCGCGGCGAGGTCGTTGGTCAGCGCGATCTGGTCCATGCAGGTATAGCCCTTGTCAGCCCCCGGCGCGGCGGTCTAGCTGGCCCTCCCAGCAGGGACGGGACAGGGCAGCAATGGTTCCGCGTTACACCAGAGCCGAGATGGAGGCGATCTGGGCGCCCGCCAACCGCTACCGCATCTGGTTCGAAATCGAGGCGCTGGCGGCGGAAGGGATGGCGCGGATCGGCGTGGTCCCGGAGGCGGCGGCACGGAGCATCCGCGAGAAGGGCGGGGCCAAGGTGGGCGCAATCGGTCAGGCGGATATCGACCGGATCGATGCGATCGAGCGCGAGACGCGGCACGATGTGATCGCGTTTCTGACCTGGCTGGCCGACGCGATCGGCGAGGACAGCCGGTTCGTGCATCTCGGCATGACGAGTTCCGACGTGCTGGATACCTGCCTGTCGGTGCAATTGACCCAGGCCGCGGACCTGCTGTTGCGGGACCTCGACGCGGTGCTGGCGGCGCTGAAGGCGCGCGCATTGGAGCACAAGTACACCGCAACGATCGGGCGCAGCCACGGCATTCATGCCGAGCCGACCACATTCGGACTGAAGCTGGCGGGGCACTACGCCGAGTTCGCACGCAACCGGGCGCGGCTGTTGGCGGCGCGGGCGGAGGTGGCGGTGGCGGCGATCAGCGGCCCGGTGGGGACCTTCGCCGCGGTGGATCCTCGGGTAGAAGCGTATGTGGCGGAGAGGCTCGGGCTGGCGACCGAGCCGGTGTCCACTCAGGTGATCCCGCGCGATCGGCACGCGATGTTCTTCGCGACCCTCGCGGTGATCGCGTCGGGTGTCGAGCGGCTGGCGACCGAGGTACGGCACCTGCAGCGGAGCGAGGTGCGCGAGGCCGAGGAGTTCTTTCATCCAGGGCAGAAGGGATCCTCCTCGATGCCGCACAAGCGGAACCCGGTGCTGAGCGAGAATCTGACAGGCCTCGCGCGCATCGTACGCGCCGCGGTGGTGCCGGCGCTGGAGAATGTGACGCTGTGGCATGAGCGGGACATCTCGCATTCCTCGGTGGAGCGGGTGATCGCGCCGGATGCGACGATCGCGTTGGATTTCGCGCTGGTGCGGCTCGCGGGGATGGTGCGGCGGCTGGTGGTGTATCCGGAGCGCATGGCGGCCAACCTGGCCAGCCTGGGTGGGGTGGCGCAGTCGGGCGACGTGCTGCTGGCGCTGACGCGCGCCG
The DNA here is from genome assembly GCA_036555825.1 of Acetobacteraceae bacterium. Classification (GTDB taxonomy): domain Bacteria; phylum Pseudomonadota; class Alphaproteobacteria; order Acetobacterales; family Acetobacteraceae; genus JAMXLO01. The sequence goes on along the minus strand of DATBKQ010000362.1, from coordinate 197 downwards.
GCCTGTCGCGCGAGGCGGCCTATGCGGTTGTGCAGCGGAACGCGATGGCGACCTGGGAGAAGCTGGGGACGCCGGAGGGCCGCAGCTTCCGCGACAATCTGCTGGACGATTCCGAGGTGGCGGGGCGCGTGTCGGCTGCCGAGTTGGACGCGGCACTGGATGCGCCGGCACACTTGGCGCAGGTGGACCAGATTTTT
>DATBKQ010000361.1:0-15860 GCA_036555825.1 Acetobacteraceae bacterium | reverse complement strand
CCCTCGATGGCATGGACATAGACTTCCGGCATTGCTTTCCTCCGCCACGTCTTCCTTTGCATCATAGGGGATATCCATGCTGGCAGGCGAGGCTGTGGTGGACTGCATCGAGCCGGAGGCGCGCGCATGATCAAGGTCGGCATCGTGGGGCTCGGCCGCATCGCCGACCTGCATTTCCGCGGCTATCGCGACAATCCCGATGCGGCGGTCGTCGCCTTGTGCGACGCAGACCCCGAACGTCTGGCTCGACGGCGGAAAGAGTTTCCCGATGCCGCGGGCTATCCCGACTATGCGCGCTTCCTGCAGCACGACCTCGATATGGTGGAGATCCTGACGCCGCATACGGCGCATGCCGAAATGGTCGAGGCGGCGTTCGCCCGCGGGCTGCACGTCTCGGTACAGAAGCCGATGGCGATGACCATCGAGGAATGTCAACGCATGATCGATGCCGGCAAGCGTGCCGGACGCCACCTGAAGCTGTTCGAGAACTACCTGACCTATCCGCCGATCGAGAAGATGCGGGCGCTGATCGTGCAAGGTTCGATCGGCCGGCCGTTGAGCTGCCGGATGCGCACGCTGCACGGCAATCCAGCCTATGCCTGGCCGATCGAGCCTGCGACCCAGGAATGGCGGCATGCGCTTTCGCGCGAGAAGCGGCATGGCAGCCTGACCTTCGACGATGGCCATCACAAGCTGGCGACAGCGATGTGGCTGTTCGGTCCGGTCGCGGAGGTGTTCGCCCGCATCGACTGGACCACGCTGCCGGACGGCCGCGTCGTCGACTCGCCCGCCAGCGTCACCTGGCGGCATGTCAACCCGCCGGTGCATGTCGTATGGGACTGCCTGCACGTGCCGAACATGCGAATCAACACCGACTACTACGCCAACGACGACCGCATCGAGGTGGTGGGTGAGCGCGGCATCCTGACTCTGACACGCTGCACCGGGCGGCTGCTGGAAGAGCCGCCACTGACGCTGTATCGCGATGGCGAGCTGCTGGCGTTCAATGATCTCAATGCCGATTGGGGCGAAAGCTTCCGCCGGTCGACGCTGGCTTTCGTCGATTTGCTGCAGCGTGGTGAGGGCGTGCCGGTACTGACCGGCGAGGATGGCCGCGAACTGCTTCGCCTGACCGACGCCATCGAGCTCTCCGCCAGCGAGAGCCGGCCGGTGAGCCTTCCCGGGGCGACCTCCGGCGCTTAGCGCGTGATGACCGGAGGCGGAATCGCCCGGAGGTCCGAATCGCGCGCTCAAATATGAAAAAGCTAAAGCATGATGAGGGTCAACCTGACCTCATCATGCTTTAGACTAGCGCGTGATCATCGGTCGCCGGGGCCTGATTCAACGCAAAGGCCGCCAAGGACGCAGAGGTCGCGAAGACATGTGTTGCGCTTCACGCATGGTTCGGTCGCGCTCCGATCGGCCGAAGGCCGAAAGATCCATCTTTCTGATCTTTGCGCCCTTCGCGAGCTTTGCGTTGAATCCCCTTGACGCAGCGGCAACAGGCGATGGCGGTGTCGTTCGAAGTCGTTCAACTCGGCGCGTGTGCAAGGGCGATCGTCAGGCGGCGATCGACTCGGCCCGCCGGCGAAAATACCGGTTCACCGCGCTCCGAGGACGCAGCCCCAGCCGCTCGTTGGCGAGCGAGAGTGCGACGTCGCGCAGACCGGCGCGTACCGCTGCTTCGGTCAGGGTCCAATCGACCACGTCGCGCTGTGCCCTGCTGCCGCCGATGCGCCACAGATCGAACCGCACCGGCTGCAGCAGCTCTACGGCCTGTGCATACGCACCGCGATGGAACGCGATGAATCCCGCGAGCAGCGGAATGCCGACCTCGCGGTAGCAGCCGGCCACCTCGGCATTGCCCGCCGCCGTCTCGCGCATCCACCCGAGGCGCCGTTCGGCCAATCTCTCCTCACCGGCGCCCAGTTCAGCCATCGCCGCATGCAGGTCGTTGAACATCAGGGTCCTGCCGTCGGCGTGTCCCTCCCACTGCGGCAACAGGTCACGCCACCTGTCGGAGACGTCGCAGCCAAGCGTGTCGAGGCGCCACAGCAGTGCCGAGGCATTGCAGAGATTGAGCGCCAATGGCCGAAGTGTGGCGAGCAATGGCCCGTCGTACAGCGCCAGCGCCGCGTCGTATTGTCCGAGCTCGAGGTGGAACAGCGATTTGTGCCACCAGATATGGACCTGCGTGACATTCTCCGGCGCCGACCAGAACGGTTCGCGCGCCACCATCCAGCCAAGGCCGTCTTCCGGGCGCCCGGTCATCTCCATGACATGGGCGACGGTGTGATGCGGCCAGAAGCTGTGCGGTTCCAGTTCGGCCGCCTCGCGCGATTCGTCCTCGGCGCGCGCGTAGTCGCCGGCCTCCTCCAGGCCGAAGCCGTGGAACGCGAGCATGGTGCCGTAGCCGGGCTGATCCTTCGACCAGAACGGCAGCGCGCGCGCCGAGCGGTCCCGAACCCAGCGGAAGCGACCCAGGTAACCATCGAGCAATGTTGCCGCCTGATGCGCCACGAGATCGAACGGATCGCGCATCAGCAGCGCGTCCAATTGCGCGACGGCAGCGCCGCGCGCGCCGGCCAGCACCTGCTCGAGCGCCGCGAGATGGCCGCGCTCGCGCTCGTTCATGCGCAGGCTTGCGGCGGCCTGCACCAAGGGGCGTCCATGGATGAGCACGCCGGGGTCGTTGGACAGCGCGAACATCCAGGCCTTTGCCAGATGCGCCATGACGAAATCCGGCGAAGCTTCGCGGGCGGCATCGAACAGCCCTGGCGCATCGCCATAGCCAAGGTTGAACGCACGCACCGCCTGATCGTACCGCGCCACTGCCTCGGCTGTGGCCCCGGATAATGCCTGCCCCTGGGCATCCTTCATGACGAGTTGCTCCTTTGCCTGGTCAGGACGGCGTCGGCGCTTCGGGATGCAGCAACTGCCTGTCGCGCAGCTCTGCCCACAACGCCGATGGGATTGGCTGGCGGACCAGCCGCAGGTTCTCCTCGAATTCCTCCGCTGACCGTGGCCCGGGGATGATCGCCGCTACCGCCGGATGCGCCAGTGGAAACTGCAGCGCCGCGGCGGGCAGCGGCACCTTGTGCGCATCGCACACCGCGCGGATCGCATTCACCCTCGCCACGATCTCGGCTGGCGCGGCGGCGTAGTTCCACGTGTCGCGGCCGGCCAAGATGCCCGAGTTCAGCGGTCCGCCGACCACGATCGAGGTGCCGCGGGTAGCGCACATCGGAAGCAGGTCGTCCAGCGGCCCCTGCTCCAGCAACGTGTAGCGCCCGGCCAGCAGGAATACGTCCCATTCGCCCCAGCCGAGTACGTCGATCAGCACCGCCTTTTCGTTGACGCCCAGTCCGAACGCACTGATCGTGCCGGTGCGCTTCAATTCCTGCAGGGCGCGATAACCACTCTCGCGCAGCACCTTCATATGCGCGGCATTGCCGTCCTTGCCGTGCTGGTACTCGCCGATATCGTGCACGAACAAGATGTCGATCTTCGCCAGACCCAGGCGCTGATAGCTGTCTTCGACCGAGCGCATGATGCCGTCGTACGAATAGTCGTAGCGCACCTCGAAAGGCAGTGGGGCCAGTCTGCCATCGGTCGCGCCGCCGCCGCTGCTGCGCGGGCGCAACAGCCGTCCCACCTTGGTGGACAGCACCCACTCGTCGCGCGGCCTGTCGCGCAATGCATCGCCGGTCGCGCGTTCGGCCGCGCCAACGCCATAGAACGGCGCGGTATCGACATAGCGCAGCCCGGCGTTCCACGCGGCGTCCACCAGCCCGAGGCGCCCCTCGTTGGTCATTGGGATGCGGCTGCCGCCCATCGTGGCGGTGCCCAGGCCCAGCGAGGTTACCTGCAGCCCGGTACGTCCGATGCGCCGTTTCTCCCATGTTGCCATGATGCACCTCTCCCGATTGAACTCACCCGCGCGGCGCAAACGATCGGCCACAAACGCGCCCGCGTCCACATCGTGGAAGGGGACTGCGGAGCTTGCCCGGCCCGACCGCGCCGTGTAGCCGGCTGCCATGCCCTCAAGCCTGCAACTGCGCCTCGCGGCCCTGCATGGCCTGCGCGCCGATCTGGCCGCGTTGACACTTGGCGCGTTGGCGGCGGCGGCACTGCCGCCATTTCACGCCATCCCGGTCCTGCTGCTGTCGGTGCCTGGACTGCTGGCGTTGCTGGACGCGGCACCTTCGGTCTGGGTGGCCGCGCGGCGCGGCTGGTGGTTCGGCCTCGGGCATCATGTCCTGGGTCTTTACTGGATCACGGAAGCGATCCTGTTCGAGGCCGGGCGTTTCTGGTGGTTGGTGCCGCTCGCCGTGCCGGTGGTCGCGGCGGTGCTGGCGTTGTTCATCGCCGCTGCCTGCCTGTCGGCTCGGCTGGCGCCGCGCGGCTGGCCGCGTGTCGTGGCCCTGGCCGGCGCCTGGGTGCTGACCGATCTGGCGCGCCAGTTCGTGCTGACCGGGTTTCCCTGGAACCCTTGGGGCAGCGTCTGGGAGGTCCCGGGGCCGATCGGCGATGTATTCATCCAGCCGGGCGCGTTGGTCGGTGTCCACGGACTGACACTGGCAACCGTCCTGCTGGCCGCGCTGCCGGCGCTGGGCCGCCGCTGGTGGCTGGCGGGGGGCGCCGTGTTCGCCGCCTGGGCAGGCTTCGGTCTGGCGCGGCTGCGGGACGTGACACCGCCGCAGGCGCTCACCGTCGTGCTGGAGCAGGGCAACATCGCGCAGGGCCAGAAGTTCGATCAGGCGCTGGCTTCGCGGATTTTCCAGCATTACCTCGATCTCTCCGCACAGGGCCGCGATGGCCGCCCGGCGGTCGATATCTGGCCGGAAACCGCCTTTCCGGGTCTGCTGGACCGGGATCGGCAGGCCCGCCGGATGATCGAACAGGCGAACGGCGGCGCTCCCTCGCTGATCGGCAGTGTCCGGTTCGACGAGGACAGGCGGCCGCGCAACAGCCTGTTCGCCGTCGTGGACGGGGGGAGCATCGCCGGGGTGTACGACAAGTGGCATCTGGTCCCCTTCGGCGAGTACATTCCAAGTTGGCTGCCGCTGCCGATCATGGTGATGCCGGGGGGCGGCTTCGCTCCTGGTCCGGGACCAAGGACGTTGCATGTTCCCGGGTTGCCGCCAGTGGGGCCGCTGATCTGCTACGAGGCGATATTTTCAGGCGAAATCGTCGATCGGAGCGACCGCCCCTCGTGGCTCGTGAACATCACCAATGACGCCTGGTTCGGCAATTCCACCGGCCCGCGCCAGCATCTGGCCGCCGCTCGGATGCGCGCCGTGGAAGAGGGCCTGCCGTTGCTGCGCGCGGCGAACACCGGGATTTCGGCGGGGTTCGATGCGTATGGCCACGAGCTGGGGCGGATCGGAATGCAAACGAGCGGCACGCTGTCGGTGGTGCTGCCAGGCGCGTTGCCGCCGACGCCGTATGCGCGGTTTGGTCTCTGGGTGCCCTTGGTGGCGGGCTTGATTGCCCTGACAGCCGGTCTAGCGTCGCGACGGATTGCATCGCGAAGTCGACACAATCCACCATTAGGCTGATAAAATTCTTCGGCGGTGAGGCTGAAATTTAAACAGGATAAGACTTTTGAAACAATGCTTGACAATTGTTGGTTGTGCGATTAATGTCCCGTTAACGATAGCCCGGCAGGCGGTTGTGCCGGCTTGCCAGAGGAGCGATCATGTTGGATGTGAAAGGGAATGCGGAGATGGCGCGCGGCGAACACGTCCTCGGTCCCGAGAAGGAAGGACGGCCGAGCCCGATCGACGTGCATGTCGGCTCGCGAATCCGTCTGCGGCGCACACTGTTGGGCATGTCGCAGGAGCGCCTGGGCGAGGCGCTCGGGCTGACGTTCCAGCAGGTGCAGAAATACGAACGTGGCGTGAACCGCGTGGGCGCTTCCCGTCTGTTCGACCTGTCCCGCGTTCTCGACGTGCCCATCAGTTTCTTTTTCGACGACATGCCGGAGAGTCTGGCCAACACCTATGGTGGCCAGGCCACGCGTCGTTCCGCTGGGTTCTCCGACGTGCAGGACAGTTTCTCCGATGACGCGCTGAACCGGCGTGAGACGCTGGAACTGGTGCGTGCCTATTACCGCATCACCGAACCCGCGGTGCGCAAACGCATCTTCGACCTCATCAAGTCAATGGGGCCGAGCGAGACCTGAGGTTCGGGGCTTGTCATAGCTGCGGGTTGTCGAAGCGCGGGTTGCGCAGGCGGTACAGCGCGTCGGCCAATGCCGCCGACAGGTCGCGCTTCTCGGCTTCCCCTAGCGAGGTTGCGATCTCCTCCCGCACGCCGCGAGCGACCAGCAGCAAGCGGGGAACCTGACCAGGCGGCTCTTCCAACAAGGCGTTCAGCCAACCGACCGGCAGCACACGCTCGCTCCGCTGTCCACGCGAATCGGTCCGCACAATGCGGAGCGAGTCCTCCGACAACAGGATGAGCTCGCTGGCCCGCGCACGGCTCGTGTTCAACCGCAGCAGGAGCACCGCGAGCCCGATCTCGACCACTCCGAAGCATGTCACCGGCCAGGCACCGATCAGCCAGAAGCGCAATCCGATCAGCCCGCACAGCGCAACCAGCACCGCCATCAGGATCGCGAGGCCACTCGGCGACAGGCTGCGGTGGGGCACGATCACCGCCTCGAACACCGTCGCGCTGTCGGCCCGGTCCATCGGCTACATGTAGCGCAGTTCGGCCGATCGCAAACCCTTGCCGGACGAGCCCGACAGCGCGACAAGCATTGTGATGTCGCAAGCACTGACCGCGAAGCGAGCGAGGCCCCGCAGACCGCGCCCGATGACGCGCGAGCAGGTGCGCGGGTTTCTGGAAGCGTTGGCCAAGGCCAACCCCGATCCGCGCAGCGAGCTGACATTCATCGATCCTTATACGTTGCTGATCGCCGTCGTGCTGTCCGCCCAGGCTACGGATGCCTCGGTGAACCGGGCGACCGAGGCGCTGTTCAAGGAGGCCGCGACGCCCGAAGCCATGGTGCGTCTCGGCACCGACGGCGTCGCGCGGCACATCCGGTCGATCGGGCTTTGGCAGGGCAAGGCCCGCAACGTGATCGAGCTGTCGCGGCAACTGATCGAGCGGCATGGCGGGCAGGTGCCGGCCGACCGGGAGGCGCTGGAGAAGCTGCCTGGCGTTGGCCGCAAGACCGCCAACGTCGTGCTGAACGTGGCATTCGGCGAGAGCACCATGGCGGTGGATACACACATCTTCCGCCTGGGAAACCGCACCGGCATCGCACCAGGTGCAACACCGCGCGCCGTCGAGGACGCGCTGGTGCGCCGCATCCCGCCGGAGCTGCTGCGTGACGCGCATCATTGGCTGATCCTGCACGGGCGCTACGTGTGCAAGGCTAGGCTCCCCGAGTGCTGGCGTTGCGTCGCGGCGGCGTGGTGTCAGTATCCCGCCAAGACGCCGCCGCCGGTCGAAAAGCCGCCACGTGCCAAATGATGCAGGTCTTTCGCGATTATTCGATCACCGGACTCTGGTTCGTCTGGCTGATCTACTGGATCGTCGCCGCGCGGGGTGGCAAGCCGATCCGGAGGCACGAAGGGACGGCCTCGCGGCTGTCGCACCTCCTTCCGCTCGCATTCGGCCTGGCATTGCTGCTGCCGCGGCACCTGTCGGAGGGTTGGCTCACGTTCCGTGTCGTGCCGCCAGGCACATTCTGGTTCTGGGTGGGATTCGTGCTTGTCGCGCTGGGACTGGGCTTCGCCATCGCGGCGCGCATCTGGCTCGGCAGCAACTGGAGCGGTGTGGTCACGCTCAAAGAGGACCACGCTCTGATCCGCTCCGGTCCGTATCGCTGGGTGCGGCATCCCATCTATACAGGTCTGCTCGTGGCGCTGCTCGGGTCGGTCATCGCGCTCGGCGAAGCGCGCGGTCTGATCGCGCTCCTGCTGTTCGCCGTGGCCTTCCTCCGCAGGGTCACGGTCGAGGAGCGGCTGCTTGGCGAGGAATTCGGTACCGCTTACAGCCGCTACCGCCGCGATGTTCCGGCCCTGGTGCCAATACGCTGGCGACGCTGATGGTTGGCCGGTTGCCGTCTGTGCTATGCTGAAAGAAAGCCTGGGGGCCACATGTCGCGTGTGCTGATAGCGAGCCTGCTGGTTCTGCTTGCGACGCCACTTGAGGGAAGGCCGGCGCTGGCCCGCGCCATGGAAACCGGCGAAGCCGCGGTCGCGCAGCTGGCGATGCCGGCGGTGGTCAACATCTCGAGCTGGAAGCTGCGGCCGGCGTCAAACCCCGGCGATCCGGCCAGGCGAGTGAAGACCTACGGTTCGGGCTTCATCATCGATTCGTCGGGAATCATCGTTACCAACAAGCATGTCATCGACGGTGCGCTGAACATAACCGTCATCTTCGACAACGGCGACCGGAAGAGCGGCAAGTTGCTGGCCGTCGCTGCCATGCTGGACGTGGCGGTGGTGAAAGTGGACGTCGATCATCCGCTGCCGACGTTGAAATGGGGTGACAGCAACGCACTGCGCGTCGGCGACCCAGTATTGACCATCGGCAATCCGCTTGGGTTGGGCATGTCCGTGTCCGCTGGCATCGTCAGTGCGCTCAACCGCGATATTCAGGACACGCCGTTCGACAATTACATCCAGACCGACTCGGCGATCAATCACGGCAACTCCGGCGGTCCGATGATCGATACCGACGGCGATGTCGTGGGCGTCGATACGGCGCTCTATAATCCCGAGGAGGCCGGCGGGTTCATCGGCATCGGCTTTGCCATTCCTGCCGACTCGGCCAAATTCGTTGTGGAGCACTTGCTCGATCCCAAGCACCCGCCACCGGGCTGGTTGGGCGTCACGCTGCAGGATATGACGGAAGAACTGGCGCTCGCCCTGGGCGTCGGCAGCGCCAAGGGTTCGATCATTTCTGCGGTCGACGAGCCCGGCCCGGCGGTTGCGGCCGGTCTGCGGCCTGGCGACATTCTGTTGGCGATCGATGGTACCCAGCCGAGTGACTCGCGCGCGTATATGCGCAGGATCGTGCAATTGCCCGTGGGACGGCAGGTCAGGTTGACCATTTGGCGCGACGGCAAGGCTGACGGCGTCACCGCGACCGTCGGCGAATGGCCGAATCACATGCCGGAAGGCGGCATGATGACCGCGACCGCGGCGGACGCGATGATCCAGCGGATGCCCGACCCCGGCGTGCGGCTTTCCGCTCTCGGCGAGGAAGCGCGCAAGCAGTATGGGATCGATCCCAAGATCAAGGGTGTGCTGATCGCCTCGGTGGAGAAGGACTGCGAGGCGCGCGACCTCGGTATCGTTCCCGGAGACGTGATCACCGCGGTGCAGGGTGCGCCGGTTGCGACCCCGGACGACGTCAGGCGCTCGGTTCGAACGGCGCATGACGAGCGCCGTCCGTATCTGGCAGTGCTGATTCAGGGCAAGAGTGGCGCCCGGTGGGTTTCACTTTCGATGGGCGGGCCGGGCTCCTGAACAAAAGGTTCCGGCTGCCGACTGTCAGGCGGGATCCCAGGCCACGCCCGGAGCAGTGTCCACTACGTACGACTCAACCGTCATGGCCGGCGAATGGTCGGGACGAGCTCGACCAGGTGCGCCGGCCATCCATGTCCTTGCGGCTCACGGCAACGAAAGACCGAATGGCGGGGCCAAGCCCCGCCATGACGATATGGGTCGCGATCAGCAGAAGTTGGTATTACCTGGTGCAGGGGATCGACGAAAGCTGCTGGGAGCCGACGCCGCCAGCTTCGGCCTCGGCCTTACGGGTGTTGATGTTGGCTGAACCGACGCCGCCGCCCTCGGCCTCTGCCTTGCGGGTCGAAAGCGCTGTCGAACCGACACCGCCGCCCTCGGCTTCCGCCTTGCGGGTCGAAAGGGCTGTCGAACCGACGCCGCCGCCCTCGGCCTCTGCCTTGCGGGTCGAGAGAGCGGTCGAACCGACACCGCCACCCTCGGCTTCGGCCCGGTGCATCCCGGGGGGGCAGCCCGTGTCGGTCGCGGCGAACGCTGACGTGGTGACCGTTGAGCCGAGCAACAGCGCGGCAAATGCCACATTCGGCAAGATACGCATGATCAGGTCTCCATTGTTGGTCGGCTGTGACAGACGCTAAACCCTTCAATAGTGCACCGGCAACCACAGCCACACGATTGTTGCCGTCCCCCCTCAGACTCTCGTGTGCCGGTTCTATTTCAGATGCATCGGCGAGATTACAATAACCTCATCCCGCGGACGTACGGCGGCGCCTGGGCTGAGGCACCGCATGGGCAGGAGTTTCGTCCGAGTTGGTCAACGCCTGAAGCAGCGCGTCGCGCAATGCGGCGAGCTTGCGTTCGTTCTCCACCTTCAGCCCGAACACGTCCTTGACGTAGAAGACATCGACTGCGCGAACGCCATAGGTCGTTACGTGCGCCGAGGCGATTTGCAACCCTTGATTGCTGATCGCCGCAGTCACGTCATGCAACAGACCGGGCCGGTCGCGCCCGTTCACTTCCAGGACGGTATGCGTATGCGAGGCGTGGTTGTCGATCACCACGCGCGGAGGCACATGAATGGCGCGCATACGCTGCCCCAGCAGCATTTTGGAAAGCTTACGTATTTCGGCACCCAGCCGGATGTGGCCGGACAGCGCTTGCTCGATCAGTACGGCCAGCCGCGCGAGCCGATGCGGCGCGTCGAAAGCTCCGCCGGCGGCGTCCTGAATCCAAAAAGTATCAAGTGCCATGCCGTTGGTGAGCGTATGAATCCGGGCGTCAACGATCGATGCCCCCGCAACGGCGAGCGCACCGGAAATCTTGCTGAACAGCCCCGCGTGGTCGGCGCAGTAAACCGTTACCTCGGTAACCGCGCGCGCCGGCAGGGGCTGCGTATCTACGGTCAAGGGGGCCTGCCGGGCCTCGGCATCGCGGACCAGACGTGCGTGGCGTGCATGCGTCTCCGGGTCGAACGATAGCCAGTAGCCGGGGTAGCCGAGTGAGGTGAAGCCTTCGATCTCTTCTTTCGGCCAATCCGACAGAAGTGCGGCCGCGGCATGGCGCGCCCGTTCCACACGGACGTCGCGTTCGGTCGTCGATAACCCGCCGGCGAGCACTTCGGCGACCCGGGCGTAGAGCTCGCGCAGCAGCGTCGCCTTCCAGTTGTTCCAGACCTTGGCGGACACCGCCCGCATGTCGGAGACCGTGAGGATCAGCAGCAGACGCAGTCGTTCCGGGGACTGTATGGTATCGGCGACATCCAGGATGGTCTTCGGGTCGTCGATATCGCGCTTGAATGCCACTGCCGACAGCAGCAGGTGGTGCAGCACGAGCCAGGAAACGGTCTCGGTCTCTTCCGCCGTCAGCCCGAGCTCTGGCCCCACCTTCAGGGCAATCTCGGCGCCGAGTTCCGAATGGTCGCCACCGCGTCCCTTGGCGATGTCGTGCAGCAGCATGGCGAGGTAAAGCGCGCGCCGCGACTGCAGGTGATCGACCAGACCGGACGCGATCGGAGCAATCTCGGAAAGCTCCCCTCGCTCCAGCGTGTTCAGTATGCGGATCGCCTCGATCGTGTGCTCGTCCACGGTGAACACGTGGTAGGTGTCGAACTGCATCTGGCCGACGATGCGTGCCCAGTCCGGGATGAAGCGGCCGAGGAAGCCGGTCTCGTTGAGGATCGACAGCCAGCGTGCGCCATCGGGATGCGGGCTGGCGCGATGATGGTCCGGTTCCTTGCCGCACATCAGGTCCATGAACAGCGCCGCGGCGCGCGGATTGCCGCGCAGCTCCACGGCGCGCCGCTCGTTCTGGATCAGCGAGCGGATCGCCAGCGGATGCAGTTCCAGATTGCGATCGCGCGCCACCTGCAGGATGCGCAGCATCTGCAGCGGTTCCTTGTCGAAGTCACGGCCGGGTACTGGCAACAGTTGCCCCTCGCCCAGCACGAAGCCCAGCTTCAGCAACGCCGGGTCGGTTTCCGGAGCAATTGCCGGCGGGCCGAGCGCCTCGCGCAAAATCGCCGGCTCCAGAATGCGCGTCAGCCGCGAGATTTCGCGCGCCGTAAGGAAATAGTGTCGCATGAAACGCTCGACACCGTCCTGCCGGCCGTGGCGGGTGTAACCCATGCGCGCCCCGATCACCGGCTGAAGGTCGAACGTCAGGCGCTCCTCGGCACGCCCCGCGACATAGTGCAGATGGAAGCGCACGGTCCACAGGAATTCCCAGGCACGCCGGCCATGTTTCGCCTCGGACTGGGTCAGCACGTCGCCGACGTCGGCCAGCTCGCCCATGGTCTGGGTGTCGTAGACGTAGCGCGCGATCCAGTAGAGCGTCTGCAGGTCGCGCAGCCCGCCGCGGCCTTCCTTGACATTCGGCTCGACGACAAAGGGGCTGTCGCCATAGCGCCGGTGACGGGCCGCTCGCTCGGCTTGTTTTGCGATGATGTAGTCGGCGATGCCGGCTTCCTTGCAGGCCGCGCGGAAGCGCGCATGGAATTCGCCGAACAATGACGCATCGCCGGCGATGTGCCGCGCGTCGAGCAGCGCGGTGCGGATCGTGGTGTCCCTCGCCCCTTCGACCAGGCAGTCCTCGATCGAGCGGGTGGCGTGTCCGACCTTCACGCCGAGGTCCCACAGGAAGTAGAGCATGTATTCCACGATCTGCAGGGTCTGGCGCGACGGCTCCGCCGCGGTGAGGAACAAGAGGTCGATGTCGCTGAACGGCGCCAGCACGCCGCGGCCGTAGCCGCCGGTGCCGGCGACCGAGAGATGCTCGGGCTCGCCCAGGCCGGTGTCCGCGAGCGCATGCTCATAGAGCGCTGAAATCAACCCGTCCGTCAGCTTGCCCAACAGGCGCGCGGCCTGCAGGCCGGTGATCTGGTCCTGCTCGAAGGCGTGCTGAACGTGCTGCTGGATGCGCGCGAGGTGCCGGCGGAAGGCACCGAGTGCCGCGTCGCGCGACAGCGGCGCGCCAGGCACGGCCAGGGCCGCGAGCGCGGCGGTCAACGAGGCGGCCGACGCTTCGGGTGGTTTCTGCTGGGATATGGGTGTCAGCATCTGGCGGATCGTACTAGTTCGCCGCCGGGTCGGAAACCGGCAGCAGCGATTTCAGACGATACAGCGCCTCGAGCGCCTCGCGCGGAGTCATCCGATCGGGCTCGAGCCTTGCGACGGCTGCCAGCAGTGGATCGGGTTCCGGCGCCGGATCGGGCGCCGATGCGGCGAACAGCGGCAGGGCAGCCAGCGGTGCGCCTGCCGTGGCACGCTGCTTTTCCAGCAGCACAAGCAGGCTGGCGGCGCGACGCACCACTGGCGGCGGAATGCCGGCGAGTTCGGCCACGTGTACGCCCCACGAGCGACCCGCGGCGCCGGCGGCGACCTCGTGGAGGAATACCACGCTGCCCTTCCATTCCTTTACCCGCATGGTATGCGGCTTCATCCGCGGCAGCCGGTCGGCGAGTTCCGCCAGTTCGTGAAAGTGCGTGGCGAAGATCGTGCGGCAGCGGATGGCCGAATGCAGTGCCTCCAGCACCGCCCAGGCGATCGCCAGGCCGTCCAGCGTTGCGGTCCCGCGACCGATCTCATCCACCACCACCAGCGAGCGCGGGCCGGCCTGGTGCAGAATGGCCGCCGTCTCGGTCATTTCCACCATGAACGTCGAGCGCCCGCGCGCAAGGTCGTCCGCGGCGCCAACCCGCGAATACAGCCGATCGACCACCCCGATGGTGGCGGCGTCCGCCGGCACCGGCAGCCCCGCCTGCGCGAGCACCACGATCAACGCATTCTGCCGCAGGAAGGTGGACTTGCCGGCCATGTTCGGTCCGGTGAGCAGCAACATGCGCTGCTCGGGCGACAGATCGCAGTCGTTCGGGACGAACTGTGCGTGTCCGGCGAGCGCGGCTTCGACCACCGGATGACGTCCGGCCCGGATCAGGAACGCGGGTTCGTCGGTGACCTGGGGACGGCACCAGGTGCCGCTCTCGGCGAGCTTGGCGGCGGACTGGAGGGCGTCGAGCAATGCCAGGGCCGCGCCGCAGGCGGCGAGCGCATCGGCATGGCGCAGTGCCGCCTGGACCAGATGGTCGAACACCGCCCGTTCGCGGGCGGCGGCGCGCTCCCCGGCCTCCGCGATCCGGCGGTCGAGGTCGGCCAGCTCGGCTGTGGTGAAACGGGCGCCGTTCGCCATGCCCTGTCGCAGCGTCAGCTCCGGAAGATCGCGCAGCCTTTCCACGGCGGCGGCGGGCGCCTCGATGATGTAGCCGAGTTGCGCATGGTGCTTGATCTTCAGGCTGGCCACCCCATAGCGCTGCGCATAGTCGAGCTGCAATTTGGCGAGCACCCTGCGGCTGTCGTCGCGCAGGGCACGTTCCGCGTCCAACTCGGGATCGAAGCCCGGACGGATCGCGTTACCCTCATCCAGGCGATGAGGTGCCGGATCCGCGAGCGCCGCGGTCAGGTTCTGGTCGAGGGCCGGATCGAGGCGAAGAGCCAGGCTCGCCGAATGCAGCAATGCTGGCAACGTCCCCACCAACCCCGCCTCGCCTTGCGGGAGGGGGCCGGGGCAGGCGGGGCCAGCCAGTGCCATCGCCGCCCCGCGTGCCGCGGCGAGCCCATCGCGGATCGCCGCCAGGTCGCGTGGGCCGCCGCGACCAACGGAGAGGCGTCCCAGCGCCCGCGCGATGTCCGGGGCGGTGCGCAGCGCCGCCCGCAACCGGTCGGTAGCGGCACGTTCTTCCACCAGCCATCCCCACGCGTTCTGCCGTCCGGCGATTGCCGCCGTGTCGGTCAGCGGTGCGGCGAGCCAGCCGGCCAGCAGCCGCGCGCCTGCCGGCGTGAGTGTCCGCTGCACGGTGCCGAACAGGGTGTGCATGGTGCCGCCATCGCGGGCCCGGTGGACCTCGAGGCTGGTGCGGGTGGCCGCGTCGATCGACAGCAGCCCGGCATGACCCTGTGGCGCCGGCCGGGCGAGCCGCGGCAGCGTGCCTGCCTGGGTCGCGCGCACGTAATCCACCGCCATCAGCGCGGCGATTGCCTCGGAATCGCCGAAGCTGCCGAACGCATCGAGGCTGGCGACGGCGAATGTCTCCGCCAGCCGCCGCCGCGCGACAAGGGGTGGCGCCGGTGTCACGTCGGGCGCGCGCTTGTCGTCCCATTCGCCGAGGACCAGCCCTGCCGGTGCGAGAATCTCCGCTGGCTCCAGCCGTCCGAGCAGGCTGGGCAACTCGGCATGTGTCAGTCCGGCGGTCTCGAACAGCCCGGTGGATACATCGAGCCACGCCGCGCCGATGCTGTCGCCGTGCTGCGCCAGCGCGAGCAGCAGATTGGCCCGGCCTGCCTCGAGCAGCGCGTCCTCGGTGATCGTTCCGGGAGTGATCAGGCGCACCACCTCGCGGCGGATCGGCGCCTTGGCGTTGCGTCCCTGGGGGCGCGCCTTGGGGTCCTCCATCTGCTCGGCCACCGCGACGCGGAAGCCGCGGCGGATCAGCCGGGCAAGGTAAGCCTCGGCGGCATGCTGCGGCACACCGCACATCGGCACCGGCGCGCCGTTGTGCTCGCCGCGCTGGGTCAGCGCGATGTCGAGCGCCGCCGCCGCGGCCTCGGCATCGGCGAAGAACAGCTCGTAGAAGTCGCCCATTCGAAAGAACAGCAGCGCGTCCGGGTGCGCCTCCTTGGCCGCGAACCATTGCGCCATCGCGGGCGTCGCGCCGGCAGCATGTGGTATACGGGACGATGCGGCCATTGGGGCGGTTTAGCCCGCGGCGGCCAGGCTGGTAAGGGAGCGCGGCGTTGTCGCGGCTTGCGGGCTGTCGTTTCTGATCAGCAATACTGAAAGCGCGCGGGACATCCGACATTGTAACGGAAAGCCAACCCTCCC
>DATBKQ010000360.1:0-2444 GCA_036555825.1 Acetobacteraceae bacterium | reverse complement strand
CTCGATGGCCAATCTCGCGCCTGACAACACGGCGGCTGCCGGCCTGCTGGCATTGAATGAGGCGACCGACGTGGACCAGGCGGGCAAGGCGGCCGCCATGATCACCTCGCCGGTGCAGAACCTCCTCGTGGCCGATCGCAGCCAGATCGCGCTGTTCGTCACCGGGCGAGTGCCGATCCGCCGCGCCGGGGACGGGTCTGCTCCAGCGCCCGGCGACGGTTCGCACGACTGGATCGGCTGGGCCTCCGGCGACCAGTTGCCGCACTATGTCGCCCCGGCGAGCGGCCGGCTGGTGAACGCCAACGACCGCATCGCCCCGCCGGATTTCCCCGTGTTCCTCGGTCGCGACTGGTTCGGCGACTGGCGTTCCCGGCGCATCCGCGAACTGCTGGATCGCTCGGACAAGCACACCGCGGCGGACTTTGCGCGGATGCAGGTCGATACCCATTCGACATTTGCCCGGCAGGTCCTTCCGGCACTGCTGGCCGTGCCGGTTGACGAGGACGCCGCCCGCCGGGCCCAGGCACTGCTGCGCGACTGGGACGGCAGCATGACGATCGATGCCCCGCAGCCGCTGATCTTCAACGCGTGGACGCAGTTCTTCTACGGCCGGGTACTGCAGGAGGCCGGCATCAGGGCGAGCGAAGGCGGCCCGCTGCTCGAGTTCGTAGGCTACCTGCTGTCACCGGCTGGGGCGCATTGGTGCGGCGGCGATTGCACGACAATGCTGCGGGCATCGCTGAGCGATGCGATCGCCGATCTGTCCCGCCGGTTCGGCCCCGATCCCGCCGCCTGGCGTTGGGGCGAGGCGCATCCGGCAGTGTTCGCCCACCCAATGCTTCGCTCCATGCCGATCCTGGGCACCCTGGGCACGCTCAGCATCGCTAGTCCCGGCGACGACAGCACCGTGGATCGGGGCGGACCCGCCTACAAACAGTTCCAATCCGTGCACGGTGCGGAGTATCGAGGCGTCTATGACCTCGCCGATCTCGACCGGTCGCTGTTCGTGGTGGCTCCTGGGCAGTCCGGCAATCTGCTCAGCCGGCACGCGCGCGATTTCCTTGCCCGCTGGCGGGACGGGGCCACCGTCACGCTCGGACCGGCCGGCGGCGCAACCACCGCAACAATCAGGCTGACCCCATGATCTACCGCGCTTCTCCCATCGACGATGGCTGGCTGACCGCCGGCGTGATGACCCGGCGCATATTCGCGTGGCTGCTCGACGTGCTTCTGGTCGGGCTGGTCCTGGTGGCACTGTGCTTCGTGCTGCTGCTGTTCGGGATTCTGACGCTCGGGCTCGGCATGCCGCTACTCGGCGTGCTCCCGTTCGTGCCGTTCTGCTACCACCTGTTCTTTGCTGCCAGCACCGCATGCGCAACGCCAGGTCAGCAGGCGCTCGGCCTCGCGGTCAGGCGCAACGACGACCTGGGGCCGCCGAGTTTCGCCCAGGCCTTCGTTTACACGCTGGTGTTCTACCTGACGCTCGCGACCACCGGGCTGCTGCTGCTGATCGCGCTTTTCACCATCCGGCACCGCACGCTGCACGACCTGGCTAGTGGCCTCGTGGTCGTGCGCGCGCGAGCGTTGACCGGAGGCTTCGGCTCATGGAACATGCAGGGCGGATCGCCCTACGCATGAGCTACAAAGCGCCGCGCCGGCCGCAGTTCTTTTACACGACGGCCCCCCTGCCGTGCCCCTATCTGGCCGGGCGGACCGAGCGCAAGGTGGTCACCGAAATTACCGGCCCGGACGCCGACGCGCTGCATGACCGCTTGTCGCGGGCCGGCTTCCGTCGCAGCCACAACATCGCGTATGCGCCGGTATGCCCGTCCTGCCAGGCGTGCATCCCGATCCGGATCCCGGTGTCGACATTCCAGCCGGACCGGACGCTGCGCCGCATCTGGCGAGCCAATTTGCTGCTGGAGGGCTTCGAGGTGCCGGCGCGCGCCACCGCAGAGCAGTTTCAGTTGTTCCAACGCTACCAGACGGCGCGCCACGGCGACGGCGACATGGCGACCATGAGCTTCTACGACTACCGCGCCATGGTGGAAGACACGCCGATCGAGACCTTCATCGTCGAGTTCCGCGACGCTGACGACCGGATGGTAAGCGCATGCCTGGCCGACCGGCTGGGCGACGGGCTTTCGGCGGTCTATTCCTTCTTCGCGCCTGCACTCGAGCGGCGCTCGCTCGGCACGCACGCGATCCTGTGGCTGATCGAGCGGGCACGCAGTCTGAACCTGCCCTATGTGTATCTCGGCTATTGGGTACCGGAGAGCCGCAAGATGGCATACAAATCTCGCTTCCGGCCGGCAGAAGTGCTGGCGGGCGGGGTATGGCGGATGCTGACCGACGCCGACATCGGCGATGGCGCGGCACACGGCGCGCTGGTGCCGGAAAGCGCCGAATGAGCCCAGCGGCCGGCTGAAGAAGGCACGCTGAAC
>DATBKQ010000359.1:0-7736 GCA_036555825.1 Acetobacteraceae bacterium | reverse complement strand
TTCGGCGCCAGCAGCTTCATCTTGCTCATCGAGCGGTAGGAGTAGTTCGCCAGCGGGAAGAACAGCGCCTTGACGAAGACGGTGAACACCAGAATGGCGACGCCGAAGTTGCCCAACAGGCCGTTCAGCCAGTCGAGACAGTAGAAGATCGGCTGCGCCAGCAAATAGAGCCAGCCGAAATCGACCGCCTTGTTGAAACTCGGGATGTGGTACTGTGCTCCGTACTCATCCAGCAGGCGTATGATCTTCGGCCCGGCAAACACGTGCGAGACCAGCGTGGCATCGCCGTTCGGCGCGACGGTCTGCGGGACCTGGGCCAGATAATCGACCTGATATCGGTCGCCGCCTTCGTTGAAGTATTGAAACTCCAGCCTGACCGGCGCCTCCTGATTCGGGACGAGCGCGGCCAGCCAATACTCGTCGCTCACCCCTGCCCATCCGCGGTCGGCCGTCGCCTCGTAGGCCACGCTGGCGTTTTTCTCGCCTTTCGATTTCACCCCCGAGTAGGTCATGCCGTGCAGCGTGTCGCCGGTGACACCCAGCAACCCTTCCGTGGTGCTGCCGTAGAGCGAGTTGAAGCCGGTGGTCTCCGGCGTGTAGTCGCGCCGCACCCGCGACCAGGGGAACAGCTTCACCGGCGCGCCGGTGGCGTTCTGCACCGACTGCTGCACGCTGAACATGTAGTCGTCATCGATCGAGAGAGTGAGCCGGAAGGTCAGACCGGCGCCGTTGTTCCACGACAGGCTGACCGGGTGGCCGCTGTCGAGCGTATCGCTCGAGGCCGCCCAGACCGTGTCGTTGTCCGGCAGCCTGATCTGCTCGCCGGGTGCCGCGCTCCAGCCGTACTGGACGTAGTAGGGGTGTGCCTCCGACCGCGGCTCCAGCAGCCGCACGTGCGGGGCGTTCGGCGCCAGCGTCTCGCGGTAGTCGGTCAGCACCAGGTCGTCGAGCCGCGCGCCGAGCAGGCTGATCGACCCGCTGACGCGGTGCGCCGCGATCTTCACCCGCGGCACCTCCTTCGGCACCGCCTGTGCCGCCGCCGCAGGCGCCGCCGCGCCAGGCGGCCCTTGCGCCGGCGTGGCCGGCGAGGTCTGGCTCGCGGTCTGCTGCTGCTGCGGCTGCTGGGCCGGATGCGGCGGCTGCGGCACATGCGGCGCGATCAGAACCTGAAAGATCAGCAGAATGGCGACCGATATCGCGATCGCCAGGAAGAGACGCTTCTGGTCCATCAGTTCTCGGTCCGGCGGTCGCAGCCCGGCACCGGGTCGTAGCCGCCCTCGTGCCATGGGTTGCATCGCAGGATCCGCCGTGCCGCCAGCCCGCTGCCCCGCAGCACGCCATGCACCCGGATCGCCTCGATGGCATAATCGCTGCAACTCGGGAAAAATCGGCAGTTGGCGCCGATCACCGGGCGGATGGTCCACTGGTAGGCGCGCACCGCGCCGATCGCGGCATACGCGGCGGGGCTCATGCCACGTCCGCCTTGGCCACGTCCGCCTTGGCCACGTCCGCCTTGGCCACGTCCGCCTTGGCCACGCCCGCCTTGGCCAGCGCGCGGCGCATATCTTTCTGCAGCTCGGCGAAACCGCGCGTGCGAGTAGCCTCGCGGCCGATCAGCACCAGATCGACGCCCGACACCTCGCACCCGGCCAAGACCAGCCTCGCGGCTTCCTTGAGACGGCGGCGGGTTCGGTTGCGGGTCACGGCGTTGCCGATCTTCTTCGTCACAGTAAAGCCAGTCCGCGCCGGACCCTGATCCCCGCGTGGCAGCGCCTGCAGCACCAGACCCGGCATTGCGGCCTTGCGGCCCCTGGCGGCGGCGCGGAGGAACTCGGCACGGCGCTTCAGGCGGCTGGATGCAGCCAAGCACAACCCCTGGTCAGGCCGACAGGCGCTTACGCCCCTTGGCCCGCCGGTTGGCCAGCACCTTGCGGCCTCCGACAGTGGCCATGCGGGCGCGGAACCCGTGCCGCCGCTTGCGGACCAGCTTCGACGGTTGATAGGTACGCTTCACGGCCGGTTCTCCGATGGTGCCTGGCGGCCCGCACCCACGGGCATGGACGCCGATCCAGGCGTCCTGCGCAGGCGGCGGCTTATAGGAGCCCGGGTCTGCGCCGTCAATCGCGGCGCGGTTCAGCAGCGCCCTTCGTTGTCACGCCGGTCAGCCATGCCTTCGAGACGGTCCGCCAGCCTGCGCAAACCGGCCATGACCTCTCGTGTCGAGGCGGTCTCAGCCATGCGACGATACTGGGCTGCCTCGGCGCGAAGGTCGGCAACCGATCGTTCCGACAGCGGCCGCCGAGGCAAATCATGCCGTCCAGGCCGGAATGTGTTCCCGTCGCTCACGGTGTGAGATGCTTGCCCATCGGCTTGAGCTGCCGACATTACGGTTAATTCCCTACAATAACACTACGGACCGAGGAGCTTATTGATCTTGATCAATCGCTTTTCGTGATGACGAGTACGGATTGGCAACCTTTGATCGGCATCAATGCCTGGAATGGGAGGAAGGGTAGAAGCGGGCGCGTACGGGCTCGCAGGAGGATCAAAATGATGGACGTGTGGGAACTGGCACGCGAGATCTCGGATATCGCCCGGAGCACCACCGACGCGGACACCGGGGTGCGGCTGATGAACCTCGTCGAGCAGCTCCTGCGCGAGGCAGGGTTGCCAGAGGGCGGCGGTGGCGGAGACGTGCCAGGCAATTGGACATCGCTTCCTATGGGGGCGTTTTGCTGGGGCCCTGTCTGACTATTCGCAGCATTGACGATCACGCTTTTCGATTGTCGCGGGACAGCCGATGGAAATTCTCTAAATGGTTCCGCTATGCGGGCCCTGCGTCGATTCTGGCTGATCATCCTGCTGGCCGCCGTGCTGGCCGCTGGCTGGGCCGCTGGTGCGTCGGAGCATCTGACCTGGGCGGAGCTTGCCCGCAACCAGGCCGCGCTGGCGGCCTGGGTAGAGGCGCACCCGGTCCTTGCCCCGGTGGCGTATCTTCTTCTGTACGCCGTAGCGGTCCTGCTCTCCCTGCCTGAGTCCGCGGTCCTCACCGTCGCCGGCGGACTGTTGTTCGGCACACTCTCGGGCGGCCTGCTGGCGATCGCCGGCTCCTCGGCAGGTGCTGTCGCGCTGTTCCTCGCGATCCGCTACCACCTCGCCGAGGCCATCGCCACCCGGCGCGGCCGCTTCCTGGAGGCGATTCGCCTCAGTCTTCACCGGGACGGCTTCTGTTACCTGCTCGCCATCCGGCTCGTGCCAGCCTTCCCTTTCTGGCTGGTGAACCTCGCCGCGGCGCTGAGCGGCATGCGTCTGCTGCCGTATGGCGCGGCGACGGTGATCGGCGTCATGCCGGCCACCTTCGTGTTCGCCTCGATCGGCGCCGGCCTGGGCGAGGTGCTGGCCACCGGAGGACAGCCCGATCTGACGGTGATCTTCTCGCCGCGCATTCTTGGCCCGCTGATCGCCTTGGCGGCGCTGTCGCTGGTGCCCGTGGCCTGGCGCCGGCGAAAGCGCGCCGGTGCCTGATTGCGATCTGGCGGTCATTGGCGGCGGGGCCGCCGGGCTGTCGGTCACGGCCGCCGCCGCCCAACTCGGGCTTCGCGTGGTGCTGATCGAGCGCGACCGCATGGGCGGCGACTGTCTCAACTTCGGCTGCGTGCCCAGCAAGGCGCTGCTGGCCGCCGCACACGCCGCCCAGGCGGCCCGCGCTGCCGGCCGCCTGGGGGTCTGCCTGCCCGAACCGGCGATCGACTGGGCCGCCGTCCAGGCCCACGTCCAGGGCGCGATCGCCGCGATCGCGCCCACCGATTCCGAGGCACGCTTCCGTGCACTGGGCGCCGATGTCCTGCGCGGCGAGGCGCGCTTCGTCTCGCCCGATGCGCTGCTTGTGGACCGGCGCCGGATCTCCGCGCGGCGCATTGTCGTCGCGGCCGGCAGCAGCCCGGCCGTGCCAGCCATCCCGGGGCTCGAGCGGCAACCCTATCTGACCAACACTTCGATTTTCGACCTGACCGAGCGCCCCGATCACCTGCTGATCCTGGGCGGGGGACCGATCGGGCTGGAAATGGCCGATGCGTTCGCCGGTCTGGGCAGCCGGGTCACCCTGGTCGAGGCGGCCACGGTCGCCGGCAAGGAGGACCCGGAGCTGGTCGCGGGCCTGCGGAGCTGTCTTGCAGGACGCGGCATCACACTCCTGGAACAGGCGGAGGTCACCGCCGTGGAGCCGGGCCCCACCCTGGTGCTGGACG
Organism: Acetobacteraceae bacterium; assembly: GCA_036555825.1. Classification (GTDB taxonomy): domain Bacteria; phylum Pseudomonadota; class Alphaproteobacteria; order Acetobacterales; family Acetobacteraceae; genus JAMXLO01. Next base: position 3,489 of record DATBKQ010000359.1, on the reverse strand, counting down.
AGGGCAGGCGGGTCGCCGGCAGCCACCTGCTGGTCGCGGTTGGCCGGCGCCCGAACCTCGCGGAGCTGGACCTTGCCGCCGGCCAAGTGCGTGCCAGCCAGGCCGGGATCGTCACGGACCGGGGCTTGCGCAGCCTGACGAACCGCCGGGTCTATGCGGTCGGCGACATCGCCGATCCGCAGGGCATCGGGCCGCGCGCCTTCACCCATGTCGGCTCCTACCACGCCGCGATCGTCATCCGCCGCGCGTTGTTCCGGCTGCCGGCCAGGATCGACTACGCGGCCCTGCCGCGTGTCACCTATACCCGGCCTGAGCTGGCGCAGGTCGGCATGACGGAGGCCGAGGCGCGCGCCGCCGGGCATCGGATCGAAATCCTGCGCTGGCCGCTGTCCGACAATGACCGGGCCGTGGCCGATGCCGATCGAGCGGGCCTGGTCAAGCTGATCGCCTCGGGCGGCCGCGTCCGCGGCGCCGGCATTCTCGCCCCGAATGCCGGTGAGATGATCGGCCTGTGGGGCCTGGCCATCGCACAGCGGGTGCGGCTCGCCGCACTGGCGTCGCAGATCGTACCCTATCCGACCCGCGCCGAGGCGGGAAAGCGTGCCGCGGGAAGCCGGTTCGTGCCACGCCTGTTCGCCCCGCGCACCAGGCGACTCGTTCGCCTGTTGAGCCGGTTGCCGTAAGCGCCTGCTCCACCCAGATTTGAAGTCATGCCGGAAACGCACGCAGGACCGCCGCGCGTGAAACCTCGACGGAGCCTGTCGGCCCGGCTCTGGCTGCTGACGACGCTCGCGGTACTGCTGAGCGAAGTCGTGGTGTTCCTGCCGTATATCGCGCATGAACGGCGGAACTGGCTGGTGGAGCGCGTCGAGGACGCGGCGATCACCGCATTGGCGGTGCGCACCATCCAACCACCGATGCGCAATGAACTGCTGATGCTTGCCGACTCCGCGGCGATCCGGCTGACCGGCCGCGACGGCAGTGTGCTAACCCTCGGCAACATCGATGAGCAGGCCGGCCCGAGCATCGATCTCCAGCAGGAGGACCTGTGGGTCGGCATTCGCCGCGCGCTGCACGCGATCCTGCTGCCGCGCAGCCGGCTGTTGCACGTGGTCGGCCGCAGCCCGCTGCCACAGGATACGACGGTCGAGCTGTGGCTGTACGAGGCCACTCTGACCCGTAACCTTCAGCAGTTCGCCGCCGATTTTGCCGGGCTGTCGTTACTGATCGCCGGGATCACCGGCGGCCTGGTGTATCTGGCCGTGCTGGTCCTGCTGGTGCGGCCGATGCGCCGGATCACCGGCAGCATCGCCGCGTTCCGCGCCGATCCGGAGCACACGATGCCGCTGAACCCGAGCGACGTCACGGTGCTGCCGGACGACGAGATGGCGGTGGCCGGACACGAACTCGCGGCCATGCAGCACGACCTGCGCACCGCACTGTGGCGCAACGCGCGACTCGCGGCTCTGGGCACGGTCGTCGCCAAGGTGAGCCACGACCTGCGCGGCATCCTGACGCCGGCGTTGCTGTCGGCGGAGCGATTGCAGATGAATGCCGATCCTCGCGTTCGCCGAGCGGGCGAGGTGCTGGCCCAGGCGGTGGATCGCGCCACCGACCTGGTCCGGCGCACCCTGGACTACGCGCGCGAGGGACCGCCGCCGCTGCAGTTCGCCGCCGTCGCGCTGGCGCCGCTGGTGAACGAGGCAGCGGAGACGGCACGGCCGATCCGCACGGCGCTGCGCGTGGAAAACGGTGTCGATCCGGCGATCCAGGTACGGGCAGACCGCATCGAGTTGTTCCGGGTGCTCGCCAACCTGTTGCGCAATGCCGCGGAGGCCGGGGCTCGCACCGTGTGCGTCTCGGCGAAGCATGCCGACACGGCGATCGCGGTCGAGATCACCGATGACGGTCCCGGCCTGCCGGAACCGGTGCGTGCCGAACTGTTCCGTCCGTTCGCCGGCAGCACGCGCCGCGACGGGACAGGGCTCGGCCTGGCCATCGCGCGCGATCTGATGGTGGCGCATGGCGGCAATATCGAGCTGGTCGAGACCGGCGCGTCCGGTACGACCTTCCGTCTCACGCTGCGCCTGTCCGAGGCGATGCAGCCGACGGAGGCGGGACAGAACGGCGAGCGCATTGCCCCGGCGGCCGCGGACGTATAGGACCTTCGCGCAACACAATCGGAGGTGAGGACGTGTCCAACCGCGAATGGCTGGCGATCGCTGTGGCTTGCGGTGCGGCCATTGGCGGACTGCTGCTGGCCGCCTCCAACGCGCAGGGTCCCGCCTATTGTGCGGGCTTTGCCCTGTTCTTCGCCGCCATCATCTGCAGCGCCCTGGTCATCAAGCGCTATTTCGACCGCGCTGAGAGGCAGAGCGGCTGAATGGCGCGATCGGCGGCTACCTGGGATCCCGGCCAGTATCTGCGGTTCGGCAGCCAGCGGTTGCGTCCAGCGCTCGACCTGCTGGCACAGATCCCGCTGGATGCTCCGGGGCGCGTGGTGGATCTGGGCTGCGGTGCGGGCAATGTCACCGCGATCCTGCGGGGGCGTTTCCCCGCGGCCGAGATCGTCGGCGTCGATGGCTCGGATACGATGCTGGCAAGGGCGCGCGCCACGGCACCCGAGTGCCGCTTCGAACAGGCCGACTTTTTCGGATGGGAACCGCGCGACCGGCCTGACCTGATCTATTCCAACGCGGCGCTGCAATGGGTGGATGGGCATCCGACGCTGTTCCCCCGCCTGCTGTCGTTCCTCGCTCCTGGCGGCGTGCTGGCGGTGCAGATGCCGGCGATGCACGCGACGCCGCTGCATCAGGTGTCGCGCGAGCTCGCGGCCTCCGGCGAATGGTCGGGGGAGCTGCGCGATGTGATCCCCTTGCCCGGGATCCTGCCGGCGATGGACTACTGGGACATGCTGCGCCCGCGGGTCGCCTCGCTGGAGATGTGGCAGACCACCTATATGCACGCGCTGCAGGGCGAGGACGCGGTGATGGAATGGGCCTCGGGCAGCGGGCTGAGGCCGTATCTGGACCGGCTGTCCGAGGCGAGGAAGGCGGCGTTCCGCCAGGCCTATGCCGAGGCCGTGCGCGTGCATTATCCGCGTCGGGCGGATGGCACGACGATCCTGCCGTTCCATCGGCTGTTCATGGTGGCGAGGATGGCGGGAGAGCGCGCGATCGCTTGAGGCGGAACGTCGGAAAGCGCGAATCGCGCGATCAAGAAACGAGTCCAGGCTACGCCGCCTCGGCGATCGAACTTCTGACAACCTGGACGACCGAGCGGCTGAGTTCCGCCACCGCGCTGTTCAGCGCGCCGGCGCTGTCGCGAACCTCGTCCGCGAACCGGCCGGTCTGCTCCGACTCCGCCGCAACCTCGGTGGTGCGGTCGGTCATCTCGCGCGCCGCCGATGCGGTCTCCGACACATTGCGCGCAATCTCCGCCGTCGCCGCCCCCTGTTCCTCCACCGCCGCGGCGATCGAGCCGGCGATC
>DATBKQ010000358.1:0-4169 GCA_036555825.1 Acetobacteraceae bacterium | reverse complement strand
GATCGGACCGGTTGACTCGCCGCCGTTGGCGTTGCGCTGATCCATGGTGATGCAGCGGAAGTCGTTCTTGAAGATATCCATCGCGTTGAACACCGCGGTCGGCCAGTTGCTGACGCGCGAATTCAGGCCCCCGCCGGGCGTCACCAGCAGCGGGAATCCGCTGCCGGCCTCTTCGTAGCGGATGCGAATGTCGCCCTTTTGGTAGAACGGCATGGTGGTGTCCCCTCCTGGACATGGTTCAATCGTTGGCCGCCAGCTTGTCCTGGGTCTTGGTATCGAAGTCGCTGGCATCGTGGCGTTCGTGTAGTTGCTCCGATGGATCGCCCTGCAGGCGGTTCACCATGCGGCCGCGCTTCACCGCCGGTCGCGCGTAGATCTCGTCCGCCCACCGCACAACATTCTTGTATTCGTGGACCGAGAGGAATTCGGCGCCGCCGTACGAATTGAACTTGACCAGACCGCCATACCAGGGCCAGGCGGCCATATCCGCGATTGTATACACGTCACCGACCAGGTAGCGGTTTTCCGCCAGCCGCTTGTCGAGCACGTCCAGCAGCCGCTTGGTCTCCATCGCGAAGCGGTCGATGGCGTACTCGATCTTCACCGGCGCGTACGCGTAGAAGTGCCCGAACCCGCCGCCGACATAGGGCGTGCTGCCCATCTGCCAGAACAGCCACGACAGGCACTCGGCGCGCGCCGCGGGCTCGGTCGGCAGGAACTCGCCGAACTTTTCCGCGAGATACACCAGGATCGCACCGGTCTCGAACACCCGGATCGGCTTCGGGCCGCTGCGATCCACCAGTGCGGGAATCTTGGAATTGGGATTGATCGCCACGAAGCCGCTGCCGAACTGGTCGCCTTCGCCGATCTTGATCAGCCAGGCGTCGTATTCCGCGCCCTTGTGGCCGAGCGCCAGCAGCTCCTCCAGCATCACGGTGACCTTCACGCCGTTCGGCGTGCCGAGAGAATAGAGTTGCAGCGGATGGCGGCCGACCGGCAGTTCCTTTTCGTGCGTGGCGCCGGCGGTAGGACGATTGATGTTGGCAAACCGCCCCAGGGCTGGCTTGCTGATCCAGACCTTCGGCGGGGTGTACTCGGACGTATCGGACATGTTTCACGCTCCAGATGTCTGACGGGCAGCGTGGCCCCACGGCACGGCTCATGCAAGCCACGCTGCCGCCAGACTGGAGGGCGATGGTTACGCCGACAGCGCCTGCGGTTCTGTCCGCACGCGCTTCACCAGCAGCTTGTTCAGTGCGTGCACATACGCGCGCGCCGAGGCGACAATGGTGTCGGTATCGGCACCCTGGCCATCCACCAGCTTGCCGTTCTCCTCCAGCCGCACCGTCACCTTGGCCTGCGCGTCGGTGCCCTCGGTCACCGCGCCGACCGAGAACAACTGCAAGGTCGCGGTATGCGGAAAGATCTGCTGGATCGCATGGAACGTCGCATCCACCGGGCCGTCGCCGCTGGACACCGCGGACTTCACCACGCCATCGACCTCCAGCTCCAGTTCCGCGCGCGGCGGCGCCTTCGATCCCGCGTGCAGGTCGAGCGAGACGAAACGGATGCGCTCATGATCCCGCATCACCTCGTCATCCACCAGCGCCACGATGTCATCGTCGAACACCACCTTCTTGCGGTCGGCCAGGTCCTTGAACCGGCGGAACGCGTCGTTGAGCTGGTTGCTGCCGACCTCGCCGTAGCCCAGCGCCTTCAGCTTGTCGCGGAACGCGGCGCGGCCGGAATGCTTGCCCATCACCAGGTTCGACTTGGTCCAGCCGACGCTTTCCGGCGTCATGATCTCGTACGTGCCGGCATGCTTCAGCACGCCGTCCTGGTGAATGCCCGCCTCGTGCGCGAACGCGTTGCGGCCGACGATCGCCTTGTTCGGCTGCACGTCGAAGCCGGTGATGGTGGACAGCAGCTTGGAGACGCGCAGGATGTTCCGCGTCTTCACGTTGTTCCTGTACGGGATGGCGTCGTTGCGCGTGCGGATCGCCATCACCGCCTCTTCCAGCGAGGCGTTGCCCGCGCGCTCGCCGATACCGTTGATGGTGGACTCGACCTGCCGCACGCCGGAGCGGATCGCCGCGATGGTGTTGGCGACCGCCAGCCCCAGGTCGTTGTGATTGTGCGTGGACAGCACGACCTTATCCGCCCCTGGAACGCGCGTCCTCACCATGGTGAAGATGCGCTCCATGTCCTCGGGCAATGCGTAACCGACAGTGTCGGGGATGTTGATCGTGGTGGCACCCGCCTTGATCGCCGCCTCGCAACAACGGCACAGGAAGTCGGGATCGGTGCGGGTGCCGTCCTCGGCCGACCATTCCACATCGTCGGTGTACTGGCGCGCCAGCTCGACGCTGTCGCTCACCGCGGCCAGCACCTCGTCCGGCTCCATGCGCAGCTTGTACTTCATGTGCAGCGGCGACGTGGACAGAAAGCTGTGGATGCGCTTGCGCTTCGCCGGCCGCACCGCATCGGCCGCGCGCAGGATGTCCTCGCGGCCGGAACGCGCCAGGCCGCAGATCACCGGCGTGTCATCGCGCTGACCGATGCTCTCGGCGATCGCCTTGACACTCTCGTAGTCGCCGATCGAGGCGATCGGAAAGCCGGCCTCCAGCACATCGACGCCCAGCTCGGTCAGCGCCTCCGCCATGCGGATCTTCTCGTTGATATTCATCGAGAAGCCGGGCGACTGCTCGCCGTCGCGCAGCGTGGTGTCGAAGATGATGATGCGGTCCTCGTCCAGCTTGCCGAAGCTGGGATGTTCGATGCTCATGATGGGTCGGGTCCTTGGACTGATTGCACGACTGTAGCCTCAGACGGGTTCCCATCGCACGCATGCGATGGGGTCCAGCGTCCCCTGAGCGAAGCCGGCGTTCAGCGACCCGGCGCAGCGCTCAGGGGCGGCTAAGTCGAAGGAGGATGCCGAGGGCCAGCAGGCACGCGCCGCCACGCGCGACGGCGCGGGCGGTACGGCAGGCGAGGCGCAGGCCACAGAACATGGACTGTGCATAACCGATCGGGCGGGGAAAGGCAACCGGCGCCCGCACCTGTCGGGCAGGCGGTCAGGCTGGCCCCCCGAGCGGATAGGTCCGCACGCGCCTCAGGTCCAACCTGCACGTCTCGCCCGGTTCCGGCGCCCAGGCACCTTCCGGCGTCAGCACATCGCATGACTGATCGAGTACAGCGATGCGCGTGCGGCGCAGTGCCCCCTCTGACCGCTGGCTTTCTGCACGGGCCGGTCCAGGGCCTGGCAGCAGTGCGATGTCATGCGGCCGGATCAGCGCAACCGCCGGTCCCACAGGACAGCAGGTCGCCACCTCCATATCGGGGAACGCATCGAGCCGCATGAATCCGTTGGCGACCGTCCCGGAAAACCGCAGCGACTCGCCAAGGAACTCATGCACGAAGATGCTCGCCGGTTCGGCGTATAGCCTGGCCGGTTTATCGACCTGTTCGATGCGGCCGGCGCGCAGCACCGCCACGCGGTCCGCCATCTCCATTGCCTCCGCCTGATCATGCGTGACAAAGATGCTGGTCAGACCCATCCTGTCGTGCAGCGCGCGCAGCCAGATGCGCAGGTTCTTGCGCACCTTGGCGTCGAGCGCGCCGAACGGTTCGTCGAGCAGCAGCAGCCTGGGTTCGATCGCCAGCGCCCGCGCAAGTGCCACGCGCTGACGCTGCCCGCCGGAAATCTGCTCCGGATACCGCCGGGCGAGGTCGCCGATCTCCATCAGGTCGAGCAGCGACTGCACACGAACCTGGATTTCGCGCGCCGGGCGGCGCAGGTTGCGCGGCCGGATGTCCATGCCGAACGCCACGTTTCGCGCCACCGTCATATGACGGAACAGCGCATAGTGCTGGAACACGAAGCCGATGCCGCGTTGCCGCGCCGGCACGCCGTGCATCGACCGGTCATCGATGATGAGGTCGCCGGAATCGGCGAACTCCAGTCCGGCCAGCACTCGCAGCAGGGTGGTCTTGCCCGAGCCCGACGGCCCGAGCAGGGCAAGGAACTCGCCGCCCGCAATCGTCAGGCTGACATCGTCCAGCGCCGCCACGCCGCCGAACGATTTGCGCAGGTTGCGCAGCTCGACGCTCACAGAAGCGCCCCGCCACGGTCGCCGATACGCCACTCCAGCACCGCCTTGACCGCAAGC
>DATBKQ010000357.1:0-2528 GCA_036555825.1 Acetobacteraceae bacterium | reverse complement strand
GATATCAGCCAGACGGTGGCCGACGCGGTGTTCCAGGGATCGCTGTTGGCGCCAGTGGTTTCGCTGGTCGCGATTGCCCGCCGCGCCCGCGGCGTGATGGGCCAGAACCTGGCGCTGTCGATCGGCTACAACGCGCTGATGGTGCCGCTGGCGGTGGCCGGGTTGGTGACGCCGTGGCTGGCGGCGGCGGCGATGTCGAGTTCGTCGCTGCTGGTGATGGCGAACAGCTTCAGGGTTCGGGGTGGCGTGGCATGAACGTCATCCTGTACCTGCTCGGGGCGAGCCTGGTGCTGGGTGGCGGGGCGCTGGCGATTTTCCTGTGGTCGCTGCGGTCGGGCCAGTACGACGATCTGGAGGGGGCGGCGAACCGGATCCTGTTCGACGAGGACGAACAGTGACACTCCGGTCGGCCATGCCGGCCGAGGTGGCGGGCGAAGGCATTGTACCCTTGTGAACGGGCGTTGCCCAAATCGATAGGGTACGGCAACAAGGCCTCATGTGAGGCGCTGTCGCCTCGTCGATGGTGAGGGAATCAGCATGAATCTGTCACGCCGCGGCGTGCTTGCAGCAACAGCAGCCGGCGGGGCCGCCATGACCGCGACGGTTGCGCGCGCCGCAACGTTCGGCAATCCGGACCTGCCGCCTGAGGGCGCGGTCAACGTGACCAACCCGGAGACGCTGACCATCCCGGGTCCGCATGACCCGGGGCTGGCGGACACCATGCCGACGTTCCTCAGCCCGCCGCCGACGGACGTGGGCAGCACGCCGCAGTTCTGGGCCTCGTTCAATCTCGCGCCGCGGCGGATCCAGAACGGCGGCTGGGGGCGTCAGGTTACGCAGTCAGACTTCGCGATCTCCACCGAAATCGCCGGGGTCAACATGCGGCTTTCGGCCGGCGGCATCCGCGAGCTGCATTGGCACCAGCAGGCCGAATGGTCGATCATGACCTATGGTCGTTGCCGGGTGACCGTGCTGGATGCCAAGGGCCGCCCGTACGTGGCGGACGTGAAGGAAGGGGATCTCTGGTATTTTCCCGCTGGCCTGCCGCACTCGCTGCAAGGTCTCGGCCCGGACGGATGCGAATTCGTGCTCGCCTTCGACAACGGCGCCTCGTCCGAGTTCAACACGTTGCCCGCGACCGACTGGATGGCGCACACGCCGCCTGAGGTGCTGGCCAAGAATTTCGGCGTGCCGGCCGAGGCGTTCAAGAACATTCCGCTGCAGAACCGGTGGATCTTTCAGGGCAAGGAGCCCGGGCCGCTCGCCGAGGTGCAGACGGCAATGGCGAGCAAGGCGGGCGTGCCGGAGTTCCCCTTCACCTTCTCGCTGACCGATGCGCCGAAGATCGGCGATGGCGCGGGCGGCTTCGTGCAGATTGCCGATAGTGCGAATTTCCATGTCGCCAAGACTGTTGCCGCCGGTCTTGTCACGATCAGACCGGGCGCCGTGCGGACGATGCACTGGCACCCGAATGCCGACGAGTGGCAGTATTACATGAAGGGGACCGGAAGGATGACGGTGTTCAATGCCGGGCCTTCCGCGAACACTGCGAATTTTCATCCGGGTGACATCGGTTATGTGAAGAAGGGACTTGGCCACTACATCGAGAACACCGGCGAGAGCGACCTGGTCATGGTCGCGGTATTCCGCTCATCGCGGTATGAGGAGGTGTCGTTCTGCGATTGGCTGGCGCATTCCCCGCCGGAAATGGTTGCCGCCACCTTCAACCTGGAGCCGGATGTGGTCGCAGCGTTCCGGAAGAACGCCTTGAACGTCACCTCGGGGTAGCAATCCGTCGCTCGGGAAAATCGGCCGTCACCGGTGCCATCTCGGCTCCGCCTGTGGCGTTCGCTCGATTCTGTTTCACACGGAGGACACCGAGGGCCACGGATAGACACGAAGCGGATTTATAGTAGCTGTTCCGCAACGTCGTTATGATAGAGCAATTTCGGGCGAGCCTTCCGCAATCGGGTTCGGCATGCGGACGCCAGGACGCGCGATAAGCGCATACAGCGGAGGTGCTGGCGCTGAGCCAACATTTCCATTTAACACAGTGGAGTGCCTTATGGCGGACATTCGATTGTCCATGCCCATAGATATGGCGAGCGCTTGTGTCTCGTGTGGGCAGCTCGCCGCATAAGGCTTCAACCATATCGTCATCGCAAACGGACCGTTCAGGGTCCTGCTATCCACGTCTTTCATTGCCGCGTGCCGCAAAGAGCGACAGCGAGCGTCGTGAAGCAATCTTGACCGGGATTGCTTCGTCGCTTTCGCTCCTGACCACGCCGGACGTGACCGAGATTGCTTCGTCGCTTCGCTCCTCGCAATGACACGGCAGTGACCGGTGCCGAGGGCCGGCCACGCTGTTCGAGCTCAACTCGCCGCGCGAGCCCTGCGGCTTTCCGTGCGCAATTGGCCACAGGCGGCGAGGATGTCGCGGCCGCGTGGGGTGCGGACGGGTGATGCGAAGCCGGCGTCCATCACGATCCGCGCGAAGCGGTCGATCGCGCTCCGGCTGCTGGTTTCGA
>DATBKQ010000356.1:0-4739 GCA_036555825.1 Acetobacteraceae bacterium | reverse complement strand
CAACTGCACCTTGTCGGCCAGACGATACTCGCGCGCCTGCGACAGAAAGGCGTTGTTGTCGGCGCCCTGCATGACGATGAAGCAGGCATCGGCGCCGGCCTGGCGGATCTTGGTGATGTACGTCGAGAAATCCTTGGTGCCGATCGGCGAGAACACCGCGCCGACGAAGTTCTTCTTCGCCTTGGCCACTTCGTCCTTGAACACGTCGATGCTGTTGTGACCCCAGGCGTAGTCCATGCCGATGGCATAGAAGTTCTTCATCTCGCCGCGGCGGAGCCACAGCGAGATCACCCGCGTCTCCATCGGTCCGGAGATGTTGGCGCGGAAGAAGTTGGGCACGAATGATGAACCGGTAAGCCGGCCGTCGCCATTGTCGGAGGAGACGAAGATCGCGTTCCATTCGGCGAGCTTCGGCACCACGGCGAGCGCCTCGGACGACAGCACCATGCCGAACAGCAGATGGCAGTCGTCGCGTTCTACCACGAGTTGCGCCTTGCGCACGCAGGTTGCGGGATCGCCGGTGGTGTCCTCGACGTGCAGTTCGAGCGGCCGGCCGAGCAGTCCGCCCTTGGCGTTCACCGTCTTGGCCCAGAACTCCGCGCCGTGGCGCATCTGTTCGCCGATCTCCGCGGCGGGACCGGTCAGCGCCAGGGGCATGCCGACCTTGATTGGCGCGTCGCCGCGCGCCCGGCGCAGCACGGCGGGTGCGCTCAGCGCAAGCAGGCCGGCGCCGAGCGCCGCGCGGCGGCTGAACGATGCTGTCATTGGTCTCCTCCCAGACTTGCCGGCGTAGTATCATCGCGAGGGTGCGGCCCCGTCCAGCGCCGCGGGGGAAGGAGCAGCAGGATGCACGCAGCCGATGTCATGAGCCCGGACGTGATCTGCGCGGGCCCCGATACGCCACTGGCCGAAATCGTGCGGCTGATGCTGGACAACGATGTGAGTGGCGTGCCTATCGTCGACGATGGCCGCCTGGTGGGCATGGTCAGCGAGGGCGACCTGCTGCGCCGCGCCGAGTTGGGCGACGAGAACCGGCCATTGCGATGGCTGGAGCTGCTGACCTCGAGCGATCGCCTGGCCGCCGACTACGCGAGGTCGCATGGCCGCAAGGCTGGCGAGATCATGACCCGCGACGTCGTGACGGTGGACGCGGCGACCCCGATCGCGGACATTGCACACCTGCTGGAGGCACGCCGCATCAAGCGCGTGCCTGTGACGCGCGATGGACGGGTGGTGGGCATCGTCAGCCGGCGCAACCTGTTACAGGCCCTGGCCACCAGCCTCGGTGCACCGCAGCCGCACGCCGACGACCGCACGATCCGCGATGCATTCTATGCGGAGCTGCAGCGCCAGGCGTGGGCAACCCCTTCCGCGATCAACGTCGTGGTCACGGATCGGGTGGTGCATTTGTGGGGGGTCGCGCCGGACGCGACGGTGCGCCAGGCGATTATCGTGGTGGCAGAGAACATTCCAGGTGTGCGGGCGGTGGAGGATCACATGGACCACCCGCGTACCGCCGATCCGCTGGATCGGCCGAACTGGCCGAGCCCGGCAAGGCCATAGCGGTCAGCGGCGGCGAAGCAAGTCGCGCGCCTTCTGCTTCGTCATCGGCGCCGTCACCCGCTCACCCTGATCCGTCCGGCCCGGGAACTCGCCCAGGTTCTCCATCAGCTCCGCCTCTTCGACCGGGTCTTCCGGATGCGGGTGCGCGATCATCGGGTTCGGCAGCAGGCCCGCAGCCGGATGTTCGACGAACGCCTGCAGCTCGCGGGCGCGCTCCACATATTCCTCTTCGCGACCCTTTGGCGCGCCTGCCTCCCGCCACATGCGCCTGGCACGCAGTCGGATGTTTCTGTCGTGCGCACTTTCGCCTCTGGCCATCGGATCCTCCAACACCTTGTGACGGCAGCGTAAACGCCGCGGTTGGGGGATCGCTTTGACCCAGATCAATGCCACTGAAGAAACTCGCGCCTATGCATCGGACGAATGAACAAACTCCAGCGGGGATGCCGACATGAGCGTGGACGCACGGATCGTCCGGTGGTTCGCTTCGCTGCGCCTGGAGGATGTGCCTCTGGTGGGCGGCAAGACCGCCTCGCTTGGAGAGCTGTACGGCGAGCTCGCTGCCGCGGGCATCCGCGTCCCGAACGGTTTTGCATTGACGGCCGACGCCTACCGCGACGCGCTCACCGCAGCGGATGCGTGGCCGAAGCTGCATGCGTTGCTGGATGGGTTCGACGCGACCGATGTGGCACAGCTCGCGCGACGGGCGGAGCAGGCGCGCCGGATCGTTTACCAGGCGACTGGCACGGCTGGGCTGCGCCAGGCCATCGCAGAGGCATATCGTGCGCTGGAGGTGGAGTACGGCCGCAATGTCGCGGTCGCGGTCCGCAGCTCGGCGACCGCGGAGGATTTGCCGACCGCAAGCTTCGCCGGCCAGCATGAGAGTTACCTGAACATCAGCGGTGCCGACGACGTATTCGAGGCGTGCCGGATGTGCTTCGCCTCGCTGTTCACCGACCGGGCCATCGTCTATCGCGTCAACAATGGCTTCGACCACTTCAAGGTGTATCTGTCGGTCGGGGTGATGATGATGGTGCGCTCGGACCTGGCGTCGAGCGGTGTGATCTTCACCTTGGATACCGAATCCGGTTTCCGTGACGTGGTGCTGATCACAGGCGCCTATGGGCTGGGCGAGAACGTGGTGCAGGGCAAGGTCGATCCGGACGAGTTCTATGTCCACAAGCCGACCTTCCTGGCCGGGCATCGCGCCGTGTTGCGGCGCTCGCTCGGCCAGAAGCAGTTCGCGTTGCGCCTGGCGCACGGCCGCGTCGGTTCGAGCACACACGACAGCATCATGACCGAGGCGGCGCGCTCGCGCTTCTGCATCGATGATGCGGACGTGCTGAAGCTCGCCGGTTATGCGATCCGGATCGAGCAGCACTATTCGGTGCGCGCCGGCCATCCGGTGCCGATGGATATCGAATGGGCGAAGGATGCCGGCGACGGCGAGCTGTATATCGTGCAGGCGCGGCCTGAGACGGTGGCCTCGCAGCGATCCGGCGACGTGTTCGAGAGCTATGCGCTGACGGGCCAAGGCAACGTGCTGGTGAGCGGCAAGGCGATCGGCGAGAAGATCGGCGCCGGCGTCGTCCGGCTGGTCGGTACTGTCGAGGAGCTGAAGACCTTCCGCCCCGGCGAGGTATTGGTGGCGAGCTCCACCAGCCCGGACTGGGAGCCGGTCATGAAGACCGCCGGTGCGATCGTCACCGATCGCGGCGGGCGCACCTGCCACGCGGCGATCGTGGCGCGCGAACTCGGCGTGCCGGCCGTGGTGGGATGCGAGGCCGCAACCAGCACTCTGCGTAGCGGTCAGCGCGTGACCGTGTCATGCGCGGGTGGCGAGACCGGCGAGGTGTACGAGGGAGTTGTGCCGTTCGAGACGACGCGCCTGCCTGCCGGGGCACTGGAGCTGCCGCGTACACATATCATGGTCAATCTGGGCAATCCCGATCTGGCGTTCCGTACCGCGATGATGCCGAACGCCGGCGTCGGGCTGGCACGGATGGAGTTCATCATCTCCGAGCATATCGGGGTGCATCCGATGGCGCTGGTGCATCCGGAGAAGCTGAGCCGCGAGGAGCTCGCGGGCATCGAGGCGCTGGCGCGCAATGTCGGCTCGCCACGCGAGTTTTTCGTGCAGACCCTGGCGGAAGGCGTCGGCACGATCGCCGCGGCTTTCTGGCCGAAGCCGGTGATCATCCGGCTGTCGGACTTCAAGACCAACGAATACGCGCAGCTGCTGGGCGGTGCGGTGTTCGAGCCGACCGAGGCCAATCCGATGCTGGGCTTCCGTGGTGCGTCGCGTTACACCCACCCAGCCTATGCCGAGGGGTTCGCGCTGGAATGCGAGGCGCTGCGCCGCGTGCGCAGGCACATGGGGCTGACCAATCTGCGGATCATGGTGCCGTTCTGCCGACGCGTCGCGGAGGCCGAGCAGGTGATCGAGGCGATGGCGAAGCACGGACTGCGGCGCGGCGTCGGCGGGCTGGAGATCTATGTGATGTGCGAGATCCCCAACAATGTCATCCAGGTGGATGCGTTCGCCGCGGTGTTCGACGGATTCTCGATCGGCTCCAACGATCTGACGCAGCTGACGCTCGGCGTGGACCGGGATTCCGAGATCGTGGCATTCGACTTCGACGAGCGCGATCCGGGGATGCTGGAAATGCTGCGGCTGGCAGTGGCGGGGGCGAAGCGGAACCGCCGGCATGTCGGCATCTGCGGCGAGGCGCCGGCGAACTACCCGGAGATCGCTCGGTTCCTGGCGGAGCTTGGCATCGATTCGATCAGTGTCAATCCGTCCAGCCTGGCACGGACGATCGCGGTGGTGCGCCAGGCGGAACGCGGGTCGCGGGATAAGGCGGCGTAGGCCGTCTTGCAGCGGTGCGCTCCCGGCGGAGCGGGTGATCCGGAAGTCGCGAGCGGAGCCAGGCCCCGACCGGGCGCTCGAACCACAGGTGAATGCTGACGGCGCCGATGATCGCCGACAGCAGCGCCGTCCCGGCGCACAGCGTTGCCTCGATCAGGCCGGACAGGTGAAGGTGCTGCCAGATCAGATCCACGGGTCGCATGGCAAACGGATGCACAAGATAGAGAGCATACGATGCGTCCCCGAGCAGGAGCAGCGCCCCCGGTAGGCGGATCGGGTGCCCCAGTACGGCAGCGGCGACCAGCAG
>DATBKQ010000355.1:0-2268 GCA_036555825.1 Acetobacteraceae bacterium | reverse complement strand
CGGCTGACCAAGGACGCGGTGTCGCATGCCGAGAACAACGGCATCGTGTTCATCGACGAGATCGACAAGGTGGCGGCGCGCACTTACGAAGGCGGGTTCCGCGGCGGCGATGTCTCGCGCGAGGGCGTGCAGCGCGACCTGTTGCCGCTGATCGAGGGCACCACGGTCGGCACCAAGTACGGGCAGGTGAGGACCGACCACGTGCTGTTCATCGCCTCGGGCGCGTTCCATCTGGCGAAGCCTTCCGACCTGCTGCCCGAGCTGCAAGGGCGGCTGCCGATCCGGGTGGAGCTGGCCGGGCTGTCCCGCGACGACCTGCGGCGGATCCTGACCGAGCCGGAGCACTCGCTGCTGAAGCAATCCGTCGCGCTGCTGGCGACCGAGCAGGTGACGCTGCACTACACCGACGATGCGGTGGAGGCCCTGGCGGAGCTCGCGGCCGACATCAACGAGCGGGTGGAGAACATCGGCGCGCGGCGTCTGCAGACGGTGCTGGAGCGGCTGCTGGAGGAGGTCAGCTTCGCCGCGTCCGACAAGGCGGGCGAGACGGTGACGATCGACGCGGCCTATGTGAACGAGCGGGTGGCGCCGCTGGCGCAGAAAGGCGACCTGAGCCGGTTCATCCTTTAGGATCTCGATCACGGGCACGTCAGGTTCGTATCGGCGGGAGTAGCGGCTAGGCAACGCCGCCGCCGGGAGCCAACGCCGCGATCAAGTCGTCGTTCGCTCGCAAGCTGCCGCACTTCGTGACGCTGTCATGTGCCGAGTCCGAGGTCCTGAGGACCTCCAGTCAAGCATGCGCATGGTTCGGCAAAGCCGGGAGATCATCGGCCAGAGTCGCCGGTACGACGGGCGCTGGTGATGATGGAAGGCATCGCGCTCCGTTAGTTGCGGTTCCCTGACCCGTTGCGAACTCACCGCCTGACAAAATAACACAGATTACACAGACAGGATATAAGTCACGGATTTCACAGAGATAGTTGAAGTCCTTTCTGTGTAATCTGTGGCTTATCAGTGTAATCTGTGTTATTCTTGTTCAATTCGCCGCGTCACGCCAGCTCCGGCAGCCTCTCGGTGAAGGTCTCCAAATTGCCCAGCGTTTCCCGTCCGAACAGCAGCGGGATGCAGGCGCCGGTCGCGACGACGCCGACCATGGTGCCGAAGAAGATCGCCGGTGAGCCGGTGTGCGACGCCATCAGGAACGGCGCTATCACGCCGGCGAACACACGGGCGAACGATTCCCCGAAGAAGTGCCCGCGGCCGCGCAGCGCGGTCGGAAACTGCTCCGAGAGGTACATACGCACGGCCGGGAAGCAGGACAGCACGGTAAAGCCGGTGATCAGTGTGCCGATCTCGAACACGATCGTGGCGGCCGAACCCATGCGGTGCGCGGTCATCATCATCAGCAGGCCGGGGATCGCCAGGGCGAACGATCCTGTGATGGTCCAGCGGCGACCGATGACTTCCATGATATAGCCGTTGAACAGCTTGCCGGGGATGCTTGCCGCGAACACGAGCGAGCTGAGGCCGAAACTGACCGCGACCGCGGCGCCCTGATCCACCAGCGCCTTGGGCAACAGGATCGCGATCAGGTAGTAGCCGGTGCCGCCGCAGATGCCGCACAGGATCGCCACCGTGGTCCACTGGAGCTGACCGGGGGCGAACAGCTTGCGGAACGGCGGCAGTGCCTCGGACCCGGTCTGCGCGCCGGCCGCGCCCAGCTCGGCCACCGTCATCCGCGACACCCGGTTGCCGCATCGCCCGATCACCAGGTTGACGGAGTCCACCGCGTCCTGGACGCGCCCGCGCCGCAGCAGCCAGCGCGGACTTTCGGGGATCAGGAAATAGATCAGCACCGGTGCCACGAACAGCGTGACCCCGCCCGGCAGTCCGACCAGGCGAAAGCCGTTGGGGTGATCGGCAAGAACGAAGCCGACGAACGGCAGCAGGGTGAAGGCGCTGGCAAGCATCACCTCATAGATCGCCGCGTAGGTGCGGCGATGCCGCGCCGGCATCAGCTCGGCGGCGATCGGGAACGGCGCGGAGATGGTGAACCCGAGCCCGATGCCGGTGATCAGCCGCAGCGCCATGAGTTGCGCGAAATCCTGCGCGAGCAGGATCAGCAGCGTGCACAGCGTGCTGAGGATGACGCCGATCTGCATCACCGCGAGCCGGCTGATGCGATCCGACATCGCCGCCGCGGCGAAGCCGCCGAGTACCACAACAAAGGTCGGCCACACCGCGAGCGCGCGGACCTGGTCAGCATCC
>DATBKQ010000354.1:0-2812 GCA_036555825.1 Acetobacteraceae bacterium | reverse complement strand
GTGTCGAGGCGCTGATCCCGGGCAACCGGCAGACCGGCTCGCACGTGGGTGTGATCGCGCAGTTCCATCTCTACTTCGACGACCTGCTGCCCAACAGCCTGGGCAAGCCCATCGTGGGGTGGTGGCAATGATGCGCGCGGTGCTCTGCGTGGCGGTCGCAGCGGTTCTGCCCTCGGCCGCTTTCGCGCATGCCATGCTCCAACGCGCGGACCCCCCGGCCGGCAGCGAATTGCGCGCGCCGCCGCAACAGCTCGTGCTGACCTTCACGGAGGGCGTGGAGCCGTTGTTCAGCACGGTGCAGCTACGCGATCCCGCGGGCGCCGACGTGCCGATCGGCAAGCCACGCACGGAGCGGAGCGACAACCGGAAGCTGGTGGTGCAACTGCCGCGGCTCGACCGCGGCAGGTACACCGTGACGTGGCACGCCACCTCGGTCGATACCCACAAGACCGAGGGAAGCTTTCAGTTCACTGTCGTGAAATAGCCCGTGTCCGAATTGCAGGCAGTCTCGGCCCTGCTTCGCGGCATCCATGTCGCCGCACTGGTTTCGCTGTTCGGCACATTGCTGTTCCTGGCTGTCATCGCGCCCGGCGAGGCTCTGCGCCTGCGTAGCATGCTGCGCCGCCTGGCCCGAACCAGCGCGGCGTGCGCACTGTCGATCGGCGTGTGCTGGCTGGTATCGGAGTCGGCGGCGATCGCCGGCGCGGACAGCATCCGGGCAACCCTGGCCGCGTTGCCGGTTGTCGCCTTGCAGACCCAGTACGGACGCTGGTTCCTGCTCCGCTGCGCCCTGTTGGCGGTCGTGCTGGGCTTGCCCTATGGCCGCCGCGCAGGGCTGGGGACCGCGCTTGCAGGCGCCGGCGCCGCGCTGGCCGTGCAGCCGATGCTGGGACACGCGGGCGCGCTTGGCGGCGATGTCGGCGCGGAGCTGATCGGGTCGGAGATCCTGCATCTGCTCGCCGCCGGCGCCTGGCTGGGCGGTCTGTTGCCGCTGTTCATCGCCGTCGGGGTACTTCCGCACGAGGCGGCCGCAACGGCCTGCCGCGGTTTCACGCCGATCGGATTGGCCGCGGTCCTGCTGCTGGCCGGCACCGCGGTAGTGCAGGTGATGGCGCTGATGGGCGGCCTGCCCGGACTGCTGGGAACCGAGTATGGCCACGTCGCACTGGTGAAGCTCGCGCTGTTTCTGGCCTTACTGTCGCTGGCCGCGCTCAATCGCTTCGTGTTCACCGAGCATTTGGCGGAAAGCCCCCTGCCCGCGGCCCGCCGCCATATGCGCGTCTCGATCCTGATCGAGATGGCGCTGGGGGCCGCCGTGATCATCGTCGCGGGCTTCCTTGGCTCGTTGATGCCGGGCACCCATGAACAGCCGGTATGGCCATTACCTTGGCGACCCAGTCTCGTCGCGCTTTCCGATCCGCTGCTGCGCGGGCAGTTGATCGCGGCACTGATCGCCATCGGCGTTGCTGTCGGCGCCGTGGTATCGGGGCTGATCTGGCGCCGGATCAGGTGGTATGCCTTCGCGCTCGCGGTCGTGCTGTCGGCCCTGGCGTTTCCGCGGCTCGGCCTGTTGCTCACCGACGCCTATCCGACCAGTTTCTTCACCTCGCCGACCGAATTCGCCGCCACCGCGATCGCGCACGGCGCCCGCCTGTTCGCCGTGAATTGCGCGCCGTGTCACGGGGCGGAGGGCCACGGCGATGGCCCGGCGGCGAGGGCGCTGACGATGGCGCCGGCCGATCTCACCGCGCCGCATTTCTGGATGCACAGCGCGGGCGATCTCTATTGGTTCATCGCGCACGGCTTCACCGCACCGAACGGGACCGCGGCGATGCCCGCGTTCGCCGGCAAGCTGTCGAGCGAAGCGATCTGGGCCCTGATCGATTACCTGCGGGCGCACAACGCCGGGCTCGCGATGCGGCACACCGGCAATTGGCCGCAACCCATCGCCGTGCCCCAGTTCGATGCGCGATGCGCGAATGGCCGCGTGGTCGATCTGGACGACCTGCGCGGCCGCGCCATCCGCCTGGTTGCGCTGGCCGACGACCGAGAGGCGGAGCCGGCGGCGCCGGATGTCGATGTCACGACCATCCTGATCGCGCCCGGCGCCGCGCCGGCACCGAGTGGCGGCACGTGCGTGGCAGCCGAGCCGCAGACCTGGACGGCGATGGCGATCATCCTCGGGGTGCCGCCGGATGCAATGGCGGGGGCACAGGTGCTGGCCGATGCCAATGGCTGGCTGCGCGCCGCCTGGCTGCCTGGCAACAACCGCGAGTCGGATAATTCGCGCACTCTGCGGGCACGCGTTCGCGACATCATCGAGCACCCGCTGGTGATCGCGGCCCCGGCCGTTCATCATCACTGACCAACCAGGGACCTTCCGGAGTGCGATCCCACAGCGCCTGGGTGGCGGCGATGGCCCGCCGGCTGCCGTTCTACTATGGCTGGATCATCCTGTTCTGCGCCTGCAGTGCCGGCTTCTCCCGCCAGGGTGGCGCCGTCGCCACCTTGTCCATCTTCGTCGAGCCGATGACGCGCGATTTCGGGTGGTCGCGCACCGCGCTCTCGGGTGCCGTGTCGCTGGGCGGCGTGCTGGCGGCCCTGTCATCGCCGCGACTGGGACGCCTGCTGGACAGGTCCGGAGCGCGCCTCGTGCTGTGCCTCGCCGTAGTGACCACGGGCACCGCGAATCTTCTGCTGTCGCTCACCGGTTCGCTGGCGATGTTCTATCTGCTGTTCTGCGTGGCGCGAACCAACTTCGCCGGTCCGTTCGATCTCGGCATCTACGGCGCGGTCAACAACTGGTTCATCG
>DATBKQ010000353.1:0-8047 GCA_036555825.1 Acetobacteraceae bacterium | reverse complement strand
TCAGCAGCAGCACCTGGGCGAAGTTGCGATCGCCGGCGCGGGCCTCGATCATTTTGGCCGAGGTGGGGCCGTCCTCGAACGGCACCACCACCGAGGCCTTCAGGCGCGCATCGCGCGAGGTCCACTCGGCGACTTGCCATTCGTTGGTGGCGTGGGTCAGCGCCGCCGAGAGGTCGGCGTTCTGCGCGCCCTGGCCGCTGGTCAGCGGATTGAGCACGCCGAACGCGACGTTGTTCGGATCGAGGAGCTGCGTCGCCATGAAGGCCAGGTCGCTGCCGGGGTTCTCTCCCTTCGGCCAAGCGTCGCGGCGGCACGCCTGCGGCTGGCCCTTCGGGTAGGCCGAGCCGCGTTCCCATGGCTGGCGGTAGCGTACGCCGATGGTCTCGACATGCTCGCGCCAGTGCCGTGACAGGTAGGGATACAGCGCCTTGCTGACGCCGCCGATGCCCACCCCGGCCGGGCGTGGATGGATGTCGCAGTCGGCGATGGCAAGCTTCGACTGCGCCGGTGCCTCAATAGCCGCGCGGTTCAGGACGTCAACGTTCATGCGACGGTCTCCTTGAGACGAGCATAGGTCAAGAGCGGGTTTTCCACCATGATCTTGCGTGCGAGAGCGGGGTCGAGGCCGGCCGGGATGGCCTCGGTGCCATCGAACTGCCAGTGCGGGTAGTCGGTCGAGAACAGCAGCAGCTCGTCCGATCCCAGGTGCTCCATCAAGCGCGTCAGGGTCCCCCGATCGGGCGGGCCGTCGAACGGCTGCAGGGTCAGGCGCACGCGTTCGCGCACGATGGTGGCGGGTGGGTCCGACACCCACGGCACCTCACTGCGCAGCCCCTTCCAGAACTTGGTGAGCCGCCACAGGTAGCCGGGCAGCCAGCTCACGCCGGATTCCATCAGCACGACAGTCAGGCCGGGGAACTTTGCGAACACGCCCTCGGTGATCAGGCTGGTGAGCTGGGTCTGAAACGCGCCGGCCTGGTTGACGTAGTCCTCGCTCAGGTAGCTCGACCAGCCGACCGGCGTGTTCGGGTGCCGGTAGGTGCTGCCGGCATGGATGCCGACGGGCAGGCCCAGACGTTCGGCCGCGGCGTAGATCGGCCAGTTCTGCCGCCGCCCCAGCGGCAGTTCGCCGGAGACCAGCAGCATCACCTGCACGAAGCGGCGGTCAGCGGCGCAGCGCTCGATCTCGGCAACGGCCAGCTCCGGGTTCTGCTGCGGCACGACGATGGAGGCACGCAGCCGCGGGTCGCGATCGAGCCACTCGCGGGCGATCCAGTCGTTCACCGCGCGCGCCATCGCCGCGCCCAGGTCCTCGCTGAACGTGGCCTGCACGCCATAGAGGCAGGTGCAGATCGCGAACCGCGTGCCGAACGGCTCCAGCGCCTCAGCCGCGAGCCGCTCGAGCGTGCTGGCCGGCCGACCGGTCGGGTGCCGCCAGTCCTCCCGCGCCGACAGCGGACTGTTGGCCGGGTAGGCGATGGTGTTCAGCTCGTCGAGGCCGCGCCGGGCGACGGTCTCGCGCCACATCTCGTCGAGATACGGCATCAGCGCCGCCAGCGCCGGCACGGCCGGATGCAGGTCGCAATCGATCGGCCGCTCCGGCATGGTCAGGCCGGCAGCTTCAACAGCAGGTCGTCGTTCTCGACCTTGACCTCGAACACCTGGAGGTCGGTCTCGGCCGGTGCGCACAGTGCCTTGCCGCTGCGCACATCGAAGCGCGCGGCGTGCAGCGGGCATTCGATGCAGCCATCCTCCAGCCAGCCGTCGGAGAGCTCGGCGTATTCGTGGGTGCAGATGTTGTCGGTGGCGCGGAACTCGCCGCCGGGGAGGTGGTACAGCGCGATCTCCTTGTCGCCGACGCGAACGGCATGGACCTGGCCTTCGGCCACGTCCGCCACGCTCGCCACCCGCACCCAACCCGCATCCGCCATGTCGGTCTCCTGGTAATTCCTCGCCGCACCATGCCAGCCGGCGCCCAGCGGGCCAAGACGCCGGTTGCCCGGCGCGCGAACAGCTACCTAGACTGGGGCAAATTCAGTTGCTTGGAGGTGCGATGTCGGCATTCGCGTTCCGGCGCATCGGCCTGGCCGCGGCGATCGCGGCCGCGGTCGGTCCCGCTGCCTGGGCCCAGCACGTCGTGGTCGACGCGCCTGGCCTGATCGGCCAGAAGAAGGCCCCGCCGCCCCCGCCGCCGCGTGGCCAGCCCACGGTGTGGCCGCGGCTGGATCCCGGAGCGGTACTCTGCCGAACCCAGTACGACCTCGATCGGCATTCGGCCAACATGACGGCCCGCGTGAGTGGCGGCGACACGGTGTCGGCCGATTGCCGGATCATCGGGCAGCCGACCGGGATCCAGATCATCGGCCGACTGGGCCTGGGGCGGACCGAGGTCAGGCTGAACACGCCAGATGCCGCCACCGGGTGGACCGATGCCTGGCTGCCGGACAAGGCGCCCGCCACTCGATGACGCATATCATCGTCGGCGCCGGCCAAGCGGGAGGTTGGGCCGCGATCGCCATGCGCCAGGCGGGCTACGGCGGCCGAATCATGCTGGTCGGCGAGGAACCCTGGCGGCCGTACGAACGGCCCCCCCTGTCCAAGGAGGTGCTGACCGACGATCCCGAGCCGCCCGTGAAGTACTTCCATCCCGAAGAACGTTACGGGGAACAGGGGATCGAACTGCTGCTGGGCGTCGCGGTGCGGGAACTCGATTTGGCCGGACACCAAGTGCGCCTCTGCGATGGGCGGACGCTGAGCTATGACCGGTTGTTGCTGACACCAGGGGGCAGGGCGCGCCATCTGCCGGTCCCCGGCGGCGAGCACGCGCTCTACCTGCGGACGCTGGAAGACGCACGCCAGATCCGTTCCAGACTGTCGAAAGCGTCGCGCGTCGTCTGCATCGGTGCCGGGGTGATCGGGCTGGAGATCGCCTCCTCGGCGCGCCGTCGCGGGGCCGCGGTGACGGTGCTGGAGGCCCTGCCGCGTGCGATGGGGCGCAGCGTATCGCCCGAGGGTGCCGACTTCGTCGAGACGTTGCACCGCCAGGCCGGGGTGGCGCTGCATTTCGGCGTCATCGTCGATGCGATCGAGGCGACGGCGTCGGGGGAATTCCGCGTGCATTGCCGCGGCGGCGCGAGCTTTGCCGGCGACACCGTGATCGCCGGGGTCGGCATGCAGCGCAACCTGACGCTGGCCGAACATGCCGGACTGGCACTGGAAGGCGGCATCGTGGTCGATGAACTCGGGCGCACCAGCGCGCCGGATGTGTTCGCGGCGGGCGACGTGACCGCGTTCCACCATCCGCTATTCGATCGCCGTCTCCGGCTCGAATCCTGGCGGCATGCGCAGAACCATGGGATCGCCGTGGCCAAGGCGATGTGCGGCGACGCCACGCCGTACGACGACATTCCGTGGTTCTGGACCGATCAGCACGGGGTGAACCTGCAGGTGGTCGGGCTGCCGGCCGACGCGGCGCAAACGGTGATCCGCGCGAAGACCCCACCGGCGGCGTTCACCGCGGTGCATCTGGCGGAAGACGGCAGTGTGATCGGCGTGACGGCGGCCAACAACCCGCGCGACATCCGGGCCGGGCAGGCACTCATCAGAGCGCGGCAGCCGGTCGATCGCGCGGCGCTTGCCGATCCGGGGGTGCCGCTGCAGCATCTGGCCCGGCGGTAACCGACGTAATTCTCGATACCACGGCCTGGCGCCCAGCTTGCCACCAGCCCGACATTGGCGACACCGGTGCGGGCGGCGTTCTCCCGGGTCAAATCGACACCGACCACTCGCCCAGTCGTGCCCGCCGTTTGCCTTCAACTATGTCGGACCGACGGCGCGCCGCTGCTGCAGCCAGGCGCGCACGGCAGGGTCGGGTTCCAGGCCGATCGCCCGGCGATATGCGTCATCGGCCGCGCTGGCCTCGCCCGCACGCGCCAGCAATTCGGCGCGCGCCGCCCAATAAGGCTGATAGTCATCGAGGCGCCGGTCCGCGCCGAGTGTGTCGAGACACGCCAACCCCCGCGCCGCACCTTCGGCCTCGGCGATCGCGACCGCCCGGTTGACCGCCACGACCGGCGAATCGGTGATCACCGCCAGCGCATCGTACAGGCGAGCGATCGCCGCCCAGTCCGTCCGCCCGGTGAACCGGCGCGCGGCGTGCGCCGATTGCACCGCCGCCTCGAGCTGATAGCGCCCGATCGCGCGCGCCGCGCTGGCGCGCAACAGCAGCGCTTCGGCCTCCTCGATCATCGCCTGATCCCACAACGACGTATCCTGCTCGGCAAGCGGCACATACGCGCCGTGTGCATCGCGCCGCGCCGGCCGCCGCGCGGCGGCGTGCAGCATCATCGCCAACAGGCCGAGGGCCTCGGGCTGGTCGGGGAGAAGGGTGGCGAGCAGGCGGCCAAGCCACAGCGCTTCCTCGCTCAGCTCATGCCGCTCGAGGTCGAGCCAGGCATTGGAAAACGTTGCGTAGATCGCCGCGAGCACGGCGTCGAGCCGGTCGGGCATTTCCGCGGCCTCCGGCACGCGCAGCGGAATGCCGGCCCGTCTGATCTTGTGCTTCGCTCGCACCAGGCGCTGGCCCATGGTG
The DNA here is from genome assembly GCA_036555825.1 of Acetobacteraceae bacterium. Classification (GTDB taxonomy): domain Bacteria; phylum Pseudomonadota; class Alphaproteobacteria; order Acetobacterales; family Acetobacteraceae; genus JAMXLO01. Next base: position 3,456 of record DATBKQ010000353.1, on the reverse strand, counting down.
GCGGGCGAGACCAGGAACGCCGAGGCGATCGTGGCGGCGTCGAACCCGAGCACCGTCTGCAGCATCAGCGGTGCGCGCACGCTTGGGTCGATCGCAGGGTGGGCGCAGGCGAACATCAGCGCCAGGCGGCGGTCGGGGATCATCGCGTCCTCCGCTTCGCCGAGTTCATCGGCGACAAGGCGCAGGTGCCCGGCCGCGTCGCTCCTGGTTCGCTGCCGGCGCGCGGTATCGATCAGGCGCCGCCGCGCGACCGACAACAGCCAGGCTTCCGGGTTGCGCGGGACGCCGGACGCCGGCCAGGCACCGAGCGCCGCGGCGAACGCATCGGCCAGCGCGTCCTCGGCCGCGGCGAGGTCGCCGCTGCGCGCGGCAAGGAAGGCGACCAGCTTGCCATAGCCGCGGCGCGCCGCGGTCTCGGCAGCCTTCGCGACAAGCTGGCCATCTCCCGTGCCCATCACATCGGCCGGTCACATCTGCCAGACGGGCCGGACCTCGATGGTGCCGTGGCTGGCGCCGGGGCAGCGCGCGGCCCAGCCGATGGCGGCATCGAGGTCCGGCGCCTCGATCAGATAGTAGCCGCCGAGCTGCTCCTTGGTCTCCACATACGGACCATCCAGCACCTGGGTCTTGCCATCGACGATCCGCACCGTGGTGGCAGTGCCGGCGGGACGCAGGCGACTGCCGCTCACCAGTGCCCCGGCCTTGCCCAGTGCTTCGGTGTAGGCACCATAGGCGGCGACCATACGACCGATCTCGGCCTCGGTCATTGTCTCGCGGGCGGTTTCGCTGGCGTGGATCAGCAGCATGTATTGCATGGTTCGGCTCCTCTCCGATGGCGGCCGGCGGCATGCGCGGCCAGACGAATGACGTTCGAGAGCGGAGGATTTCGACAGGCGCCGAATGCCGGCGGACCGGGTGTTTCCCGACGAAACTTGGCGGGCAGCATTCGCCAGGGCAAGTTGTTGCTATCGCGCGGTTCGTTATGGCTCATGTCGTGTGCGGGTTGCAGGAGCGAGGCCATGAGCGAAACCACGAGCAAAGGTTTGTTCCACAGCTACACTGGCGTCCCCTTCAAGACCTGGATCAGCGGCGGCAGCGCACAATACCAAAAGGACAAGCTGGACACGCAGCGCCAATTGTCGCAGCTCCAGAGCGAACACAATCAGCAGATGAAGCTCCAGCCCGACCTTGCCAAGCAGCGCAAGGAGATCGAGGAGAACATCCAACTGCTCGATGGTGCGCGTAAGGACACCCTGAGCGAATCAGAAAAGCTGCAGACGCAGCGGATTGATCTCGAGAAGCGGATCAAGGAGCGTCACGAATACGTCTATACGCCGGATCCGAACAACGCGCCGAGCGCGGTGTTCTGGATCCTGGTCGGCAGCCTGGGATTGCCCGGCAAGGTCATAGCCGGCGGCAAGACCGTCTACGATCTCGGCAAGGGCGTGCGCAACGAGTGGCAGGACCAGAGCCAGCTCAAACAGGTCAATGAGGACCTTGAGACCCACGGCGGGTTCCTGAAGGCCACCGAACAGGAGATCTCGATCCAGGACGGCGATCTGAAGAAGATCAAGGACAAGCAGGTGGCCAATCTGAACGCCATCAAGACGCTGCAAGTGTCGAGTACCCAGGTGCAGCAGAAGCTGGACAAGATGTAGCACCCGCGCCACGGGAGGGGGGCACCGCGGCAGGCTGCTTGCGCGGGCGTGCCCGTGTCCCCATAGTCCGCCGCATGTCCCCGGTGTATAGGCACGCGCGAATTACCGGCCCGGCGGCTCGCTGAGCCCCGGGACCTTCGATGCGCCTGCCACCCCTGACGCGGCACCCGCCGCCGGACACGCCATGAACGACGCCCCCCCAAAAGATGCCGCGGGTGATCCTGCCCAGCGCGACTATCGCGACACCGTCTTCCTGCCGCAGACCAGCTTTCCGATGCGCGGCGACCTGCCGAAACGCGAGCCGCAGATTCTCGCGCGCTGGGACAGGATGGGCCTTTGGTCGCGCCTGCGTGCCGCCTCGCGCGGGCGGCCGAAATTCATCCTGCACGACGGACCGCCCTATGCGAACGGCAACATCCATATCGGCACCGCGCTGAACAAGATCCACAAGGACGTCATCAACCGCACCCGGCAGATGGCCGGCTACGATGCCGACTACATCCCCGGCTGGGACTGCCATGGCCTGCCGATCGAGTGGCGGATCGAGGAGCAGTATCGGGAGGCGAAGCGCGACAAGGACGCGGTCCCGGTGCTCGACTTCCGCGCCGAGTGCCGCGCCTATGCCGAGCACTGGATGGCGGTGCAGATGGCCGAGTTCCGCCGGCTCGGGGTGGAGGGCAACTGGCAACAGCGCTACGCCACGATGGACTTCGGATCCGAGGCGGCGATCGCGGCGGAGATCTGCAAGTTCCTGCTGAACGGCGCGCTGTACCGCGGGCTGCGCCCGGTGCTCTGGTCGCCGGTGGAGAAGACTGCGCTGGCTGAAGCCGAGGTCGAGTACCACGACCACACCTCGCATACGGTGTGGGTGCGGTTCCCGGTGGTGCGGTCGCCGCGGCGGGAATTGCGTGATGCCTCGGTGGTGATCTGGACCACGACGCCGTGGACCATCCCGGGCAACCGGGCAATCGCGGCGGGCGCGGACTTCGATTATGCGGTGGTGCATGTCGATGGCGTGGCGGACGCCTCAGGCGCGCGGGTCGGCGAGACGCTGGTTGCGGCACTGGAGCTGCTGCCGCAGGTCTGCAAGGACCTCGGCATTGCCGCGCACCACATCGAACATGTGGTGAAAGGCGCCGACCTGGTCGGCACCGTCTGCCGCCATCCGCTGCGCGGCCAGGGCTACGACTTCGACGTGCCGCTGCTGCTGGGCAGCTTCGTCACCACCGAGGCGGGGACGGGGCTGGTCCACATCGCGCCCAATGCCGGCGCGGACGACTTCGACCTGGGCCGCGAGCACGGGCTGGAGGTGGCCGACACCGTCGGCGACGACGGCACGTTCAATGCCTGGGTGCCGCTGTTCGCCGGCCTGCACGTCTACAAGGCGCACGATCAGGTCGCCGCGGCGCTCGACGCGGCGGGCGCGCTGCTGGGGCGCGGTAGGCTCACGCACTCCTATCCGCATTCCTGGCGGTCGAAGGCGCCGCTGATCTTCCGCGCCACCCCGAACTGGTTCATCCGCATGGACGGCCCCGAGGGCGTCCGCGACAAGGCGATGGACGCCATCGCGGCGACGCATTTCGTGCCGGAACAGGCGCGCAACCGGCTGGGCTCGATGGTGGCCAGCCGTCCGGACTGGTGCATCAGCCGCCAGCGCGCATGGGGCGTGCCGATCACCGTGTTCGTGGACAAACGCACCGGCGAGCCGCTGCGCGACGAAGGCGTGGTGAGCCGCATCGTCGAGGCGTTCAAGACGGAAGGCGCCGATAGCTGGTACTCCTCGCCGCCGTCGCGTTTC
>DATBKQ010000352.1:0-4027 GCA_036555825.1 Acetobacteraceae bacterium | reverse complement strand
GGCATCGTCTATGGCGATATCGGCACCAGCCCGCTCTACGCATTCAAGCAGGCCGCGAACGCCGGCGGCCCATTGTCGGCCGAGACGATCACCGGGATCGTATCGCTGATCCTGTGGTCGCTGATCATGGTCATTTCGGTGAAGTATGCCATTCTGATCATGCGAGCGGACAATCGCGGCGAGGGCGGCATCGTGGCGCTTCTGGCGCTGCTCGATGCCCGGCATGCGGCGCCGGGAACCAGACAGGCATCGCTGCTGCTGGTCGGACTGGTCGGTGCGGCCCTGCTCTACGGCGATGGTGTCATCACGCCGGCCATATCGGTACTCAGCGCGGTGGAAGGACTGAAGGTCGATGCGCCGCGGCTGGCGCCGATGGTCGTGCCGATCAGCGTGGTGATCCTGGTCGGATTGTTCCTGGTTCAGCGCAAGGGCACCGGTTTCATCGGCAACATATTCGGCCCGGCGATGCTGGCCTGGTTCGCGGTGATCGGTGTGCTGGGGCTGGTCGGGATCTTTCGTTCGCCGGCGATCCTGGCGGCGCTAAGTCCACTGAGTGCGCTCACCTACATCGTGCACGCCGGCCCGGCGATCGGCTTCGCAGTCCTCGGCGCCGCCTTTCTCGCGGTTACCGGCGGCGAGGCGATGTATGCCGACATGGGTCATTTCGGCGCGCTGCCGATACGGCTGGGCTGGTTCGCCGTGGTATTGCCGTGCCTGGTGCTGAACTACTTCGGACAGGGCGCGCTGCTGTTGTCGGACCCGGGCACGATCGCCAATCCGTTCTATCTGCTGGCCCCCCGGTGGGCGCATTATCCGATGGTGGCGTTTGCCACGGTTGCGACCATTATCGCCTCGCAGGCGATCATCACGGGCGCCTATTCGCTTACGCGCCAATCGATCCAGCTCGGGTTCCTGCCGCGCATGCGGGTGCTGCATACCGCGAGCCATGAGCAGGGCCAGATCTATATGCCCGTGGTGAACTGGCTGCTCGCCATCGGCACGCTTGGCGCGGTGATCACCTTCGGTTCGTCGGACGCGCTGGGCGGAGCCTACGGCATCGCCGTCTCGCTGCTGATGGCGATTACGACGGTGCTCGCCGGCCTGGTCGCGCTTCGATGGGGGCACCACCTGTTGATCATCCTGATCGTCAATGGACTGTTCCTGCTGGTTGACCTGGTTTTCGTCGCGTCCAACGCGACCAAGCTCATCGAGGGCGGCTGGTTTCCGCTGATGCTGGCGTGCGCGGTCGCGTTTCTGATGCTGACCTGGCGGACCGGGTGGCGGTTGCTCGAGCAGCAGCGCTCAAAGCTGCGCCAGCGGGAGGACGAGTTCGTCGCCTGGGTGCTGCAAAATCCGCCGATCCGCCTGCCGGGGGCGGCGGCGATCTTCACCGCCGCGAGCACCGGCATCCCGCTGGGTCTGACACATCACCTGCGGCACAATCGCGTACTGCACGAAAAGGTGCTGCTGATCGCCGCCGTCACCACCGACGCGCCGCGGGTGGAACCGCAACGGCGCGTCAGGCTGGAACCGGTGGGTGCCGGAATCACCCGCCTGGTATTCGATTTCGGATTCATGGAAACGCCCGACGTGATGGAGGGCTTACGGCTGGCATGCCGCGCGCCGGAACTGCGCGGCATCGATCCCGCGAACATCACCTATTATTTCCGGCGCGTGATGGTGATTCCGGGCCGCATGACAAGCGGGATGGCAGCGTGGAGGAAGGCGCTGTTCGCCGCGATGCATCTGAATGCCAACCTGCCGGCGGCGTATTTCGGGGTGCCGGCGGCGCAGGTGGTCGAGGTCGGGCTGGAAGTCGAGATCTAGTGAAGCAGAGTGACCTGCGCTCATGACGGTAGCGGCGATGCGGAGGGGTGGGACGCGGGCCGGGCGCGCTGCTGGACCGCGAGCAGCGCGATGACGCTGAGCAGAGCGGTTGCCATCAGATAGAAGCTGGGTGACAGCGGGTCGCCGGTCGTGGCGATCAGCCAGGTGGCGATGAACGGCGCGAAGCCGCCGAAGATGGTGACCGAGACCGAGTAGCTGAAGGCGATGCCGACCGCCCGCGTGTCCACCGGGAACTGCTCGGCGAGCAGCGACGGCAGCACGCCGCTGTATCCCGCCTTGATCAGGTTGAGCAGGCCGACGGCGAACATCGCGGTGGCGAGCGAGGGCCAGGCCACCATCAACCAGAAGACCGGGTAGGCAGCGATCACGAACAGCCATGCCATTGTCAGCATGATGCGCGGACGCGCGATCCTGTCGGACGCATGCCCGGCAAGGACGGAAAACACCGCCAGCACGACGCCGCCAAGCAGGGTCGCGGCAAAGCCGGTATAGGCCGGCAGATGCAATGTCCTGACCCCGTAGGTGGGGATGTAGAGCAGGAGGTAATAGGAGCTGTTCGAGACGATCGAGATGCCGAGAGCGAGCATTACCTGGATCGGATAGCGGCGCAGCAGCTCGCCGATCGGCACGGTGGGCGGCCTGGCGGCTTCGATGAATTCGGGCGTTTCCGCCGTGCGCGAGCGGATATAGAGGCCGACGGGCCCGACCAGCAGTCCGAACACATAAGGGATGCGCCATCCCCAATCGAGCAGTTGCTGATGCGTGAGCAGCGTCGTGAGGGCGACGCCGAACAGCGAGACGATGACCGAGATGATGCCGGTGCTGGCCCACTGCCAGCTTGCGCTGAAACCCTTTCGGTCGCCGGCATGCTCGACGAGAAACGCGACCGCGCTGCCGAACTCGCCGCCGACCGAGAAGCCCTGGAGGAGACGGGCGAGGGTGATGATGAGCGGCGCGGCGATGCCGATCGTGGCATAGCCGGGGGTGACGACCATCAGCGTGGTGCCGATCATCATCAAAGCGATCGAGAGCGTGAGCCAGGCCCTGCGCCCGTGGCGGTCGGTATAGGTGCCGATGACCGCGGCGCCGAGAGGACGCACGATATAGGAGAGGCCGAACGCGCCGAAGGTGATGAGCAGCGAGACGGTCGGACTGCCGGTGGGGAAGAACACCTGGGCGAGCGTCGCGGCGAAGAAGCCATAGACGAGGAAGTCGAACCATTCGAGTATGTTGCCGATGGTGGCCGCGAAGATCACGCTGGAAAGGCGTGGCGCGGTGGTGCCGCCCGGCGCCGTGTCAACGGCCATCTATCCACTCCCGATGCTGTGTTCCCGGCGAGCAGTCGGCAGCAAGCCGAAGCGACGGTCAAGCGCACAGCAGCGTGTGCGTGGGTCGAGGTTGTGAGCGGTGTCACAGCCTCGCCGCAAGCCCGGCGGTATGGCTTCCGGGTTTGCGAGGCAGGAGGCCAGAATGTTCAAGGGCAGGGCGGAGCTGATGGATCCGGAAAAGAATACGCGGACCGCCACTTTCACCGAGACCTGCAACGGCGACGGGACGGCGGAGGCATGCGTGCGGCTGGAGGCGCCAATGACGATCTCCGGCACGGAGCGGCTGGCGATCTACAGCACGATAAAGGACCAGGAGGTGATTTCGGTCACCGCCAGCGGCGGGACTGCCACCGAGGTGAAGGAGTTCCACGGCACGAGTTCGCTCGGCTGCCTTGCCGACAACTCGGATATCACGCTGACCCGCAGTCCGGGTGGTCCGCTGGGAACCCTGCTTCTGGTGCTGGGGAAGGGCACGATTCACCGGCAGAAGTACTGAAGACTGGCGGTTTCACAGCAAGTGGCGCATTGTATCGGAGTGCGTGACATGGCCTGAGACGGTGTCACCGCGCTCAGCACTGCCGCGCGGTTCGGCCGGGGCGCCTTTGTCGCGGACGATGGAGGAGCGCGTGCGGCGTGGCTGCACGCATTCCCGGGATCGCGGGATGGCAAACGGCTCGACAGTCGAGGCCGGCCCTGTCTGGCTCAGGGACTTCTTCCCTGGCTATTTCGCCATGGTGATGGCGACGGGCATCGTCGCCGTGGCGGCGCGGCTGCTTGGCCGCGATCTGCTTGCCTGGCCGCTGTTCGCGATCAGCCTGGCGGCCTATCCGGTACTGTGGGCCATACTGCTC
>DATBKQ010000351.1:0-5859 GCA_036555825.1 Acetobacteraceae bacterium | reverse complement strand
AACCGGGCCAGCAGCGCGCGCGCCAGCGGCTTGGTGTCGCGCCGCGGCAGGGCGAACAGCACGAGTTCCAGCATTTCATGGTCCGCCAATGCGTCCGGGCCAGCCGCCAGCAGGCGTTCGCGCAGCCGCGCCCGGTGCCCGTCCACGCCGGCCGGACGCGTCGCCACCTCGGGAGCGACGTCGAACAGCGTCAGCGCCTCGCCGACGCCTTGTGTCTGCCTGGCCTGTGCCACGCCCCAAGCATGGGGACGTGGTCTTGCGCCGGAGTTAACGCCCAGGCGGCGGTTCGCAGGCTTCGGTCCCCATGTCCGCCGGCACCGAGACCTCCAGCAGTTCGAAGGTGTCCGACGTGCCGGTCTCGTTGTGCGGCGTATCGCCGGGGATCATGATGGACTCGCCGGCCTGGATGCGCACCTTGCGGTCGGCGAACTCCAGGTCCACCCAGCCGCTCAACATGTACACCAACTGCGCCTGGCACTTGTGGACGTGCCAGCCGGTCGGCTGCGACATCCCCTTCTCCGCCGAGGTGACCTGGGCGCGCATGAAGCCGTTGGTGCCGTCGGTGACGCCCAGGTCCCGGTACTTGAAGTAGGCGCGACGGCCGGAGACGTACTTGGCGTTGTCCTTGGTCGCGACCGCGAGCTTCATCGTCTTGCCGACTGGCGTGTGGTCGTTCATCGCTCCCTCCTGGTTGCTCAGTTCGATCCGTAAGGCGGCTTGCTGTAGCCGGCCGGCGAGAGGGTGAAGATCTCGCAACCGGTCGCGGTGACCCCGATCATATGCTCGAACTGCGCGGAAAGACTGCGGTCCCGCGTCACCGCGGTCCAGCCATCGTCCAGTATCTTCACCTCGGGCCTGCCGGCATTCACCATCGGCTCGATGGTGAAGAACATGCCGGGCCGGAGCAGCGGGCCCTCGCCAGGCTTGCCGAAATGCAGCACGTTCGGCGGCTCGTGGAAACGACGGCCGATCCCGTGGCCGCAGAAGTCGCGCACCACGCTGAAACGCTGGCTCTCCACGAAGTTCTGGATCACGTGCCCCACGTCACCCAGCGTCACACCCGGCTTCACCGAGCGCACCCCGCGCATCATCGCCTCGTAGGTCACGTCCATCAGGTTGCGCGCCCGTGTCGAGGCGTGACCGGCGACATACATCCGCGACGAATCGCCGTGCCAGCCGTTCAGGATCACGGTCACGTCGATGTTCAGGATGTCGCCGTTCTCCAGCTTCCGCTCGCCAGGAATGCCATGGCAGACCACGTGATTGATCGAGGTGCAGATCGACTTCGGGTAACCGCGGTAATTCAGCGGCGCCGGGACTGCTCCATGTGCGGTAATGAACGCATGGCACAGGGTGTCCAACGTCCCGGTCGATACCCCCGGCTTGACGTGCGCGGTAATCATGTCGAGCGTCTCGGCCGCCAGGCGCCCGGCTGCGCGCATCCCGGCGAAATCCTCCGGCGCGTGGATCGTGATGCGTCTTGCGTCGGCCCCACCGTCCATCGCGCCTCGTCTCCGTGGTGTTACGATCACCTGCTGATCCGGCAAGATGCGCAACCCGCTGCCTTGGCGCAAGGCCAGGTGGCGGGAACCATCGCAAGCCGCTATTGGCGGGAGCCATGATTATCGACATGCATACGCACGCGGGCCGGCCTAATCGGACTGGTCCGGTGGATCGCACCGTGCTGGCCACGATGCGTCCGGCCGGCGTGGCGGCCGCGGTGGTCGCGGCGATCGCCGATCTGCCGATGATCCGGCGGGATCCTCAGACCAAGCGGCTCCAGAAGGTGCGCGACCCGGAACCCGGCGAGTGCCTCGCTTGCGTCGATGAGTACCTCGGCACCTACGAGGTCGCCGGCACGCGGATCGCGCGCACGCCGGCGGACATCCGGGAAGACGACCCCGCGTTGGTCCTGGCGGTGGAAGGCTGCGATTTCCTCGAAGGCGACCTCGATCGGCTCGATTACCTCGAGGCACGCGGTGTGCGGTCGGTTCAGCTCACACACTACCTGGTCAACGAGACCGGCGACATTCAGACCGCGCCTGCCGTGCATGGCGGTCTGACACCATTCGGTGCGCATGCAGTGCGACGCATGAATCGGCTCGGGATCATCGTCGATGTGGCACACTGTTCGGAGGCGACGGTAAAAGGTGTGGTCGAAACGATCTCCAAGCCGATTCTCTGCACCCACACCAACCTCAAGGAGCCCGGCCATCCGGATGGCGATCACCCGCGCTACATCAGCCCTGAATATGCGCGGATGGTGGCGGAGACCGGCGGCGTGATCGGTGCCTGGATCGCCGTGCTGTGGAAGGAAAAGCTGCCAGGCATGATCCGCCACCTGTTTCGCCTGATCGACACGGTCGGGATCGACCACGTGGGCATCGGCACCGACCTGCCCGCCGGAGCCGCGAGGACCGAGATGCCGGACTTCTCCCGCCATCCCGAGATCGCCGCCGCGCTGCGCGCCCGCGGCATGACCGAGGAGGAAGTGGCGAAGGTCTGCGGCGCCAACTGGCTCCGGGTGTTCCGGGAGGTGCGCGGCTGATGGACCGGGATGCCGAAAAGCGCGCCGCCGCCGAGGCCGCGGCGGCCATGGTCGAGGACGGCATGGTGATCGGTCTCGGCACCGGCTCCACCGCCCATTTCGCCATCGACGCACTGATCCGCAGAGTGCGCGAAGGGCTGCGCATCCGCGCCATCCCGACCTCGGAGCGCAGTGCGGAGCAGGCACGCGCCGGGGGGATTGCGCTCACCACCTTTGCCGAACACCGCCGGCTCGACCTGACGATCGATGGCGCCGACGAGATCGAGCTGGGAACGCTGAACCTGATCAAAGGCCTGGGGGGAGCTCTGTTGCGCGAGAAGATCGTTGCCGCGGCGAGCGCGCGTCTCGTCATCGTCGCGGACCACGAGAAGCTCGTGACCCGGCTGGGCGAGAAGACCCCGGTCCCGATCGAGGTCGTCCCCTTTGGGTGGGAAACCACCGCCGACCGGCTGCGTCGGCTGGGCACCGAACCCCAGCCACGGCGCGACGCCGCCGGCCGGTTATTCTGCACCGACGGGGGAAACCGTATTCTCGATTGCCGCTTCCGCGCGATCGCCGACCCCGTGGGTTTGGACCGGCAGGTGGGTCAGACGGTCGGGGTGGTGGAAACCGGCCTGTTCATCGGCATGGCGGAGATCGCGTTGATCGCCGACGCCGGCGGGGTCCGGACCGTGAATCGTGGCGGCTGATCCCGATCAGCGGCTCGCGACCTGCCGGGGATCGGAGCGCAGCACCACGCAGGCTGCCCGATGGCGGGCCAGCTCGGCACAGGCGCCCTGTGCCTCCGCAGCGGTCAGCCCGGTCACCTGGGCGCGCCACATGGTCCGGCCGCGCAGGCTGGTGGTCTCGATGCGCACATCGCCGCCATCCGCCGCACGGCGGGCGTTCACCGCGGCCTCGCGCGCCGCGCGCTCGCTGCCGAAGCTGCCAACCTGAATGCCCCAGGACGGGCCCGCTGCGGCCGCGCGCCGCCCCGGCTGCAGGGGCAGTGTGGCCGCGTGCGCGGTGCTGACCAGCGATGGCAGGCGCCCGGCAACCAGCGTCCGCCGCTCGGGCGGAACGTCCATCTCCTCGAACCCCTGGTCCAGCAGAGCCGCCATGTGGGCGTCGCGCTCGGGATTCGACGCGGCGCCCAGTACCACGCCGATCAGGCGAACCCCGCTGTGCACCGCGCTGGTGACCAGGTTGTGCCCAGACGCGGCAGTGTAACCCGTCTTCATGCCGTCTGCGCCAGGATATGATTCAAGCATGCGGTCGTGGTTGAAGATCACCCGGCGTTGGAAGGTGAAGCTGTGCGCGCTGAAATATGGATAGAAGCCCGGAAAGTCCGAGATGATCCGACGCGCCAGGATCGCCAGGTCGCGCGCGGTGGTCCATTGATCGGGATCCGGCAACCCGGACGCGTTGGTAAAAGTGGTATGGGCCATGCCCAGCGCCCGCGCACGCAGGGTCATCATCTGTGCGAAACGGTCCTCCGATCCGCCGAGCAATTCGCCCAATGCAGCCGCTGCATCATTGGCCGACTTGGTGACCAGACCGAGGATCGCCTCTTCAACCGTCAGCCGTGTGCCTGGCACGAGACCGAGCTTCGAGGGTTCCATCGCGGCGGCGTGCGAGGAGACGGGGACCAATTGGTCCGTCGTGATACGCCGGTCCCGCAATGCCTCGAATACCATGTACAGCGTCATCAACTTCGTGAGGCTGGCGGGATGGCGCAGGGAATCTGGGTTGGCCGCTTCCAGCACGCCCCCGTTCGTGGCGTCCACCACGATCGAGCTGTAGCGGTCGGAGCCGATCTGCGCGGCAGCCCGGTTGACGGAAGCCAACGAGAGCCCGGCCAGGACCAGTGCGAGCCAAGCCGGACGCCTCATCACTATTTTGCGTCCACCCCGCTGGCTGCCGTCCATCCGTTGCGTACTCCCGGCGACTCGCGGCAACTCTAGGTACTTTGCGGCCCGGCTGTCCAGCTAGAATCGGAGTGAAAACGGAAAAAATTGAACCGCTTATGGGCGAGTCCTGCGACAGGCGAGACCGCTTTCTCCGGTCCAGGACAGTTTGAAGAAGTCTTTGTGCACCGCACAAAATTCGCTTGATCCACCGACGGTTGTGGCCTATATGTGCGTCGTGCTGCGGTGCAGCAAAACGGTTCGGGAACTCTTTCGAAGGGCGGGCCGCGTGCCGGATTAAGCGCGGCGTGCCAGGGGAACAGCTTCATGACCAGCAAGTCGAAGACGATCGAAACCCCCGCCATGATCGAAGACCAGTCGGCGCAGGCCGGCGCGAAGGACTTCGAATCGACCATGTCGGGTCTGAAGGACGGTATGACCCGCGCGGCCTCCGGCTTCGCGGATACACAGGCAAAGGTAAAGGAAGGTATGGAAAAGGCGATGAAGACGGCCGAGGAACTGATGACGTTCGGCCAGGGCAATCTCGAGGCCGTGGTGAAGTCGGGCCAGATCTGGGCCGCCGGTGTTCAGGATATTGGCAAGCAGATCGCCGCCAACGCGCAGGCCTCGTTCGACGAGACGCTGTCCACGTTCAAGGCGATCTCCTCGGCCAAGTCGCTGAAGGATGCGTTCGACCTTCAGGCCAGCCTGGCGCGGGCGACGCTGGAGAAGACACTGGCGGAGTCGGGTAAGCTGACCGACGCCTCGATGAAGCTGACCGAGCAGGTGCTGGCGCCTCTGACGGCTCGCTTCAGCCTCGCCATGGAGAAGTTCGGCAAGGCCGCCTGAAACGTCCGAGGCGTCCGCCAGCAGCCTTGAGACTGGCCGCAGGCTCCGAAGGAAGGCTCCGGTCGCACCGGAGCCTTTTTTCGTGGGGGCTTTTTTCACAGATGACACGCGGGCTTAATCTTTGCCCGTCAATGCTCTTTTAACCCGGCGCCGCCTTCCGATATGGTTCGTGCCTCGGCAGACGCCGGGGTGGGGACTCCGACGATTGCCGGGCAGACGAGGTCGTCCCCGGATTCCGGGGATGTCGCGACAGATGGACGCGGAAGAACGATGAGCGACAGCGACAGGCGTGGCGGCAACAGCAACACCGAAGGCCCGAACACCGGCGTTGTCGTCCGGACCAGGCCGAAGACCCGCAAACCCGCGATGTACAAGGTGTTGATGCTCAATGACGACTACACGCCCATGGAGTTTGTCGTACATGTTCTGGAACGATTTTTTCAAAAATCGCGCGAGGAGGCCACCCGCATCATGTTGCATGTGCACCGCCGCGGTGTCGGCGTATGCGGCGTCTATACCTATGAGGTCGCCGAGACAAAAGTGACGCAGGTCATGGATTTGGCGCGGCAAAATCAG
>DATBKQ010000350.1:0-20980 GCA_036555825.1 Acetobacteraceae bacterium | reverse complement strand
CCCACCATGGAGAAGTTGAGGTTGAGACCATCGCCTGTGACTGAGAGCAGGTCGCCGCGCATGGGCAGCGATGCGATGTGGGTGACGGCATCCTGGGTTGCGCCGAGGTTGATGGTGAACGGGCCGCCATTTCTTGGCAGGAACACTTCCTGGGCATTGTAGGCGTACCAGCCGGTGACGTTCTGAATGACCTGGGCGGCGTTGTTGACGACATCGAGCGCCATCACCCCGAGGTCAGGCGCGCTCGGGTCGGGCGTGACCGTCGCGGTGATCGTGTTGCCGACGGTGGTATAGTCGATATGTGCCTTCTGCTGCGCCTGGATACGCTGCGCCAGCTCTTCGAGGGTGACGAACTCATAGCCGTCGTTGAAGGCGTTGGCGATGAATCCGGTATACATCGCCGTGCTGTATGGCGAGCCGGTGGGCGAGTCGGTGGTGGTGTTCCACGCCGCGGCGCCGTAGTCGTGGATCGGCCAGACGACGATCGGAGTTCCGGCGGCGTTCGCGGTCAGCGCGTTGAACTGCGCCGCCCAGTCGGCCTCGGCCTGGGCGACGGACTTCCCCTCGAACTGGATCTCGGTGAAGTCGAACGTCATGTTGGGGGCGATATAGACGGAGCCCTGCTGCGTCGGATTGATGTAGCCGAACGCGCCCGGGTAGCCGGACTCGACGCCGGTCCAGCCGCCGGTGAGATAGCCGGTGAAGCCGGAGCCGGAGGGGAAGAAGGCCATGATGTTCTGGCTGGTGGCGGCGGTCTCCGCGGCACCTGGCACGGCGGCGCCGTAGATCGGGATCCCGAGCTGCTGCTGCAGCAGGGTTTTCGAGTCGCCGAATTCGTATTGGTAGGTGAACGGGTGGCCGTCGCTGCTGAGGTCGGTGCCGGTCGAGGGTTCCAGGAAGTTGGTGTTCTCCGGCGGAACGGAGAAGGTCAGGGCGCTGCCGGCCGGTACGTCGCCGATGGTGCCCTGGTTCGTGCCGCCGAAGCCGGCGGGAACGTAGCTGATGGTGATGGTATTGCCGGCGACCCCGATGACCTGCGTGTTGGCCACCGCGCCGCCTTCGCCGGCATCCCCTGGCAGTTGTGTATTGGAGCCGATCCCCGTGCCGGTGAGCCACATTCCCACGGTGATGCCGTAGAACGCGGGCACGTGGTCGAGGGTGATCGTGGTCGAGCCCTGAGGCGTGTCACCGACGGTGGTCGCGGTGAACGTCGTGGCGGGCGGGTTGATCAGATGGGTGTCCGAGTGCGCGCCGATCTCGCCGCCCAGCGCCAGGATCTGCTGATAATACGGCAGGCTCTTCGCCCAATTGGTTGTCGTCGGGTCGGTGGCGGTCGGGTTGTCGCCGATGTCGACGTAGTAGGAGCCGACGAAGTCGTACTGCTGCTTCCACTGGGTCAGGATCGGTAGCAACTCATCGTAGATGCCGGGCCCGCTGCCTTCCGGTGATACGTCCGCAGGAACCTGCGCCTGGTCCATGTCCATGCGCGCCGCGACGATGCCGGCGCCGCGCGAGGTGTGCAGGGCAACACCTGGCTGCGTGCCGAGTACGACGGATTGGATGGCGTTCGACAGCAGGTTGCTGTCGCCCAGCAGAGCCTGGGTGGCGAAATGCACATTTGTGGTGCCGCCTACCGTGGTCTCGGTGACGCCGGGAATGGTTTCAGAACCGCTGGGAAGTGTCGGGTCAGTGACGTTCTGGTTGACCAGGACGTCAGCCGGCGTGTTGTTCACGGGCTCGTAGTCGGTGTAGCCGGCACCCGTGTAGCTCTGGATCACCTGGCCCGCGGTGTAGCTCTTCATGATCGGGTTGCTGACGTCCGCAGCGGTGACCGTCACGTTGCCACTGTTGCCGCCGCCGGTGCGCTGGAGACCCAGCAGCGTCTCCATGTTGGCGTAGGCGTTGCCGGGCAGTGCCGCGCCGGTCTGATCGTTGGTCAGGAAGTCGCCGGAGGTGATGATGGGAATGTGATAATCGTAAACCGCGCTGGTCAGCGCCGACATGATGGCCGGCAGTTGCGCCGTGTTCACATCCGTCATCGCCGGGAAGATCAGCGCGTCGTAGCCGATGAGATTGTTGACGTCGGTGAGCTGCGATTCGTCGATGATGTCATAGGAAACGCCGGCCATGCGCGCCTGGTTCTGCGCCGCCATGAACAGATCGTCGTACGCGGTCGAGGGTGCGCCGGCGGCATCGCCGAGGCTTCTGAAGTAGTTGGCCGCCGTGGTATCCGAATAGACAATGGCGACCTTGTGGGTCGGCGCGCGCGCCACCTCGGCATTGGGCGCCACGTACGGCGCATTGCTGTAGCTGACAGGACCGAAGGTGCTGTCGTTGACGTCGTACAGCACGTCGATTGGATTGCTTGGGTTGCCGATCGAGGCCTGCGGGATGGCGAGCTCGACCTGGGTATGGTCGGCCGAATAGGCGATCGGGATGTTGCCGAGAACGAGCGTCGGGGCGGTCTGGCCTGCGCTGTCCTGGAAGAGCGCGGCGGTGCCGTCGGCGTTTATCTCGACGTTGTATTCGATGCCGCCCGCGGAGCCGAAGATCTGATAGCCGGTGGCGGCGTTGAGGTCGGTGTTGAGCCAGATCGTGGTGTTGGCCCCGATCTGAACCCCGGCCGGGGCGTTCAGGTCGAAATAAAGCGAACCGTTCTGCGCCTCCGAGTAGAGGCTGTAGCCGGCCTGATCGCCATAGTCGATCCGTTCCGCGGCCGTCCAGTCGGACAGGTTGCCATCAATAGTAATCGTGGGATTTTGCGGGATAATAGGCACAAGCAAATCTCCTGATTTGGCGCTGCACACCACAGGCGTTCGCGGTGGTGGTCCTGTTTTGCCACGCCCAAGAGCCTTCGTTTTAGAGTTGGGCTGACGGTTACTCAACCGTTCCGTCTTGCAACCGTATCATCATTTTGGGGTAGTATTACGTTGCTAACCCGCTACCCGCTCGATTCTTTTTGGCAAGGGTCGGGCAGAGGTATGGCTGGTCAGGATCACTATTGCGCCGGGAGCGCGGCCTGACTGAGCTGAAGGGGCGGCTTGGGCCCGAGCTCGGCCGCTGGGCGGTGCGTCGATCGGGGGCGTTCGTCACAACTGCAACGCCGCGGAGCCGCTCGTCACGCCGACCGGACCAACGGGACACTCACCCAGGCGGCATGTCCACCTCGGGCGCAACCATTGACTTGCGCGAGCATGACAACAGCGCCGGCAGCAGCGGCGATGCGAATACCCCAATGCGATCGCCAGCTCCGGCGACAAAATTGCGCGACGATCTGGTTGGCTTGCTCGTTGCCGCTTCATCATCGTCGGAATGGTTTCAGCGTCAGCACCGCTACCGCGCTGAGCATCGCTGCGCGCTCTGAGATCAGCGGGCTGCCGCACCGATCAAGTCAGCGGGGAATTGCAGCGGTGGCGAGCGAACCAACCATCCAACATCCGATGCCCGAGCACTATTGGCCCGCTTGACCGGGTTCCAAGTGCGACCGCTGTCGAGCCACCATCTGTGCTGCGGGTGAATGATAGGGTCTGCGCGGCACACTCTGTAAGCTTGCTCGATGGAGCGACCAGGCATGCGGTAATGAGGTCAAACACAGTGTTGTCACACCGGAGTTGATTCCGGCAGATGGTGAGCGGAACATCCACTCGGGCCACGACAACGCACTCAGCCGCAGGACAAGGCTTGCCGCCTCATTGTGCCTGAGCCTGGTACCCTGCCAGGTATCGATCAAAGCGACGACCGAGGAGAGTGATCGTCACGCGCGGCTGCCAGCCTGTTTGGACGCGGCGACCCTTGCCGCAAGGCAACCGATCTGCGACGGAAGCCACGTCCTGGGATCTGGCCGTGTGCCTGGGACGTACTCCAACCCCATGTCTACAAGATCATCGATGGATTTGGTTCCAGACAAGCTCTCCCGGTAGAACTCTTTGAGCTCGCTCAGAAGCTCTTCTTGGGCCTGCATGGGGTGTGGCTGACAAGAGAGGTCGACCGGGTCGGTGGCTACTGTGACGCCTCTTCGGCATGCCGTTATCGGGCGCGTTCCCCATCCTGCCTCGGATAATAGATGCGACCAATATCGTATTCGATCGAATGATTGTTCCAGGTGTCAAGCTGAAAGACCACGTCCGATATTCTCGGTACCGCTATGACGGTGGTATGCTGATCTGACCGACGCATCCTCTCCCAATGTCGAACAGTCCGTCTCGGTGATCTGGAATTGCATGATTGCTCTGACGATGCCATCGTGCCTGATCTCGATGATGCAGGCGTCCACAGCGTATAATACATAAAATGCCGCGCCGATAAGCGCATATGTGGCAATTATAATTGCGATACAGAACAGCAGCCCTCTAAGCAACGCCAAAATGTTCAGCTTCTCAATGGGCGAGTGATCAAAGGCCCCGCTCTGACCTGCCTGATAACCCACCTTGATGAATTCAGCGGTTTCAGGGTCAAGCCCGTAAGGTTGATCAGGTTTGGCATTGCTGAAAAGGACGCGAGCGAAACTGCCCGGCCGCGATCACGGTCTCCTAGAGCGACAAACCGGCCTGTTGGCAGAACAGGCCCACATTGAAGTTCGATAGTCCCTATACCGAGAAAACTGCGTAAACCCGGTAAGGTGATTTTCTCGCCTTTGATAATCAAACCAGCCACCGTGCCCGATGTTGATCAGCGTCGATACCCAAATACATCAAAGCGCCGGCCCTCATTTTTGGATTACGAAGCAGCGCCTGATAGGTGCGGCGGGCACGGCGGCCAGCGGCTGTCGACAGAGGCGAGATCTGCCACCGGTGAGCAAGCGACCGCTGGCAGAGCACGAATCGCGTCTGGTTGAGCCATTCCGCACGGAATCGTCGGGGTTCTGTGCCGTGAGTAAGCGCCGCTGCGCGAAGAGATCATTGGGTGGCTCGTTGTCACATGCCGCCAGCCTGCTTTGACTGCGCGATCTTTGCACTCAGGTATTCGATCACAGCAGGAAGCCAGGTCCCGGGATCGTGCTCAGTGCTCGGGACGTACTCCAATCCCATATTGACCAAATTCTCGATAGTCTTGGTTCCAGATACGGCCTCCTGATGGAACTTTTTTAGTTCGTTTAGAAGCGCCTCTTGATCTTGCAAATCATATCGCTGGCAGAACATATCGATGGGGCCGGTGGGCTCCTGAAAAATGAGGTCAAAGTCCTGGATGTACAGCTCGTAAAGCTTTGGCAGCATTCTGGGTATCAGTCCTCTCCTGGCAGACCGGAAAGTGTCGGATAGCTCGTTATCACGAGAAGCCGTTCGGGGCGTCTGAGCGCTTTTCCAGCACCACCCGCGCACCATTCCCTGGCACTGCAATCCGCTCGCCGCGGCGCACCACAATCCCTATTGGCACATAACGGGAGCTAGTAATAGGCCGTGACACCGACATTACCAGTCGCTTCGCTGTCATTGGATTGGTGATCCAGGAATTTATTTGATCACGGTTCAAGTCAATCACTTGCTGTGTTACTTCCCGTGCCTCCGGCAGGTTTCGGTGTGTAGATGTCGCTCGCAATTCCGGATCCTTGTCCAGCCGGTCGACGAGATCCCCCTGGCTTTTCCCAACATGCGCTTCAATCGCGTGGCCGCCTTTGACCTCGTCCCCGATCAGGTCCCTCGTGGCGCCCTCGGGGACAGCGCCCGCTACGAGGTCAACGCCGTCGTTGGTATGACGCCTAGACCCGGTGCCTGTCAGCGGCTGCACAATCCGGTTCGATGCGGACAGGCCAGCAAGGGCAGCCAGTGTCGCGCGGGTGCCGGATACAAGCTGACTTGGCTGAGCATCGCGTCGTGAGAAGCGTCGAATTGCGGCGTTGGCACGGCGGCGCTGAAGTTGGCCTGAGCGCTTCGCACCCCGCGCCTGGGCCTCGCAACGTCAGATGATTTGTCACCGCCGCCCGGAGCCCAGGGTCCGGCCGCACTCCCCAGCGGGAAGCGTAGCTCTCGCTGTCCCTGCGGCACCAGGTTGTCCAGCATAGCGGGATCATCCTGCCTGCCTGCAACTGACCGGGCGGTTATACGTCGCTCGAGTGGCCGTTGCGTCCACCGCTGTCGTTCCGAGCCAGCGCGTGGCGATCTCTCGCGGTGGTCGCTGTCGGGGAGGAACACAGCCTGCCCGATATGCTCGTAAGGACAGCCCGGCTGGGCTGCGCTTTCGGGTGCCCAACCGGCGGTAGGGCCTGCCTGTTAGCAATTTTGGTCAATAAGACTAACCGAATCCCGCCGCATTGGCAACCAAATCCGCCGATCTCGAGTGCGCGGCGCGGACGAACCTGTCGCCGCCGGCTGCCGCGCAGCATTCCCTACCGGAGTGCCGTCCGCCGCCCGGGCCTCGCCACCCTGTCACCCACCCCCAGAATGATCCACAGGAACGCAAGAGGAACAAAGCCACCGTTAACCCGCTGAAACCTTGAGAATTTCCCGCCGCACCCCACGCGATTGCCCTTGCCGCCCACAGTTGCCCATGCTATCCCATACCATCCCAAACAGGCTGGCGCAGCGGGGCGCCCGGCCCGAAAGGCACCAGGCACGGATGGCGAGCTTCCTCGGCACCCACCAGAACCGGTTGGACGCCAAGGGCCGCGTCTCCGTCCCGGCACCGTTCCGCGCCGCGCTGCGTTCCCGCGGCGGCGACAACGGAACCCATCTCGTGCTGCGGCCGTCGCATCAGCATCATTGCATCGAAGCCTGGCCCGCCAACGAATTCGAAGCGCTCGCCGAACCATTGAACCGACTCGATCTGTTCAGTCAGGCTCACGACGATCTCGCGGCGTCCCTCTATTCGGATGCGTTTCCGGTCGAGGCCGACAAGGAAGGTCGTATCGTCGTGCCCGATCAACTGGTCAGCTATGCCGGACTGGGTGAGACCGTGGTGTTCATGGGGCTCGGGCGCATCTTTCAGATCTGGGAGCCCGAGGCGGCGGAGCGCCGGCGCGCCGAGGCGCGGGAGCGTGCCCGGACCCACGGCCTCACGCTGCCGGGAAGCGGCCCGCCATGAACCACCTCCCGGTCATGTTGCCGGAGGTGGTCGGCCTGATGGCGCTGCGGGCCGGTGGCGTGTATCTCGACGGCACGTTCGGTGGCGGCGGCTACACGGCGGCGCTGCTCGAAGCGGCGCCCTGCACGGTGTGGGCAATCGACCGCGACCCCGAAGCGATCGCGCGCGGCGCCGCCCTGGCCGCGCGATACCCTGGCCGGCTGCACCTGATCCAGGGGCGGTTCGGCGACATGCTGACGCTGCTGGCGGAGCATGGCGTGGGCGCGCTGCATGGCGTGGTGCTGGATCTCGGGGTCTCCTCGTTCCAGCTCGACGACCCGGCGCGCGGCTTCTCATTCCGCGCCGACGGCCCGCTCGACATGCGCATGAGCCAAACCGGCCCGACCGCCGCCGACCTGATCAACACGCTGCCCGAGCGCGAACTCGCCGACCTGCTGTTCGAATTGGGCGAAGAGCGTGCGTCGCGGCGGATCGCGCGCGCCATCGTGGCGGCCCGCGCGCAGGCGCCGATCGCCACCACCGGGCGGCTGGCCGCGATCGTCCGTGACGTGCTGCCGCCCGGCCGCGGCGGGATCGATCCGGCCACCCGCAGCTTCCAGGCGCTGCGCATCCGGGTGAACGACGAACTGGGCGAGATCGCGCGCGCGCTGGAGCAGGCCGGACGGCTGCTCGCACCGGGCGGTCGCCTGCTCGTGGTCTCGTTCCACTCGCTGGAAGACCGCATCGTCAAGCGCTTCATGACCGAGGCCGCCGGTCGCGCGCCGGCGCCTTCGCGTCACGATCCGCGCGGCCAGGCCGCGCGTCCCACACCCCGCTTCCGCCTGCTCACCGCCCGCCCGCTGCGTCCGGGCGCCGCCGAGGTCGCGGCCAACCCCCGCGCCCGCAGTGCCAGGTTGCGCGCGATGGAGCGCGGGGTCGCATGATCCGCCCGTTCACCCTCGTATGTTTTCTGCTGGCCTGCGGCTCGGGGCTCTACCTCTACCAGGCCAAGCACCGGGTGCAGGTGCTCGACCGCAAGATCGAGAAGACCGTTCATGCCACCGAGGAACTGCGCGGGCGCATCAGGGTGCTGCACGCCGAATGGACGTTGCAGAATGACCCGCAGCGGCTGCAAGGCCTGGCGGACCAGTTCCTCGCGCTGAAGACGGTGGCGCCCGGGCAATTCACCAGCCTGGCCGAACTGGACAGCCGGTTGCCCGCGGTGCCGCCGCCAGAGACGCCGGCCCCGCCGGCTGCATCGCCCTCGCCGCCGGTGGCGGACACGCCGCCCCCGGAGGAGCCGCGCCCTGTTCCCGTTGCAGTCAGCAAGCCGGCCCCCCCACCGCCGCCCGCAGCGCCCAGGCCCGCAGCCGTCGCTGCGGCCGGGCCGCCCCCGCGTCAGCCCGAACGGGAGCACCCGCCCGAGCGTGAGCATGAGCGCAGGCCACCGCCGCCAATACCGCATCCGGCGATCGCCGAAGCGGCGCCGCCCGTGCGGCCGGTTCCGGCCCCGGCCCGCCCGGTCGTGGCCGCCGAGGCGCCGCGCCCGGCAATGTCGCCGGCGCCCGCGGCGCCGACGGGCTCGGCCTTGGGTATGGCGCGCAACGGCTCGCTGGGGCTGCCGCGCCCTGTGCCGGTGAGCGCTTCACAGTGGGTGACCAACGGCGGTGGAGGCTGACGATGAGCGACGCTCCTCCAGCCAACTCGACGCCGCGCGAGACGCCTGCCTGGCGGCGCGGCGCGGCTTCCGGCGATGCCGTCCCGCGTATCGAGATGGTGCGTGTCACCCGGCCAGACCTGCAGCGGCGCAGCGCGCTGGAAAGGACCCGCGGCCGGCTGGTGTACACCGCACTGGGCTTCAGCCTGCTGTTCCTCGCGGTCATCGCCAAGCTGGCGGACGCCACCATCCTTCAGCCGCTCTCGCCGCATCGCCCGGAAAAGCCGATCGAGGCGTTGTTCACCGCACCGAAGCAGGTCGAGAACATGGCCGCCGCGGAACGCGCCATGATCACCGACCGCAATGGCCAGATCCTGGCGATCTCCCTGCCGACGGTCGCCGTGTTCGCCGATCCCCGCCAGATCATCGATCCGGCCGAGGCGGCGCGCCGCCTGAAGCAGGTAGTGCCGCGGCTGGACGAGCAGACAGCGCGCGAGCGGTTATCCGACACCAACCGGCAGTTCGTTTACCTGGAGCGCCAGATCACGCCGCGCGAGCAGCTCGCCATCAACAATCTCGGCATTCCGGGCATCGATTTCCGCCCGACCGAGCAGAGGCATTATCCGATGGGCCGCACCGCGGCGCAGGTGCTGGGCGGCACCGACGTCGATGAGCACGGGGTAGCCGGCGTCGAGAAATACTTCGACCGTCGCCTGTTCAGCGATAATGCCCCGCTGCGACTGTCGCTCGATGTGCGCGTTCAGGCGGTGGTGCGCGACGAACTCTCGAAGGCGATCGACTTCTTCCAGGCGATCGGCGGCTGCGGCATCGTCATGGACGTGAACACCGGCGAGGTGCTGGCCATGGTCAGCCTGCCGGACTACGACGCCAACGACTACCGGAAGGCAACGGACGAGGAAAAATTCAACCGCGCGGTCACCGGCATGTACGAGCCGGGCAGCACCTTCAAGCTGCAGACCGCCTCGATGGCGCTGGACTCCGGCATCGTTCATATCTGGGACAGGTTCGATGCCGCGCACAACATCCACATCGGCCGGTTCACCATCAGCGACTTCGAGGGCAAACACCGGATCCTGTATGTCCCCGAGGTGCTGGCGTATTCCTCCAATCTCGGCGCGGCGCGCATTGCCGAGACCGTAGGCGGTGAACGGCAGCGTGCGTGGCTCAAGGCCATGGGCATGTTCGGCCGCGTCGGCATCGAGCTGCCCGAGGCGGGATTGCCGATCATTCAGCCGGCCTCCGCCTGGAAGGAAATCGTCACCATGACCGTGGGATTCGGCCACGGCATCTCGGTCTCGCCGTTGCACGTGGTGCGCGGGACGGCGGCGGTGGCGACCGGGATCCTGGAACGCCCGACCATCCTTGCGGTGCCGTCGGGCGACCACCCGGAGGGCGTCGCCGTCATGCAGGCATCGACCTCCGACATCATGCGCAGGTTGATGCGGCTCGTTGTAACCGACGGCTACGGCAAACAGGCGGAGGTGGCCGGCTATTATCCGGGCGGCAAGACCGGCACCGCCGAAAAGGTCGGCAAGCACGGCTACAAGCGCGGCTTCAAGGAGAATTTCAACGTCGCGGCGTTCACCAGCGTGTTCCCGATGAACGCGCCACGCTATGCCGTCTACATCATGGTGGACGAGCCGCACGGCAACAAGAGCACCTATGGCTACTCGACGGCGGGCTGGGTGGCGGCGCCTGCCGCCGGCCGGGTGATCGCCCGTATCGCGCCGATGCTCGGCATGCTGCCGGACATCCAGGACGCGCCGCAGATCAATCAGGCACTCTACATCCCGCTGCAGCCCGCCCGCCCGCCGGTTGCGCCGCGCGGCCCGCTGACCGCATCGTCGCCGCCCCCTCCCGCGCCGCGGCCGGCACTGACAATGCCGGTGACCCCTCTGGCCCCGGCCCACCCGATGACGCGAGACCCAAGGCACGACGCGGCGTTGACGCGCCCCGTGTTGGGCGCCTCGGTCGTGCCGACCGCCGCGGCCTCGCACCCAATTGCGGCTCGCTGAGATCATGCGCCAGGTGCCCGCAACGGCCGGCGATGTGGAA
Source organism: Acetobacteraceae bacterium (assembly GCA_036555825.1). Lineage (GTDB taxonomy): Bacteria > Pseudomonadota > Alphaproteobacteria > Acetobacterales > Acetobacteraceae > JAMXLO01. The sequence continues at coordinate 10,251 of DATBKQ010000350.1, read as the reverse complement.
ATCGCGGGGATCACCGCCGACAGCCGGCACGTCGCGCCGGGCTATCTGTTCGCCGCGCTGCCTGGCAGCCGCGAGGACGGCCGCGCCTACATTGCCGACGCGGTGACACGTGGCGCCGTCGCGGTGCTGGCGCCCCAGGGGACCGTCTGGCCGCCCGGCGTGCCGCCACGCCCGCTGCTGGAGGATCCCGAACCGCGCCGCCGGCTGGCGCAGCTTGCCGCGGCTTTGGCCGGCGCCCAGCCGCGCGTGGCGGTCGCCGTCACCGGCACCAACGGCAAGACCAGCACGGTCGAGTTTCTGCGTCAGCTCTGGGCGGCCGACGGCAAGCCCGCCGCCAGTCTGGGCACCTTGGGGCTGATCGCGCCCGGCTTCGACCCAGGCACGGCCCTGACCACGCCCGATCCGGTCAGCCTGGCCGAAGCATTGGCTCGGCTGGCGCGCGCAGGCATCCAGCACGCGGCCATGGAGGCGTCCTCGCACGGGCTCGACCAGTTCCGGCTGGATGGCGTGCACCTGGCGGCCGGGGCGTTCACCAACCTCACCCGCGATCATCTCGACTATCACGGCTCGCTGGATGCCTACCGGGCGGCGAAGCTGCGGCTGTTCGCGGAACTGCTGCCGGCGGGTGCGCCGGCAGTCGCCAGCGGCGACACGGATGCGGCCACGCTCTCGGCGCTGGCCGATATCGCGGCGCGGCGCCGGCTTGATCTGCGCACCGTCGGCGAGGCAGGGCGGACCATCCGGATCGTCGCCGTGCGACCAACCCCCGATGGCCAGCTCCTGCGCCTGGACGCGGCCGGTGTTCGCCGTGAGCTCATGCTGCCGCTGCCGGGCCGTTTCCAGGTGGACAACGCCCTGATGGCCGCCGCGCTCGCCGGCGCCCTGGGCGAGCGCGACGCGCTGGACCGGCTGGCCGGGCTGACTGGTGTGCGCGGCCGGTTGCAACTGGCGGCGCGGCTGCCGAACGGCGCCGCGGTTTACGTCGATTACGCGCACACGCCCGACGCGTTGCAGCGCCTCCTGACGGCCCTGCGCCCACACACGGCGAACCGGCTGCATGTGGTGTTCGGTGCCGGCGGTGACCGCGACCGGGGCAAGCGCCCGATGATGGGAGATGCCGCGGCACGCCTGGCGGATGTCGCGATCGTGACCGACGACAATCCGCGCAGCGAGGACCCGGCGGCGATCCGCGCCGCCGTTCTCGCGGCATGCCCGGGGGCGCGGGAGATCGGCGATCGCGCGCGGGCCATCGCTGAGGCGCTGAGCGGCCTCGGAGCGGGCGACGTCCTGGCGGTGGCGGGTAAGGGCCACGAACAGGGGCAGACGATCGGCGATACGGTTATCCCGTTCGATGACGTGGACGTGGTCCGCCGTCTGGTGGGCGCATGACTCCGCTGTGGACCGCGCAAGACTTGCTGGAGGCCACCGGCGGCAGCATGGGCACGCCGTTCGCCGCCAGGGGCGTGTCGATCGACACCCGCACGATCAGGCCAGGTGATCTGTTCGTCGCCCTGCGGGGTGAGAGCGGCGACGGTCACGCTTTCGTCGCCGAAGCGCTGGCGAAGGGTGCGGCTGGCGCCATGGTGGATTGCGAGGGCGAGGGCGCGCGGCGGCTGCTGGTGGATGACACGCTGGCCGGGCTGCACCGCCTTGGCGGCTACGCGCGTCGGCGTTGCGCCGGCCGGCTGGTCGCGGTCACCGGCAGCGTCGGCAAGACCACGACCAAGGAGATGCTGCGGACCGCCCTCTCCGCGCTGGGCCGTACCCACGCGGCGGTCGCATCCTACAACAACCACTGGGGCCTGCCGCTGACGCTGGCACGCACGCCGCGGGATGCCGAGTACTGCGTCGCCGAGATCGGCATGAACCACGCCGGCGAGATCGCGCCGCTCGCGCGCCTGGCGCGACCGCATGTCGCGGTGATCACCGCGGTCGAGAAGGCGCATATCGGCTTCCTCGGCTCGATCGAGGCGATCGCCGATGAGAAGGCCGCCATGCTGCGCGGATTGGAGCCGGATGGCGTCGCCGTGCTGCCCGCCGACACGCCACTGCTGCCACGCCTGCGCGCAGCAGTGGCAGGAGACGCGCGCGTGGTCACCTTCGGCATGGCCGCGTCCTCGGACGTCCGCCTGGTCGGGCTGTCGATGGCCGCCGAGGCCAGCGATATCACCGCTGAGTTCGCCGGCGAGCGGTTCCGCTTTCGCCTGGCCGCGCCGGGCCGCCACATGGCCCTCAATGCGCTCGCCGCGCTCGCCGCCGCGATGCACGCCGCCGATGCGCCGCCGGAGCGCATCGCCCTTGCGCTGGAAGGCTTTTCCCCAATCGCCGGCCGCGGCGCGCGCCGGCAGATCGCGGTTTCCGGCGGCACCGCGCTGCTGCTGGACGAAAGCTACAACGGCAACCCCGCCTCGGTGCGCGCCGCGCTCGCCGTGCTGCGCCTGCAACCCGCCCGGCGGCGTGTCGCGGTACTCGGCGACATGCTCGAACTGGGCGGCGCCGGACCAGCGGAGCACCGTGCGCTCGCCGCCTATGTCACCGCGGCAGCCGATTGCCTGTTCGCCTGTGGCCCGCTGATGGCTGGCCTCTATGACGCGCTGCCGTCACCGATCCGCGCGGGCTATGCCGCGGACTCCGCCGCCCTGGCGCCACTGGTCGCGCGCGCCATCGCTCCCGGCGACGCCGTTCTGGTGAAGGGCAGCCTCGGCAGCCGGATGAAGCGGATCGTCGACGCACTCGAACCGCACGCCAGGGCCGCCTGATGCTGTACGATCTCGCCAGGCCGTTTGCCAGCCAGTTCATCCTGTTCAATCTGTTCCGCTACATCACCTTCCGCTCGGGCGCCGCGTGCCTGACGGCGCTGGTGGTCAGCTTCATCCTCGGCCCGCCGCTGATCCGCTGGCTGAAGTCGAAACAAGCGAACGGCCAGCCGATCCGCGATGACGGTCCGGAACGCCACCTGATCGAGAAGAAGGGCACGCCGACCATGGGCGGCGTGCTGATCCTGTTCGCACTGACGATTTCCACGTTGCTCTGGGTCGATCTTCGCAACGCCTATGTGTGGGCGGTGATGTTCGTTACGCTGGGCTACGGCGCCCTCGGCTTCGCAGACGACTACCGCAAGCTGTCGCGGCAGAACCACAAGGGCGTTTCGCCCCGCGCCAAGCTCATCGCCCAGATGCTGATCGGACTTGTCGCGGGCATCTGGCTGATGCTGCTGACCCGCGGGCCACTGGCGACGTCGCTGACCATCCCGGTGTTCAAGGACGTGCTTATCCCGCTTGGCCTGATGTTCCCGCTATTCGCCATGCTGGTCATGCTCGGCTCGTCCAACGCGGTGAACCTGACTGACGGGCTGGACGGCCTGGCCATCGTGCCGACCATCATCTGCGCCGGCGTGTTCGCGCTGATCGCGTATCTGGTCGGCAACCGCATCTTCGCCGACTACCTGCAGCTCAATCCGGTGCCCGGGGTGGGCGAGCTGCCGGTATTCTGCGCCTCGCTGATTGGCGCCGGCCTGGGGTTCCTGTGGTTCAACGCGCCGCCTGCCGCGGTATTCATGGGCGACACCGGCTCGCTCGCGCTGGGCGGGGCCCTCGGCGCGGTCGCCGTCGCGACCAAGCACGAGATCGTGCTGATGATCGTGGGCGGCCTGTTCGTGGTCGAGACCGTATCCGTCATCGTCCAGGTGTTCTGGTACAAGCGCACCAGACGCCGCATCTTCCTGATGGCACCGCTGCATCATCACTTCGAGAAAAAAGGCTGGTCCGAGCCGACCATCGTCATCCGCTTCTGGATCATCTCCATGATCCTCGCCCTCGTCGCGCTGGCCACGCTGAAGATCCGATGACCGTGTCATTGCAAGCGAAGCGAAGCAATCTCGGGTTGCGTGCGCACGTACACCGGGATTGCTTCGTCGCCGCGCTCCTCGCAATGACACCCGGACCATTGCCGCGAATCGCGCGGCTCCGCTTCCCTGCGCCTCGCTCCACGGCGGAACCTGCCTGATGCCAGCCCTCTCGCGCGCCGATAATTCGATCCTTGGCCGCTGGTGGTGGACGGTGGACCGCTGGACCCTGGGCGCGGTCGGCGTGCTGATCGGCTTCGGCTATATCATGATGCTCGCCGCCAGTCCCGCGGTTGCGGAGCGGATCGGCTCCTCGCGCGACATCTTCATCCTCAAGCAGGTGCTGTTTCTTGCCGCGGCCGGCGCGGTTGTCGTCGCCGTATCGCTGCTGTCGCCACGCAGCATTCGGCGCCTGGCGATCCTGGGTTGCATCGTCGCGCTCGCACTGACCGCCGCCACCATGTTCATCGGAGTGGAGATCAAGGGCGCGCGCCGCTGGATTTCCCTGCCCGGCATGTCGGTGCAGCCGTCCGAGTTCCTCAAGCCCTGCTTCGCCATCGTCGCCGCCTGGCTGATCAGCGAGGGCCGCCGCACGCCGCGCTTTCCCGGCAAGCTGCTGGCGATCGGCATCTTTCTGCTGATCGCGCTGCTGCTGAAGTCGCAGCCCGATGTCGGCATGCTGGCGGTGATCTCGGCGGTGTTCTTCGCGCAGCTCTATATCGACGGGCTGAACCTGTTTCTGGTGGCGATCCTGGTGATCGGCGCGGGATTCGCCGGCGTCGGAGCCTACATGTTCTTTCCGCATGTGCAGAGGCGGGTCGAGGCATTCCTGCATCCCGGTAATGGCATCGGCACCGACTATCAGCCACGCACCGCGTTGGAGGCATTCGGCAACGGCGGACTGCTCGGCCGCGGCCCTGGCGAAGGCCGCGTCAAGGACGTGCTGCCCGACGCGCACGCCGACTTCGTGTTCGCCGTCGCCGGCGAGGAGTTCGGCATGATCGTCTGCCTGATCATCATCGCGGTGTTCGGCTTCATCGTGCTGCGCGGCCTGCTGCGTCTGCTGAAGGAGCAGGACCTGTTCGTCGTGCTGTCCTGCGCTGGCCTGGTCGCCGGCTTCGGTCTGCAGGCGTTCATCAACATGGCGTCTTCGCTCCAGCTCATTCCGACCAAGGGCATGACCCTGCCGCTGATCTCCTACGGTGGTTCCTCGGCGCTCGCTGTGGCACTCGGCATGGGCATGCTGCTGGCGCTGACGCGGCGCCGGCATCACGGGGACGTATCATGAGAGGCCCCGCCGTGCTGCCGATCGTGATCGCCGCTGGCGGGACCGGAGGTCACTTCTTCCCGGCCGAGGCGCTGGCCAGCGAATTGCTGACGCGCGGCCGGCGGGTGGCGCTGATCACCGATGTGCGCTCCGGCGGATTGAACAGCGCGGTGTTCGCCGATCTCGAACGATTCGTCATCAGCGGCGCCGGAATCGCCGGTCGCGGCGCGTTGCGTGCCGGAAGGGCAGGCCTGGCGCTGGCCAATGGCGTGCTTCAGGCACGCCGTATTCTCACGCGCATCAATGCCGGCGCGGTCGTCGGCTTCGGCGGCTATCCCTCTGTCGCACCGGTGCTGGCCACCGCTCTGATGCGCCATCGGCCAGCCGTGATCCTGCACGAGCAGAACGCCGTGCTTGGCCGCGCCAACCGTTTCCTGGCGAACCGCGCCGATCGTCTGGCGCTCAGCTTCGCGATGACCGAACGGGCGCCGGCCGTGGCAACGGTATTCACCGGCAATCCCGTGCGCCCGGCCATCGCCGCACTCGCGAACGCTCGCTGCGCACCGCCCAGCGACCACATCCGCCTGCTGGTGCTCGGTGGCTCGCTGGGCGCGCGCGTGTTCAGCGACGTGGTGCCGACCGCGCTTGCGTCATTGTCCGATGAGCTGCTGTCGCGCGTCAGCATCGCCCAGCAGTGCCGCCCCGAGGATCTGGACCGGGTGCGTGCGACCTATGACCTTGCCGGCATCGATGCAGACCTGTCGCCCTTCTTCCCCGACGTCGCGGACCGACTTGCATCGGCACATCTGGTGATCGCGCGCGCCGGTGCCTCTACCGTCGCCGAACTGGCGATCGCCGGACGGCCGGCGATCCTGGTGCCGCTGCCCGGCGCGATCGACCACCATCAGACGGCGAATGCGCGCGCCCTGGTCGAGGCACATGGCGCCTCGATGATCGCGCAGCGCGACTTCACGCCCGCGGCGTTGCGCGACCGGCTGGCGGCGCTGCTCGCGGACCCCGAGCTGCTGCGGCACGCCGCCTGCGCGGCACGAAGCGTGGCGCGCCCGGATGCGGCGGTCCGGCTGGCCGATCTGGTGGAGGAACTGATGCGCCAGGAGACCAACGCATGAGAGCGCTCCCGCTCTCCATCGGCACGATCCATTTCGTCGGTATCGGCGGCATCGGCATGTCCGGCATCGCCGAGGTGCTGCACAACCTCGGCTATTCGGTGCAGGGCAGCGACATCGCCGATTCGGCCAATGTCCGCCGCCTGCGTGATGCCGGCATCCCGGTGTTGATCGGTCACGACGCGGCGAACCTGCGCGATGCCCAGGTGGTGGTGGTGTCGTCCGCGGTGAAGCGGGACAACCCGGAGGTCGCCGCCGCGCGGGCGCGGCTGCTCCCGGTGGTGCGGCGCGCGGAGATGCTCGCGGAACTGATGCGGCTGAAATGGTCGATCGCGATCGGTGGCACGCATGGCAAGACCACCACGACCAGCCTGATCGCCGCGGTGCTGGAGGCGTCGCATCTCGATCCCACCGTGATCAACGGCGGCATCGTCAACGCCTACGGCACCAACACGCGGCTCGGCACCGGCGATTGGATGGTGGTGGAGGCCGACGAGAGCGACGGCAGTTTCTTGCGCCTGCCGGCGGTGATCGCGGTCGTTACCAACATGGATCCCGAACATCTCGACCATTGGGGCACGCCGGAGGCGATGGTCGCCGGCTACGACCAGTTCGTCGCCAACGTGCCGTTCTACGGTTTCGCCGTGCTGTGCATCGACCATCCGGCGGTGCAGCAGATGATCCCCCGCCTGTCGGACCGGCGCATCGTCACCTACGGCTTCTCGCCGCAGGCGGATGTGCGCGCCGACCGCGTGGTGCCGGATAAGCTCGGCTCGACCTTCGACGTCACGGTCACCGACCGCGCGCGCAACCGCTCGCGCAGGCTGGGGCCGTATCGGCTGCCGATGCTCGGCGCGCACAACGTGCAGAATGCGCTTGCGGCCGTCGCCGTCGGGGTCGAGATGGAAATCGACGACGACACGCTGCGCGGTGCGTTCGCCGGGTTCCGCGGCGTGAAGCGGCGCTTCACCAAAACCGGCGAGTCGGGCGGCGTCACGGTCATCGACGACTACGGCCACCATCCGGTGGAGATCGCCGCGGTGCTCAAGGCGGCGCGCCAGGCCGGTGCGCGCAACGTGATCGCCGTGGTGCAGCCGCACCGCTTCACCCGGCTTGCTTCGTTGTTCGACGAGTTCTGCACCTGCATGAACGACGCCGGCACGGTGATCGTCGCCGACGTGTATCCGGCGGGCGAAGCGGCAATCGAGGGTGTCAACCGCGACGCTCTGGTGGACGGGCTGCGGGCGCGCGGCCACCGCAGCGTGGTGCCGCTCCCATCGCCGGTGCGGCTGGCCGAAATGGTCTATGCCATCGCCCGGCCAGGCGACTTCGTCGTTTGCCTCGGCGCCGGCAACATCACCCAGTGGGCAGTGGCGCTGCCGGGCGAACTGGCCGAACTGCAGCAGCGGCGTATCGCGGGGAGCGCCGCATGATGGTGCATGCTGACACTTCCTCTCCCGCGAGGCGGGGGAGGGTTGGGGAGGGGGTGCCGCCGCTGCGCGGTCGCGCGCAGGCCAACGCGCCACTGGCGCCGTTCACCTGGTTCCGCGTCGGCGGACCCGCCGAGCTGCTGGTGCGGCCCGCGGACGGGGCAGATCTCGCGCAGTTCCTGCAGCGCCTGCCGCTCGACATTCCAGTGCATGTGGTGGGCGCCTGCTCGAACCTGATCATTCGCGATGGTGGACTGCCGGGTGTGGTAATCCGCCTGGGGCGCGGGTTCGGCGACATCAAGGTCGAACCTGATGGCGTGATCACCGGCGCCGCGGCGCTCGATGTGACCGTGGCCGAGCATGCCGCCGCTGCGGGTCTGACCGGACTGGAATTCCTCTCGGGTATCCCGGGCAGCATCGGCGGCGCGGTGGTGATGAATGGCGGCGCCTATGGCGGCGACATCGCGTCGTGTCTCGACTGGGCGGACATCGTCACGCGTACCGGCACCGAGCGGCGCATGGCCGCCGCCGATCTCGCCTTTGCCTACCGGCATTCGCGCCTGCCGCAGGGCGCCGTCGTGGTGCGCGCCCGACTGCGCGCGCAACGCGGCGAACCGGCGGCGATCGCGGCGCGCATGGCGGAGATCCGTGCCACGCGTGAGGCGTCCCAACCGGTGCGCGCCCGCACCGGCGGATCGACCTTCCGCAATCCGCCCGACATGAAGGCGTGGGAACTGATCGACGCCGCCGGTTGCCGCGGGCTGACGCGTGGCGGGGCGGAGGTATCCGAGAAGCACTGCAACTTCCTGATCAATACCGGCACTGCCACGGCGGCCGATCTTGAAGGTCTCGGCGAGGAGGTGCGCCGCCGCGTGCACGACGCAACCGGCGTCACTCTCGAGTGGGAAATCCACCGCATCGGCACAAGACCCCCCCTCCCCTCGCGGGATGGGGTGGAAGAGAGGGCGCCCGAATGACCCGTGTCGCGGTCCTCTATGGCGGCATCTCCGCCGAGTGCGAGGTGAGCCGCTCCACCGGCATGCAGGTGATCCCCGCGCTGCGCGATGCAGGTTTCGACGTCATGCCGATCGAAGTGGGCGAGGACATCGGTGCGGTCATCGCCGCACTCAATCCGGCCCCCGATGCGGTGTTCAACGCGCTGCACGGCCGCTTCGGCGAGGACGGCGTGATCCAGGGCGTGCTCGACTGGCTCGCGATTCCCTACACGCATTCCGGTGTGCGCGCGTCCGCGCTGGCGATGGACAAGGTCGCCGCGAAGGCGATCTTCGCCGCCGCCGGCCTGCCCGTTGCGCATGGCCGGGTCGTGCCGACCGGCGACCTGGAGGCCGCCGATCCGCTGCCGCTGCCGTATGTGGTGAAGCCGGTCGCCGAAGGCTCGTCCGTCGGCGTGGAAATCATCAAGCGCGGCGACAACCGCCGGGCGGAAGTCGCGCGCTCCTGGCGCTACGGCAAGGCGGCACTGGTCGAGGAATACATCCCGGGCCGCGAACTCACCGTCGGCGTCATGGGCGAGAAGGCCCTCGCCGTGACCGAGATCATCGCCGAAGCCGGCGCGTTCTATGACTATGAATCGAAATACGCCGACGGTGGCTCGCGCCACATCGTTCCTGCGCGGGTGCATCCCGACATGTATGGCCGCGCGCTCGATGTGGCCTTGGCGGCGCACCGCGCGCTGGGCTGCCGCGGCGCGACGCGCTGCGACTTCCGCTACGACGACACCAAGGGCGAGCCCGGCCGGCTGGTGCTGCTGGAGATCAATACGCAGCCCGGCCTCACGCCGACATCGCTGCTGCCCGAGCAGGCGGCGCATCACGGGATCAGCTTTTCGCAGCTCTGCGCCTGGATGGTGGAGAACGCGGCATGCCGCGTGTAGCCCGCGGGCCGCGTACGTCGGTGAATGATCGGCCGGGGCGGCTGAAGCTGTTGCTGCGCCGGCAGAAGCGGCTGATGCGTCCCACCGGGGTTCTCGCCTTCGGCTTGCTGGTGGTCGGCCTGGGATTGATCGCGATGCATTCCGGCGCACCCGGCGGCTCACTCGCCACGCTGCGTGAGCGGTTTGGCCGCGCGACCGCCTTTGCCGGCCTGCGGGTCACCGACGTGGTGATCGAAGGGCGCGCCAACACGCCGGAGCCGCTGCTGCGCGCCGCGATCGGCGTCAGCAAGGGCGATCCGATCCTTGGCTTCTCGTTGGAGGCGGCCCGCCAGCGGATCGAGACGCTGTCGTGGGTCGACCATGCCACGGTCGAACGCCGCCTGCCGGGTACCGTCGTGGTCTATCTGCAGGAGCGCCGGCCGTTCGCGATCTGGCAGAACCAGGGCAGGTTCGTGCTGATCGATCGTGCCGGCCAGGTGGTTGCCAACGAGAACCTCGCCGAATTCCGCCAGCTTCCGCTTGTGGTCGGTCCCGGCGCACCGGGCGCCGCCGCCACGCTGCTCGACGCGCTCACGGATCACCCCGAGTTGCAGAAGCGGGTCGTCGCGGCCGTGCGTGTCGGCGAGCGGCGCTGGAACCTGCGGCTCAACAACGGCGCCGATGTGATGCTGCCGGAAGGTCACGAGGCA
>DATBKQ010000349.1:0-3222 GCA_036555825.1 Acetobacteraceae bacterium | reverse complement strand
CCGCCTGGACGGCATCTGCTGCTCGACGGCGACACGCTGTCGCTCGGCGTGGGTCCGCATGAGAACAATGTGCGGCCAGCCGTTGATCCGATGCTGCGGTCGGCCGCGGTCTGCTGCGGATACCGTGCTGTCGGCGCGGTGCTGACGGGCACCCAGGACGACGGAGCCTCCGGGCTTTGGGTGATGAACCAGTGCGGCGGCATCACCGTGATCCAGGACCCCAAGGATGCGGCATTCCCCGAAATGCCGCTGAATGCGCTGCAGCGGGCGAAGCCCCAGCACATCGTCAAGCTGGCGGACATGCCGGCGCTGCTCGAAAGGCTGGTTCACCAATCGGCCGGCCAGCCGACGCCTGCCCCCAAGAGCCTGCAATACGAGGTCGAGGTTGCACGAAGCGGACACTCCACCATGAACGACATGGATCGCATCGGCAGGCGTTCCGTTCTGACCTGCCCTGACTGCCAAGGCACGATGTGGGAAATCGATGAGGACGACCTTGTCCGATATCGCTGCCACGTCGGCCATGCCTACACCGAAGAAACGATGGCCTTGGGGCTGGAGGAGAATCTCCGGCGCGCCCTGGGCAGTGCCTTGCGCGCGCTCGACGAGCGCATCGCGCTTGCGGAGAAGCTGAAAAGGCAGGCATCCCAGCACGGCAATCACAAGCTCGCCCAGCATTGGAACAGCCGGCGGAAGGAGTTCGAAACCGAAGCGGACGTCATCCGGCAGGCCATCAAGCGTGCCGATGACATCGACGTCACGCAGCGGGGCGCTGCCGAATAGGGTTGAGCGGCGCTATTGCTGCGCGTGCCGCCCGTCAGCTGGAGCGGGGCCGCGTAGCGGAATCATCCGATAGCTTGCGGGAGACTGAGGCGAGGGCGACGCGCTCACCCGCGCATCGACCGGTGTGGCATCGATCAGCACCGAGGCCAGGCCCACGGTCGCGCCGGCGACAACCAGGCATGCGAATACCACCTGTCGCGGCACGCGCAGCACCACGAGAGCACCAACCACGATCCCCCAGCAAAGCAACGCAGCACGCAGGTTCCCATCCGGGTCATGCAGGAAGCGGCTCAGCACGTGCGTTTCGCCCATAAGGGCAGCGGGTTCGATCATGCTCTCTCGATCTTCAAGGCCGACAGGTCTAGAAAAAACACCGCGCCAAGCGCGGTGTTCCGATCGTCAAATCCCGCTCACTGCTGGCGATACCATCATTTGATTGCGCTGGCGGTCGCGCAGCGCAACGCTGCGGCGAATGATCGCGAAGGAGTCGGCGCATTGAAATCGGTTCTCGTCCTGCTCGCCGGTGCGGTCCTCGCTGCGAGCTCGCCGGAGGCGGCGACTGCCCAGCTCCTGACGGGCCGCGCCTTCGTGCTCGACGGCGACTCCCTCATGGTCGACGGGCAGCGCATCCACATCCTCGATGTGGATGCCCCGGAGAGCAGCCAGCTGTGCTTCAAGACGGCTGCGACTTCCGAGGAGGACGGCTGGGAGTGCGGGCGACAAGCGGCGACGGCGCTGGCCGACCGGATCGGCCGGCAGCCGGTCACCTGCGACACCACCGCGCGCGGCGTCCACAAGGGCTGGCTGGCCCGCTGCAAGGTCGCCGGCCAGGACCTGGCGCAATGGCTGGCCGCCAGCGGCTGGGCCGTTCCCGCGTCCCAGTGCAAATGCGAGATCGTGCGTGACGCCAGCGCCCGGGCCAAGGCCGCAAGCCGCGGCATCTGGTCCAGCAACTTCACCATGCCGTGGGACTGGCGGAAGGCGCACTAGAGACCCTCGCGACCGGAACGCCCACCGTCGAGGGGGCATGGCAGCAGGCGGAGCGGTCCCGCGGGTTGACTAGATGCCCTCCTCCGCCGCGATGGCCTGCCCGATGGACAGCAGTGTCCGGTGCGTGATGGTGGCCCGGTGGCTGCGGTCCATGCGGCGCCACCCGTTGAGCTTGGGCGCATTGCGCGGGTTGGCCACAAAGCTCGCTGGCAGGCCGAACTCGATCCGCAGCAGGGCCGTCGGTTCTCCGGCCTGCCGGGTGCCAAACTCGATCTCCGCCCCCGGCAGCGGGCGCAGGAAGCCGATCTTCAGATAGACCGCCGACTGGTCGATCAGGGTCTGGACGTGGGCCGCCATCCTGGCCGCCAGCTCGGCGGTCGCCTCCGGCTTCTTGCCCGGCGGCGCCCGCTTGATGGCATCCGCCCCGGCGCGCAAGAGATCGCGATCGACGAAGTCCGCGACATAGCTCATCAGCAGCGAATAGAGCCGGCCATCCGCCGCCATCTTCACCAGCTCGGCAACGACCGGACCGAAGCGCGCGTTGCTCCTGGTTGCGAACAGCAGCTCGCGCGGCATCGTTTGCCCGGTTTCGCCAGCCCGCATCCTCCGCCGCGACACGGCGGGTGGTAGTGGCACCACTTCCAGATTGGCGAAGGTCGAAACCATGCCGGCGGCCTCCAGGACCTGGTTCGCGGCACAGGCTGCGATGATCATGTTGGCGACATGCACCGGCTGCTGGCGCGCCCCGCCGCGGCCGCGCCCACCGCTCGCCACCAGGCGCGCCTGCCTCAGGTTGCGCGCCACCAGCTGCATGGTCTCCGGCCGATCGCCGAACAGCAGGGCCATCAGGTTCGCAAGGTGGCTGAGTGTCAGCATGGGTTTGTGTCGAAACGGACCGGAATCATCACGGATTTCGGAAACTATAATGGATTTTTAGTCCGTTTCATAGACCGAACTCAGCGCGGCTCGCACACTCTGTCTTCCGCAGCGCGCAATCCCCTCCTAGCCAGCCCATAAAGGCTAGGCGGCCCGCTTTCCTCGCTTATGGGTGGATCTGGAGCGGGTGGCCGAGCGCTTCTTGGGAGCGCGTGCCGCGGTGCCGCCGCCCTTGGCGCCCCGAAGGCTCGCCTTCAGCGCTGCGGTGATGTCGACCACGTTGCTCTCGCGCTCCGGCTCTTCGGCGAACACGAACTTCTTGCCCTTCTGCTTGGCGGTCACCAGCCGGCGCAGCGCCTCCTGGTAGCGATCCTCGAACATGTCGCGGTCGAGCTTGCCGTTCAGTCGTTCGAGCAGGGTCTCGGCCATCTGGAGATTGTCCCTGTCGACCTTGACGTTGCCGATGTCCTCGAACGCGTCCTCCGGCTTCCGGATCTCGTCGGGGTCGCGCAGGGTGGTCAGCAGCATGCCCTTGCCGCGCGGCACCACCATCACCGGCCGTTCGCGCCGGCC
>DATBKQ010000348.1:0-10573 GCA_036555825.1 Acetobacteraceae bacterium | reverse complement strand
CCTGCCGCCGCGCTATTCGAAGGATGTGCGGGTCATCCAGCTCGACATCGAGCCGGAGGCGATGCACCAGAACAAGCCGGCCGAGGTCGCGCTATGTGGCGACGGCAAGGCGATCGTGGGCCAGCTCAATCAGGCACTCGGGTCTCGCCAGTGGTTCTATCCGAAGGAGACGGCGTGGCGCGTGGCGATCGCCAAGAAGTCGGCCGAGAATGCCGCGATGATCGCGCCGCAGAGGGACGACGATTCAGCGCCAGGCAACTACTACCGGCTGCTGAAGGACGTCGCCGCCTGGGTGCCGAAGAACGCCATCATCTGCAGCGAGGGTGCCAGCACGATGGACATCGGGCGCACCCAGTTGCCGAATTTCAACGCCCGCTCGCGGCTCGATGCCGGCAGCTATGGAACGATGGGGGTGGGCCTCGGCATCGTCATCGCCGCCTGCGTCGTACATCCCGACAAGCCGATCGTGCACGTATCCGGTGACTCGGCGATCGGCTTCTCCGGCATGGAGATCGAGACGCTGTGCCGTTACGGCATGCCGGCCAAGATCGTGGTGTTCAACAACGGCGGCATCGGTCCGGGCATGGGCGACATCCCGGACAACCCGATGCTGAACATGCGGCCCAACTCGCTGATCTGGGGCGCCCGCTACGACCTGATGATGGAGGCGTTCGGCGGCAAGGGCTTCTATGTCGAGGACCCCAGGCACCTTCGTGGCGCGCTGGATGAGGCGATGAACTTCAAGGGGCCGGCGTTGGTCAATGTGAAGCTGAGTCTGGGCTCGCAGCGCAAGGCGCAGGAGTTCCGCTGGCACAGCTAGCCGAGTTTCCTAGCGAAGCGCAGGGACCCGGAGGCGGAGCGGCTGGCTCCGCCTCTTTCTTGTCCTAGCAGCAACGTTGGTCTGCTTGGGGAAGGGGGTGCCACGTGGCGCTCGCCGTCACCATATAGCGGAAGGCAAGGACGAGGCGTCAGGCCATGAAAGCGGCGCGCGCAATTCTCTTCGCCTTCGTTGGCACGGTTGCGGCAGGTGCCGCGGGCGCGCAGCGGCAACAGGCGACGGCAGGTCCCGGAGCCGCGGGCGGTCCGCTCGGGTTCGGCGGCGAAGTCGGCGCCATCGGTCCGCAGCACGCGCCCTCGCAGCCGCGGCCGCTGTTCAGCATCTTCGGGCTGCCGGTAGGGATCTGGGCTCCCGTCCCGCCCCCCTACAACGTCGCCGCCAACCGCAACCTCGCGTCGCGCCCGATCGAATAGCGCCTCACCCCAGTGTCATTGCGGGGACCCCGCCGGAGGGCGGGGGACGAAGCAGTCTCGGTCGGGATCGCTTCCCCTCGCGCTCGCTACGGTCGCAATGACACCGGGGCAGCGCGGCCTACGCCGCGTGCATCAGCTCCAGCGCGTCCTCGTACACGGACATGTTCTTGCCGAACGAGATCGCCGCCGCCTGGCAGCCGCACACCAAGTGCATCCACCGCCACGGCTCGCGCGTGGCGTGGAACTCCTCGATCACCGCCTGATGGTGCTTGAACGCGTGCATCTCGGTGAAATTGTCGTGGCAGACGATCTGGGCCAGCCGGTTGATCAGCACCTGCGGATCATAGCGCAGGTTCACATACTGCTGCGCCAGGTTCACCGTGTGCCTCACCTCCGGCACCGCGCGCATCATCCCCAGGTTCGTGACCTTCGACCAGTCGGTCGGCGGCTGGGTGTAGATGCTGTGGGTGATCGCCTCCAGCAGGTCCTCCTGCGAGCGGTGCGGCAGCGCCGCGACTGCCGCCGCATCCGGCTGCAGCTCCGCCTCCATGCGGTACTGCGTGGACTTCACCTCCGGCCCGGTGTGCCACAGCAGCAGGGTCAGCAGCTTGTTCTTCATGCTGAAGCCCTCGAGCCGGATCAGGTAGCGTCGCAGGTTGGCGCTGGTGTGCAGGTGCACATCCATCGGGTTACCGGTGAGCGAGCGCAGGAACAGCCCGGCGGCGCCGATCGACAGCGCCTCGCCGGCGCCCTCCAGCGAAAGCCCGTCCGCCAGTGCCTGGGAGATCAGCTTCGGGATGTCGGGGTAGGTCTTCACCGCCCGGATCGCCTCGCCGAGTTCGCCGATCCTGGCGGTCTCGTCCTCGCCGCTGCGCTGGCGCAGGATGCGGGTCAGCAGCCCGTGTTCCTCGATCAGTGCATCGACCTCGGGGAGGGCGCGCTGCGTCGGGAAGCGCGCGACATAGCGCACCGCCGGGCGGAACAGCACCTTGCGGTGCTCGGTGCCCAGGCTGTCCAGGGCGCGCCAAAGGTAGCCGGGGAACAGGAAGTAGTGGTCATCGAGCGCGTTCTTCGGCAGCGCGACCGACATCAGCAGGTCGAACGCCTCCATCGGCGGCACATGGTCCCACAGCCACAGGAAGATGTGGTCCGCCTTGTTGCTCTCGCCGCGACCGCAGGCCTTCAGGAAGGCCTCCTTCGCCGCCTCGATCCCTTCCGCCGTGGTCTCCTCGCCCGAGCCGTCGGCGGCGAGGTCGGCGGTGCGGCCGACCAGCGTGCCCGAGGGATCCAGCGGCGCGAACTCCAGAAGGCTGAACGGCGAGGTCACCGGATCGTTGATGTGCTTGTTGGACAGCGCGACGTGCTGCACGATGGGCAGGAATTTCTCCTCCCCTTCCAACCGGTTCACCAGGTTGGTGATCGCGTGCAGCCCGGCGATCGGGTGCAGCGGCCCGCCGTGATGGCCGGGCGGGAGGTCGGCGGAACGCACCACGGCCAGCGCCGAGGCGGTGAGCATCGTCTTCGGTTCCAGGCCGGCGCGCAGCTTCTCCAGCGTGCGGTCGACGATCTCGGCGGGCGGTGTCTGTTCGATGAACTGAACCAGCGGCTCGATGGCGGCTGGGTATTGGACGCGTTGGTGCATTCGTGGACTCCTCGTCGGCGGTGCGTCTGCGCGGGTGCAGGCGGCGGTTGGGCCTCGCCGTGCCATGCTTCGCCAGCGGCTGCCCGCGGAGCCGGCAACGCGAGGGACTCTTTTCTGGTGTCGCCTCCCATGGTCGGCCGGCGGGGGCGGGGTGTCAATGTTGAGGCGGCGGCTGGCGTCCTGACGGCTCTGCACCGGGGGGGTTGATCGGCCGACCGCGCTTCGCGGTGCAAGCCCTGCGGCGTTCGGGGACAAGAAGGTTTAAGCGCAGCTGGACGCCGAACACGCGAACCCGCAGGTGGATGGCTACGAAGACGTTGACGGCGCGCGCGGTAGCGGCACCTTGGTGTGTCATTGCGAGCGTAGCGAAGCAATCTCGTTCGGGGCGCTCACGGCCCGAGCTTGCTTCCCGGATCAAGTCCGGGACCACTTCGCTTCTCGCAATGACGAACCGCGCTTCATTGATCCGTGCTACCAGGATCAGGCCGCCGCTGCGCTTGCTGTCGGCACCGCGGTATAGGTGCGGTCAGGATTCGATCGCCGGCCGCGACGTCTCGATGCGAATGTTTCGTGCCACGGTGGCAAGCACATTCCAACGTATGCTTTGAGCACTGGCGTCGGAAGTACAGAACGAGCACAGATCGTTAACTGCAAATTTATCAAGTGCTGCTCTACTACGTGCACTGCCAGTAGTCCTGCTCTCGTCTTCCTGGACAGAAGGCAGTCACGTTGGCAGTGCACGCTGCGGCCCAGGACGGGCAAGTTCATCTGAAACGGCCCTATGGCTGACGGCACGAAAGGCACATCCCATGTTTGCGTATAGCTTCGCTTTAATGGAACGCGCGAAGGCCGAACTGAATCGTTTGCGCTCCGACCGCAAGGGCGTTACCGCGGTGGAGTATGCCATCATCGCTGCGGTGCTTGTAGCGGCCCTGGGGACCGCTTTCAGTGCCCTGACGGGCGACCTGAAGGACGTGTTTGACAAGATTGGCACGACTTTGCAGGGGAAGGTCACCTAGGCGCTAAGCGAATCCAGGCGGAGCGGCAGGCGCGCGAGCTGCCCCTCTGCCTGGCGCGAGCCACCATCCCATGACCGTTCTTTTCAGGAGCTCGTTGTGCCAGTGCTGCTCGCGCTCGCAATGCTTGCGCTGCTTGTCGCAGCGGCCTGGCACGACGTCCTGACACGCACGATCCCGGATTCTGTTAGCCTCCTCGTGCTCGCAGTCGGCGTATTGGCGCAGCTCCTTGATGGTGCATCGGCCATCGTCGGGTCTGCAGCAACGGCCATACTGCTGTTTGTCGTACTGCTTGTGGCGTTCACGCGCGGATGGCTCGGCGGCGGCGACGTCAAGCTGATGGCGGCACTCGCGGTCGGACTTCCGCCGCATGACTGCTACCGCTTCCTGGTCGCCACCGCTCTCGCAGGCGGCGTGCTCGCGCTCGTGTACCTGCTGCTCTCGCGGACTAAGACGACGGCGCCGGCGATAACGCATCGGTCATTGTTCCGCCGTATCCTCGCTGTCGAAGGCTGGCGCATCCGCCATCGCGGTCCCCTGCCCTATGGGGTGGCGATCGCCGCTGGGGGCGCGTTTGTGCTGCTTCAGGCTGGGGGCTGATGACCATGCCGCTGCGTTTCTTCCTTGCGGGCCTGCTGCTGCTGACCGCGCTGGGCCTGGGACTGGTCGGATACCAGGCGGTACAGCGACCCAGAACGGCGACGGTGGCTGCTGTGCCTGCGGCACCTCCGGCACCGCAGACCGTTGATCTGCTCGCCGCCGCCCGCGGTCTGCCGGCTGGCACGCTGATGCGCGATGAAGACTTCGCCAGGCGCGCCGTGCCCACGGGCAACGTGCCGGAAGACGCGGTGAAGGACACCCCGGAGCAACGTGCCGAACTGCGCGGCGCCCTGCTCCGCCGCTACCTCGAGGCCGGTAGTACCCTCATGCAGGGCGACATCCTGCATCCGCGCGACCGAGGCTTCCTCGCCGCGGTCCTGGCACCTGGCGCGCGCGCTATTTCCCTCGGTGTCGATGCCGTCACCGGCAACGGCGGCCTGATCTGGCCCGGTGACCGGGTCGATGTGATTCTGACCCAGCAACTCGATCTCAAGGACGCGCCGCCGGCGAAGCGTTTTGTCGGCGAGATCGTGCTGAGCGACGTGCGCGTCGTCGCGGTGGATCAGAGCATCGCGCAAGGTGCCGTCGCGAGCGGCGACAACACGACCGGCCGGGTCGCCCGCACGGTGACCCTGGAAGTCTCGCCGCAACAGGCCGAGCGTGCCGCCGTGGCCGATCGCCTCGGCAAGATCACGCTCGCGATCCGCGCGGTGGACGCAACCACCGACGTGGCGGCGCACGGCATCTACAGTGGCGATGTGTCCCCGGCACTTGCCGATGGCGCGCCGCAGAGTTCGCGGATGCGCGTGATCGAAGGCAAGGACGCCCGCGACGTGACCTTCGAGTGACACGCGAAAACCAGGGGCGCGCCCGCACACGGAAGTAACACGATGTCAGGAACCGAAGCACCGACCATCGCCGCCGAGGCGTTGCACACTGCGCCGATCAGGGACTCCGCGCAGGCAAGAACCTCCTTGTTGGCATTCGTGGCCGATGACGAGACCGAGACGGCGCTGCGCGGAGGGCTGCTCAATTCCGTCGAGGGCGCCGACATTCGCCGCGGAACGATCCTGCACGCGATCAGACATCTGGCCAGCGAGCCGACGCCGCGCGCGCTGGTCGTGGACATCGCGGAGGTGGCAAATCCGCTGACCGAGCTGGACAACCTTGCCGGCGTATGCTCGCCCGACGTCAGCGTGCTGGTGGTCGGCGATGTCAACGAAATCGGCCTGTATCGCCAACTGGTCCGCAACATGGGCGTGGACGAATATGTGCACAAGCCGCTGACCCGCGACCGGGTCGCGCGGTTGTTCGTGCCGCACATCATCGGCACCACGCTGGAGTCCAACGCGTCGCACGGCGGCAGCGTGATCGCCGTCTGTGGCGCACGCGGCGGCGCGGGCACGACGACGGTGGCGGTCAACCTCGCCCTGCAACTTGCCGATTCCACCCGCGGCCACGTCGCCCTGCTGGATATGCATCTGAAGCAGGGCACCACGGCGCTGATGCTCGGGGTGAAGCCGATGAACGGCCTGCGCATCGCGCTCGAGCAACCCGAACGCGCCGACGCCCTGTTCCTCGACCGTGTCTCAGTGGAAATCAATCCGCGCCTGCGCCTGATCGCCGCCGACGAAGCGCTCGACGGAACTCCCTCTCCCACCCAGGAGGGCGTTCGCGGCGTGCTCGAGCTGCTGAGGAAGCGGTTCAACTACATCGTCATGGATCTGCCGACACCCGCCACGCCCGCCGAGATGCAGCCGCTCCGCGGCGCCCGGCATCTGGTCGTGGTGATGACTCCAGATATCGTCAGCATCCGCGACGCCGACCGGTTGCGACAGTTGGCCGCAAGCCTCGGCGCCGGCCACACCACGCTGGTGCTGAACCGCGCCGGCATGCCGGGAGGCCTCAAGCCGCCGCTGATCGAACAGGGCCTCGACGCCAAGCCGACCATCCAGATCCCCGAACTTGCCAAGCAGTTGGGCCGGGCCGCCAACCTGGGCAGGCCGGCATTGGGCGAGTGTGCGCCGTTCAAGAAGGCCATAGCGCTGCTTGCCCAGGAGTTGTCCGGGGCACCCGCGAACCGAGGCCGCCGGGGCTCGCTGTTCGGCTGGATGTCCCGCCGATGAGGCCGTTCGGTCGCCGCCTGGAGGCCTCGCCTCCGCCACCGGTTGCGCCGCCCCCACCCCGACGCACGCCGGCCCCCGCCCTGCCACAGGACATCGGCCTGCAGCTCCGGCTCCGCGCCAAGGTGATGGAACAACTCGACTCGGGAACGGTGGCCGAGATGCCGCCCGAAGTCCTGCGCGCCGAACTGGAGCCGGTAATCCATCAAATTGCCGATAAGGAGCGAGTACAACTGTCGGCGCGCGACCAGGCGCAGCTTGCCCAGGTCCTCACCGATGACATGGTCGGCTTCGGCCCGCTGGAGCCGCTGCTGCGCGACGATTCGATCAGCGACATCATGGTGAACGGGCCCGACACGGTTTTCATCGAGGTGGCCGGCAAGCTGCAGAAATCCGACGTGCGGTTCCGCGATGCCGAGCATGCGGCCATGGTGGCGCAGAAGATGGTGGCGACGATCGGCCGGCGCGTCGATGAATCGAGCCCGCTCTGCGATGCGCGCCTGCCCGATGGCAGCCGCGTCAATGTGATCTTTCCGCCGCTGGCGCTGGACGGGCCCTGCATCTCGATCCGCAAGTTCACCAAAAAGAAGCTCGACTTCGGCGCCATGGTGGCGAATGGCAGCATGGTGCCCGCCATCGCCCGGCTGCTGGAGATCGCGGCGCGGTGCCGGTTGAACATCCTGGTCTCCGGCGGCACCGGTTCCGGCAAGACCACGCTGCTGAATGCGCTGAGCCGGCTGATCTCGCACGACGAACGCGTCATCACCATCGAGGACGCGGCCGAGCTGCAGCTCCAGCAGCCGCACGTCGTCCGGCTGGAGACACGGACCGCGAACCTGGAAGGCCGTGGCGAGATCACGCAACGGGAGTTGCTGCGCAATGCGTTGCGGATGCGGCCCGACCGCATCATCGTGGGCGAGGTCCGCGGCGCCGAGGCCTACGACATGCTGCAGGCGATGAATACCGGCCACGACGGCTCGATCAGCACCGTGCACGCCAACTCCGCGCGGGACGCCCTGGCCAGGGTGGAAAACATGGTGCAGATGGCCACCGTCAACCTGCCGGCCCGCGCGATCCGCACTCAGATCGCCTCGGCCGTCAATTTGATCATCCAGATCGAGCGCATGCGGGACGGCGTGCGTCGCGTATCGCAGATCGCCGACATCTGCGGGATGGAGGGCGACGTCGTCATCATGAACGACGTGGCCTCGTTCGAATTCGAGGCGGAGAACTCCGCCGGGAAGATCGTGGGCCACTACCGCACGACCGGTGCCAGGCCATCCTGCGCGGCGAAACTGGCCTATTTCGGTCTGGAAAACCCGTGGATGGAGGCGTTGCAGAGCCTCTGACATGCCGGGTTCTCTTGCCATCGCGGTGCTGCTTCTGCTGGCGGTCGGTGCAACCAGCGTGGTTTTGCTCGCCCGCGACGTCAGCGCCGGCCGTCTCAGGGAGCGGGTCGGGGGTGTCCGCCCGCACCCGATGGACCAGGCACCCGCGCCGGCGATCCGGGTACTGACCACGCGCTCGGCGGGCACCCGCAGCGAGCGGTTGGTGCAGTTCATGCGCTTTCTCCGGTTCAACCCGGAAATCCCCCAGCAGAACATCATCGCGTGGAAACTGGTCTTTGCGGTGGCTGCCGCCGCGACCCTGGTAGGCTTCATTTACGGTCGGGCGTTCCTCGGCGCGCCGCTTGCCGCCCTGATCGCGCCCGCCGAGGCGATCCTCGTCGCGCGCGTCATCTTCGGGTGGGAGCGAGGGCGGTACCAGAAGGTGCTGCTCGAACAGGTGCCTGAGGTCATGGCGCAGATCTGTCGCGCGGTGGGCGCCGGCATTCCGCTCAGCGAGGCGCTGCGCAGCGTCGCCAGGGAAGTGGCCGACCCGTCGCGCGATGAATTCGTCCGGGTGATCAACGAGGTGACGATCGGTCAATCCCTGGAGCACGCGCTATGGAAGCTGCACGGGCGCGTCGGACTGCCGGAGTACGCCTTCTTCGCTGTCACCATCGGCTTGCAGACCCAGACCGGCGGCAGTCTCATCGAGACGTTGCAGAACCTGCAGGACATCGTCCGTAAGCGCGTCGCTCTATCCAAGCGCGGCAAGGCGCTCGCGGCAGAGGCACGTTTTTCCGCCCTGATCCTGGGCGCGCTGCCGTTCGTCATGGCTCTTATCCTGGCCTTGATCCGCCCCGGCTTTGTGCAATTCTTCCTCAGCGCGCCAAGTGGCAAGCGTCTGCTGCTCATCGCGGCGGGTCTCATGGCAACGGGCATCCTCGTGATGCGCCAACTCATCCGCCGGAGCCTCGCGCCATGACCCGCGACCAGCTCCTGCTGGCGACATTCGGCGGCGCGGTCTTCGCGCTGGTTGCCGCAGCGGCATTGCTGCTGTCCCAGGGGGCCGCCGAACGCGAGTTCGGCCGCCGCATCGAGAAGCTGCGCGAGGGCGCGGTCGTGACCCAGCCTCAGGCTCGCTTCATGCCGGCTTTCATGTCGCTGCTGCGCCGCGTCGGCAACGCCATGCGCGGCAAGATGCTGTCAGCCCGGGACACCGAGACCTTGGCGAAATCGCTTGCGGCGTCAGGGCTCGAGCCAGCCAAGGCAATTCCGATCTTCGTCAGCGCGAAATTCGCTTGCCTGTTCGCGATACCCGGCCTGACCTATGCCGGCGCGGTCCTTGGCGGGTACTCCAGCGGCAGACAAATGCTGGCCGCCATCTTCTCGCTCGTACCGGCAATGATGCTGCCGAACTGGGTGATAGCGCTGATCCGCCGGCCGTACCAGCAGGCGTTGCGCAGCGGCATCCCCGACGCACTCGATCTCATGGTGGTCTGCACCGAGGCGGGGCTTGGACTCGAATCCGCCATCGAACGCGTGGCCCACGAAATGCGCCAGTCAAACCGGGCGGTGGGGGTGGAGTTCTCGCTGTTGAATCACGAGATGCGCGTTTTCCCGGATCGCAGGATCGCCCTTGTGAACCTGGCAGAACGCACCGGCCAGCCTGGCCTGAAGCGCTTCGCCGGCACGGTGGCGCAGACCCTGAAATACGGCACGCCGCTCGGCCAGGGGTTGCGCACGCTTGCCGCGGAAATGCGCAACGAACGTATGATTCAATTCGAGGAACGCGCCGGCAAACTTCCCGCCTTGCTGATTCTGCCGATGATCCTGTTCATCCTGCCGTGCCTGTTCATCGTGATGCTCGGGCAGCCGGTGACCGAGCTATTGGCATCGCTCAGATCGCTTGCGCCCTGATCGGCCGACCGCACTCATCGCTCCACTCTGGTGTCCGCGCTCGACAAGCTCAACGCGTGCGTCAAAGCGGACAGTTCGGCCTCGGAGACGCGGTTCCCCAGCAATTCGCGCGATCGCTCGGTGTTGCCGTTGGCAGCATAGAGAATTCCAAGGTTGATCTTCAGCCTCTGAGGGGACGAATCCACGCTCTGCATCGGCGCGAGCGTCTCCAGTGCCTGACGTGCCTGCCCTTCCAACATCAGCGACAATGCCAGGTTGTTCCTGGTGGCTGCGTCGTTGGGCGAACTGGCCAGCACATCCCGATAGATCGATTGCGCTGCGGCGTGTTGGCCCTGCAGGTCGAGGGCGACTGCCTTGTCCACCAGCGCCCGCGTATCGCCTGGGTTCGCTGCCAGCACCTGGTCCAGCCCGGCGATTGCCTGGTCCAACTGTCCCGCCACTAGGTCGATCAGCGCTACCGCCCTGGTGAGGTCCGGCTGACCCGGCTGGGCGCGCAGCCTGTCCGCCAGCAAATCCCTGGCCTCGCCGATCCTGCCTCGGCGCGCCAGCGCATCGGCAGAACGCAACTGGAGGCCGATATTCCCGGGATTCTCCGCGGCTGCGGCGGTGTACATCGATATCGCGAGATCACTGTCTCCGGCGGCATCCGCGGCTTCCGCGACCTGTAAACGTGCTTCCGGGGTCAGCGTGGTATGC
>DATBKQ010000347.1:0-2785 GCA_036555825.1 Acetobacteraceae bacterium | reverse complement strand
CGGCGCGCTGTGCGCCGGTCCGATCGTGTTCGTCGGCGGTGCCGTGCTGCACAAGTTTCTCATCGCACGGGTTTCCGGGCTGCGCACCGCGGGAAGCGTCGATGACGGCCACTTCGGCCAGCTTCTTGTCACGCTCGGGCTTTCGCTGATCCTGCAGAATGGCGGGTTGATCCTGTTCGGCTCCACGCCCGAGACGGTGCGCACGCCGCTTGCCTCCAGGGCCTTCGACATCACCGGCTTCTACGGCGACGCGACGATCTTCCTGAACAAGGCGCGGCTTATCGCCTGCGCGGTGGCCATCATCATCGCGATCACGCTGTATCTGGTGCTGGAGTATACCCGCCTGGGCAAGTCCCTGCGCGCCGCGGCGGACAATCCGACGGCCGCCACCTATATGGGCATCGACGTCGATCGGGCTTACCGGATCGCCTTCGCGCTGGGCTGCGGCATCACCGCGATCGCCGGCGGACTGATGGCGACCTACCTGTCGTTCGGTCCGTTCATCGGCCTCGACTACGTCATCATCATGTATTCCGGCGTCGTGCTGGGCGGCATGGGCAGCATTCTCGGCGCGTTCTGGGGCGGGCTGACGGTCGGTTTCGTGCAGCAGTGTTCGGCCTTGGTGCTGCCGCCGCAGTTGCAGAACGCGGCGATCTTCGTGGTGTTCCTGCTGATCGTGATGCTGCGCCCGCAAGGCCTGTTCGGCCGCTCGGCTGAACGCGCATGAGGAAATACGCATGAGGCAGGGGGCCGGTGCGCGGCTGCGGCGGGATGGCATCGCGCTGGCGGTCGTCGCCATCCTTTATCTCCCCGTCTCGGCGTTCGTCACCAACAGCTACTACCAGTTGATCCTGACCTTGGTGCCGATCTGGGCGGTGTTCGGCGTGTCGTGGAACATCCTGTCCGGCTACGGCGGGCAGTTGTCGTTCGGGCACGCGTCGTTCTTCGGCATCGGCGCCTACACCGTTACGCTGGCATTGGTCTATTGGAACCTGACGCCTTGGCTTGGGATCCCACTCGGCATGCTGATGGGAGCTATTGCCGCCGTCATCATCGGCACGCCGACATTCCGCCTGCGCGGCCACTACTTCGCGCTGTCGATGCTCGCCTATCCGCTGGCCATCCTGTACCTGCTGCAGTACCTGGGCTTCCAGGAAATGTCGCTGCCGATGCATCGGGATCACCCGATCGCATTTCTCGAATTCAACGATCAGCGTCTTTACACCTTGGTCGCGACGCTGCTGCTGGTGGCCGGGGTGCTGGCCTGCATGCTGGTGGAGAATTCGCGCTTCGGCCTCGCTTTGCTGGCGATCAGACAGAACGAACTGGCGGCGGAAGCCGCGGGCGTCAACGCCCGCCAATGGAAGATGCGCGCGCTGATCACTTCGGGAGTGATCGCCGCCGCGGCCGGTGGGCTTTATGCCTGCGTGCTGCTGGTGGTCACGCCTGACTCGGTGTTCGGTCTGCTGGTCTCGGCGCAGCCGGTCGTCGTTACTTTGTTCGGCGGCGTGGCTTCGATCTGGGGACCGGTGATCGGCGCCGCCATCCTGGTGCCGCTCGCCGAATCGCTGAACGCGGAGCTTGGCAATATCGTTCCGGGCATTCAAGGCGTGGTGTACGGCGCCGCGATCATCGTCATTATTCTCGCCGCACCGGACGGGCTGTTCTGGACGATCCGCGACCGCTGGTTCAGGGGCGCCATGCCGCCGGTACCGCCGCCCTTGCCGGCCGTCGCCGTTCCTACGCGCAGCTACGCCGAAGTCCCCGCAACGCCGCTGTTGCAGGTGCAGAACCTGTCGCGCTCCTTTGGCGGGTTGCGCGCGGTCAGTGAGGTCAGCTTCGCCATCCAGCACGGCGAGATCCTCGGGATCATCGGCCCGAACGGTGCCGGCAAGACCACGCTGTTCAATGTGCTGAACGGCGTGCTCTCACCGGACGCAGGCAGCGCCACACTGGCGGGCAGTCAGATGCTCGGCCGCAAGGTGCACCAGGTCTGCCGTATGGGTGTGGGTCGCACTTTCCAGGTGGTGCGCAGCTTTCCGCGCCTGCCGTTGCTGGACAATGTCGTGGTCGGTGCCTATGGCGCCGGATTGCCGGATCGCGCCGCGGTTGCCGCCGGCGAGTATGCATTGGACCGCGTGGGCATGCTGCATCTGGCCGCGCGCCAGGCCGGACAGTTGACCAACAAGCAGTTGCGACTGATGGAACTGGCACGCGCGCTCGCCGGTCAGCCGCGCCTGCTGCTGCTGGACGAGACGTTGGCCGGCCTGGGCCGCGATGAATGCGACGAGGTGCTCGACGTGCTGGCGAAGCTGCGCGACGAAGGCATGACGATCGCCATCATCGAACACACCATGCACGCCATGATGCGGCTGGCCGACCGCTTCGTGGTGCTGGACCACGGCGCCGTGCTGGCAGCCGGACTGCCGGCCGACGTGGTGGAGGATCGCGCGGTGATCGAGGCCTATCTCGGCAAGAAGTTCCTGGCACGGCAGAATGCTTGAAGTTCGCAATCTCTCCGTCGCCTACGGCGGCCTGCGCGCACTCACCGATGTGTCCTTGACGGTTGCCGAGGGTCAGTTCGTGACGGTGCTTGGCCCGAACGGTGCGGGCAAGTCGACCCTGTTCAAGACGATCTGCGGCATCGTGCCACCGGTGCAGGGCGACATCGGCTTTCTCGGCCGCGATCTGTTCGCCATGCCGGCTGCCGCCCGCGCGCATCTCGGCATCGCGCACGTCCCGGAGGGCCGGCAGGTGTTCAAGACGCTGACCGTGCGCGAGAATC
>DATBKQ010000346.1:0-5923 GCA_036555825.1 Acetobacteraceae bacterium | reverse complement strand
CAGGGAAGCGACGAAGCTGGACGTATGGTCGAGTATCGCGATCGGCAGGAACAGGCAGACCGCGGCGAAGATCGCCCACAACAGCGCGGGCACGACCTTCTCGGCGTTCAGCCGCGCCAGCCATTCGCGGTCGAGGTCGCCACGAAATGCCTCGCTCCGCAGGGCCACATAGATCAGTGACTGCATCAGGTGGGCGATTGTGACCGCGAGGGGGCCCAGCACAGCGATGTAGATCACAGGCAGCCCGATCGCGAGTTCGAGCTCCAGCCACAGGATGAAGGCGGCGACGAACGACGCCAGCGTCCACCAGCCGATATTGTGCTTGAACAGTCGCTGGTGTTCTCCAGCTTCGCGAAAGGCCGCGGCCACGAATGCCAGTTCCATGACGATGAAGCCGAGTGGCGGAATTACATCGCCAAGTATGGCGTCGCTCGGCATCACAATACGAAGCCACGGCGCGGCGACCAGAGGGACCAGTCCGGACCAGGCCAGCAATGGCCCGAGCACCCATAGCGGCACAAAATCGCTGCTTTCCCCGCGCCGCGTTGCTGTGGGCGGCGCGTGGCTCGGCAGATGCCGAGCGCCGTTGTAGATGCCGACGAACAGACAGACCAGCCCGACGACCAGCAGCGGCCAGCTCCAGACCGGTCCGATCGCCGCCAACACGTCCTGATACAGGCCCGGCAGCAGGGCAACGGCAAACAGAGCCGGGACGAAGATCAGCCAGTTCACCAATACATTGCGAACCCACAGCAGGATGCCTGCCCAGGTGTCCGGCGAACTGATACCCGGGCTGGGCGTGAGGTAATTGCTGTATGTGCGCAATGCGCGCAGTTCAGGCGCTGCCTCGATGGCCCCGAGCCGGCGTTGCACGCCGGCCGCGTCGCCACCATGGGCGTGCAGCAGCGCGGCCAGCCACCCCCCGATGTAGCCGCCGCCGGAGACAGTGGAGATATAGTGAAATTCGGTCAGCAGCCCGCGCCGCGCGAGGTCCTGAAGCACGCCAAGCGAGAACGCCGCGCTGCGTATGCCGCCGCCGGACAGGCACAGCGCCGACTGGTGCTTTTGCAAGGCGGCGTCACAGTAATCGCGCAGTGCGCCATCGTGGCCTTGCCGGTTGGAGGCTGGACGCTCGGGACCGTGGATTGCCTCGAACTCCCGCCATAGCGCGCCGGCAGTAGTCGATACCGGCCGCGGCAGCGGCGGTTGATCCGACGATGGTTTCCCCCTCATGCAGCGAGTATGGCAGCACGCCCGATGGTGCCGCAACGAGAATCGGAACCGCGCGGGCGCTCACCACCAATTGCCAATGCAGGGTGAGGTCAGGTTGACCTGACGCTGCATTGGCGTTCTTTGTTCAGCGTGTGATTCAGACCGCCGACAATTCCGCCTCCGCTCATCACGCGCTAATTCGCTTTACAGCGGGTTGGGCACGACATTACGGTGGCCGCGACTTGTTTCCAAGAAGACCAACCGGCGAGCAGCGGGGGAGAACATGAAGCGCTTCGTCCTGATCGCTGCGGGTCTGCTGCTGATCGCGTTGCTGGTGCTCGTGCTGCTGCCTGGCAGCGGACCACGGCCAGGCAAGGTGCGCGACGAAGCGATGATCGCCGGCCGTTCCGCCGGCTCGTTCCCGGCCGCCGACGAAGACTACTTCAAGGACATGGACAACGGCGTGCAACTGAGCGCGGACGAGGTGAAGGGCCGCAACATGTGGCTGGTGTGGAGCGGCGGCAACGACCGGTTCTGGGACGTGATGATCAAGCACGCCTTCGGCACGTTCGATCTGCTGAAGACGATTTCATCCGCGCCGGGCTTGCCCTACAGCCGCGACAGCCGCTGGAACTACTTCGGCGTGATCAACGAGCCTTGCTTCGAGAAGCCGACAGGACCGGACCCGAGGCATTTCGGGCTGTGGCTGGACCAGCGCAGGACGGATTGCCCGGCGGATCCGTTCGCCGACGCGGCGAAGTATCCGGGTGTGAAGATCGGTGCGCGCGGCAACGAAGGCCTGCCGGTCGGGTCCTATTACGGGGAACCCACCGGGATTGTCGGGCTTCGGCTGTTTCCCAATCCGGACTTCGACGAGACCGCGCGCAGGCGATGGGATCCCGCGCGCTATTACAATGACCCGAGTTACTATCAGCAGAAGGACCTGGTGCGCCCGTATCGCGTCGGCATGGCGTGCGGGTTCTGCCATATCGGACCGAGCCCGACCAACCCGCCGGCCGATGCCGAACATCCGGAATGGAAGAACCTGAACTCGACGGTCGGTTCGCAGTATTTCTGGTTCGATCGCGTATTCGTCTGGGGGGCGGATAAGTCCAATTACATATTCCAGCTCCTGCATTCCTATCGCCCCGGTACCCTGGATACGTCGCTGGTTTCCACCGATAGCATCGCCAACCCGAGGACGATGAATGCGATTTACCAGTTGGGACCGCGGCTCCTGCAGGCGATGCCGTTTGGCCGCGAGTTGCTGACCGGCGGGCAGCTCGGCAACAAGCAGTTCAACGACTTCGTCTCCTCGCCACCGCTGGTGGACCTGTACGACAAGCCGTATGTCTATACGCCTCGGGTGCTGAAGGATGGATCGGACTCTGTCGGGGCGCTGGGTGCGCTGAACCGCGTCTATCTCAATATCGGCCTGTTCAGCGAGGAGTGGCTGCTGCACTTCAATGCGTTTGCCGGTGGCCAGCGCATCACGCCGATCCGGATCGCCGACGCCGAGCGCAATTCGATCTATTGGCGGGCGACCGAGCAGCAGACCTTCTATATGGCGCAGTTCCTGGTGAAGGCCGGCCAGCCCGACCGGCTGGCCGACCTGCCGGCGCAAGTCCGATCGCGCTATCTGACCGCCGACGAGGCCACGCTCGATCGCGGCAAGGCGGTGTTCGCCGAGCGCTGCGCCCGGTGCCATTCCAGCAAACTGCCGGAACCGGTGGTCGGCATGCAGGGACCGGGCGCCGAGAACTGCAACGGGGCCGATTACCTGAAGTGCTGGAACAAATACTGGGCCTGGAGCAAGACCGACGACTTCAAGCAGAAGATGCGGGCGATCGTGAAGGCGCCGGACTTCCTGAAGGACAACTACCTGTCCAACGAATTCCGCGTGCCGGTGACGCTGCTGCAGACCAACGCCTGCAGTCCCTTGGCGCGGAACGCGTTGGCCGGAAACATCTGGGACAATTTTTCGTCGCAGAGCTACAAGGATTTGCCGTCGGTCGGCGATATCACTGTGCAGGATCCGTTCACCGGCGAGGATCGCAGGTTCACCATGCCGGCGGGTGGCCGGGGCTACACACGGCCCCCGTCGCTGGTCAGCCTGTGGTCCACGGCGCCATTTCTGCTGAACAACACAGTGGGCCCATTCGATCCCAGCCCATCGATTCCGGCGCGTATGACGGTGTTCCAGGCCAGCATCGAACAGATGCTGTGGCCGGAGAGGCGCCAGGCGGATTCCATGCTGGGTGCAAGGGGGGTGGGCCTGATCGATCGCACGACCGCGCAGAGCTGGGTCACGCTGCCGGCCGGTTTCCTGCCAGGCGCGGTGCGGTTCCTGCACGGACCGCTGAACTGGCTCTTGCCGGGTGCGTTCGCGGCGAACGGCGATCTGCGGATTGGACCGATCCCGAAGGGCACCCCGATCGGGCTGATCAGCAATTTCGATCCATTGCCGGACGATCCTGGCCTGTTCGCCGGCGTGGCGCGGGCGTGGAAACTGCTTGGCCTCGGGTTGCGGCTGCGACACGACATGGCGGCGATGCCGGCGAATGCCGATGATGCCACCGCGCACAGGATTTTCACTCCGCTCGGGCGCGAGTTGTACGCGCTCAGCGTGTGTCCGGACCTGGTCGTCAATCGCGGCCACTACTTCGGCACCGACAGGTTCCCCGAAGAGCCAGGGCTGAACGACAGCGAGAAGCGCGATCTGATCGAGTTCCTCAAGACGCTTTAGGCGCCTGAATGCCGCGCGACGTTTGCGACTACGTGGTTGTTGGCTCCGGCGCCGGTGGCGGCACGGTGGCGGCGCGGCTGGCGGAGGCTGGCTTCCACGTGGTGCTGCTGGAGGCCGGGGGCGATCCCTGCCACTTGCAAGGCGGCGATCCGCTGGATCCGACCGTCAATCGGCTGCCGGACGATTACCGGGTGCCGGCGTTCCATCCATTCGCGTCGGAGAACGAGGCCATCGCCTGGCCCTTCTTCGTGCGGCACTATCCGGAGCTGGCGCAGCAGCAGCGCGATCCGGCGTATCGCGCGGAATGGAACGGGCAGGCGGTCGACGGCGTGCTGTATCCACGCGCCTCCTGCCTCGGCGGCTGCACGGCGCACAACGCGATGATCCTGGTGGCGCCACCGGATGCGGACTGGGATGCGATCGCGGCGGAAACCGGCGACGAAAGCTGGGGTGCCAGGAACATGGCGCGCTATTTCGCGCGGCTGGAAAATTGCCGCTATCGCTGGTTGGCGCGACTGCTTGCGCCGATCGGGGTGCGCGGCAGCGGCCATGGCTGGAAAGGCTGGCTGTCCACCGAGAAGGCGTTGCCGCGCGAGGCGCTGGACGACGGCGAACTGGTGCGAAGCATGGCGACGGCCGCGCTGACGGTGCTGGATCAGCGGCAGGGCTGGTGGCACAGGCTGAAGGTGCTGCTGCGCTCCTTCGGCGATCCCAACGACCGTTCGGTCTTGGCGGAAGGCTCCGAAGGGCTGTTCTACACGCCGTTGACCACGCATCGTCATTGCCGCACCGGCACGCGCGAACGCCTGCGCGCGGTGGCCACGCGGTGGCCGCGCCTGCTGGATCTGCGCTTGCAGGCGCTGGCCACGCGCGTGCTGTTCGACCCGCATAAGCGCGCGGTTGGAGTCGAGTACCGCCACGGCGCGAATCTCTATCGCGCGGACCGGCGTGCCGCCGGTGCATCGGGCGAGACGCGCGTGGTCCATGCGCGGCGCGAGGTGATCCTGGCAGGTGGCGCATTCAATACGCCGCAGTTGCTGATGTTGTCCGGGATCGGCGCGGGGGACGAGCTGGAGGCGCTGGGCATCATCCCGGTGGTGAATCTGCCGGGTGTCGGGACGAATCTTCAGGATCGCTACGAGGTTGGCGTGGTCAACCGCATGGCGGTGCCGGTCTGGCCTTCGCTGCGCGATGCGTCGTTCGAGCGCGGCGATCCGGTGTGGCGGCGGTGGGCGCGCTGGGGGCTGGGCATGTACTCGTCGAACGGCGCCGCTCTGACGATCGCGTTGCGGTCGGAAACGGATGCGATGCTGCCCGACCTGTTCCTGATGTCGCTGCTGGCACCGTTCAGGGGCTACTTCCCGGGTTATTCGCGCGATATCGCTGTGCACCGCAATTGCCTCACCTGGAGCATCCTGAAGGCGCACACGCGCAACCGTGCCGGCACGGTGAAGCTGCGCTCGACGGACCCGACCGAGCCGCCGCTGATCGATTTCCATTACTTCGACCACGGGGACGATCCGCACCAGGCTGACCTGCGAGCCGTGGTCGCCGGCATTCGCTATGCGCGCAGGCTTGGCGCGCCGCTGCTGCGGTCGGGCGCCATCGCGGCGGAAGAGGTCCCGGGGCCGCATATCCAGACGGACGAGGAGCTGGCGCGGTTCGTGCGCGACCACGCCTGGGGCCACCATGCCTGTGGCACCTGTGCCATCGGGAGCGTACTGGGCAGCGACTTTCGCGTAATTGGCACGTCCGGACTGCGCGTGGTGGATGCATCGGTATTTCCCCGCATCCCCGGCTACTTCATCGCCTCCGCGGTTTACATGATCGGCGAAAAAGCCGCCGACGCCATTGTGGCGGATGCGATGGGATAGCCATCGCTGGGCTGCATCCGGTGCTTGAGCGGGTTTACCCTGACAGTAAACGAGATGCACTCTCAGGTGTCATTGCGAGCGCAGCGAAGCA
>DATBKQ010000345.1:0-6654 GCA_036555825.1 Acetobacteraceae bacterium | reverse complement strand
CGACACCGAACGATCGTCATGCAACCCCTTTGCTGCGGTGCAGCACGACCCCTAATATCAGAAGAAACGGCAGGAGTGCTGACCGAGCATGAAATGGTCGCGCGAATTGCGGATCGCCCGCCGCAGCATACGAACCGCACTGAAGGCAGCGTCGGCGATCGCGGCGGCCAAGGTTCCGCCGGCACTCCAACCGGCATCATTCCCGGCGACGGCGCCGCTCGCGCGGTCTTTGCTCGAGGTCGAAGATTTCGGCAGCAACCCGGGACGGCTGCGCATGCTGGTGCACGCCCCCACGAACCCTCCCGAGGCGGGTGCGCCACTGATCGTACTGCTGCATGGCTGTGGGCAGAGCGCCGCGCGCTTCGCAGCCGATGCGGGGTGGAGCGAACTTGCCGATCGGCTAGGCATCCCTTTGGTGCTGCCGATGCAGTCGGACGACAACAACCAGGGCCGTTGCTTCAACTGGTTCCGCCCCATGCACGTCGCGCGCGGCCACGGCGAAGCGCTGTCGATTCGCCAGATGGTCTCCGGCGCGCTTCGGCGTTTCGGGTCGGATCCAGGGCGTGTGTTCGTCGCCGGGCTGTCGGCCGGTGGTGCCATGACGGCGGCGCTGCTGGCCGCTTACCCCGAGGTGTTCGCGGCTGGCGCCGTTGCCGCCGGCCTGCCGGTCGGCGCGGCGAGCAGCGTGCCGGAGGCGCTGCGTCGAATGGCCGAAGCCGGGCCGGCACGTTCGCCAGCGGCCTGGGCCGACCAGGCGCGGCGTGCCGCGCCCTCCGGCTTTCGCGGGCCGTGGCCGAGGCTCTCGGTCTGGCGCGGCATCGCCGATCGGGTCGTCGATCCGGAGAACGCCAGGTTGCTCGCAACGCAATGGGTCTCTTTGAACGGGATCCATCCGGCAGGCATGGAGACCCGGGAATTTGGCGACGCGAGGCGCGACCGGTGGCGGGTGCGTGGCGAGCCGGTCGTCGAGCTGTGGAGCATCCCCGCCCTGGGCCACGACTGGCCACCAATCGCCGTGGAGCACATCGCCGGCTTTTGGGGCATGGCGGGTTAACTGCCAGGCAACCCTATCCGGGCAGGATAGCGGTGGAGGCAGCCCGCATGCAAAGCGATCTCGGCGCCCATGACATCATC
Organism: Acetobacteraceae bacterium; assembly: GCA_036555825.1. Lineage (GTDB taxonomy): Bacteria > Pseudomonadota > Alphaproteobacteria > Acetobacterales > Acetobacteraceae > JAMXLO01. The sequence continues at coordinate 5,520 of DATBKQ010000345.1, read as the reverse complement.
ATCGCGGACGATGACTCCATCGTTCGCGGTATCCTGCGGTTCGTTCTCGAAGCCGAGGGATTCACCGTGCTGCTCGCGGTGAACGGGGTCGAGGCACTCGATCTGGCGATGCGCACCCAGGCGCGGTTGATCATCCTGGACTATAAGATGCCGCGACTGGATGGGTTCACCGCTTGCGCCGAGATCCGCGGGCTCGATGGCTACGCTGACGTACCGATCCTGATTCTGACGGCGTTCGACGATGCCGGGGTTCGTGGCAGGGCTGAGCGCGTCGGTGCCACCGGGTTCCTCGCGAAACCGTTCAAGCCGATCGATCTGCTGCGCGCCGTGGCAGGGCTGGTGGGGCCGTCACCGCACAGGGGCCATCCAGGATTCGGGCTGGCCGCGCCGGCGGCGCTTGTCTGGGATCGTCGGCAAGAGCCGGCGCGCCTGTTCGGTGAACCTGTCGAGTTGTCCGAGGGCCGGCGGGTGCTGGGTATCTGTCGGGCCGACCCGCAGCTGGAGCGCGATCGCTTGAGGAAGCATCGTCAGAAAGCGTGAACCGCGTTCTTGTCAACGAGTTGCCAGGGCATGGTCGGGTCAACCTGATCCGATCATGCTCCTAGCTAATGCGCGAGAAGCGTCTCAAGCGATCGCCTGCGCTGTAGCTCCGACAATGCGGTCAGCGCGGCACGCCGGATTTCCGTGCTGTCGGCGTCCCCTCTGGCGAGCATGGCTTCGTACCGGGTAGCGGCTTCTGCCAGACGCTTGAAGCCCAGCGTCCCGGCGCTGCCGATGAGCTCGTGCGCCAGGTCGGCCAAGTGTTCGTGCGAGGTTGTCGCCGTGGGGTCCTCGACCTGCCGGAGCAGGGATTCGATCCGTAATGCCAGTTCGTCGAACAGGCGTCCGACAGCGCTTTCGCCAACCGATGCGACGAGCTGGGAAATGGCGTCAGGATCGATGGCCGAAACCTGGCGCGGCGCAAACGGCCGGTGTGCGGCGGCGCGCGCGACAACCGCCAGCAGCTCTATACGCGTAAACGGCTTTGCCAGGTGCTCAGACATTCCGGCCCGACGGCACTCCTCGGCGTGGTGATCGAGCGCGTTCGCTGTGATCGCCACGATCGGCACCGAGCCGCGCGATCCTTCCAGCGCCCGGATCGCCCGCGTTGCTTCGAGCCCGTCCAACCCCGGCATCCGCATATCCATCAGGACGAGGTCGAAGTCCTCGGCCGCCGCGATCTGCACTGCTTCGGCGCCGTTCCGCGCCTCTCTGACCCCGTGCCCTGCCGTACGCAGGAACGACGCGGTGACCTCGCGGTTGATATCGGAGTCGTCCACCACCAGCAGGCTCAGACAGCGGTCGGACACGGTCCTCGCGCTCTCTACACGCGTATCAGGTTCTTCCGCCGTGGCGGCCGGAAGCTCCAGCCAGAACACGCTGCCGGCGCCCGCATTATCGCGGTGGCCCATATGACCGCCCATCCGCCGCGCGAGCCGGTGTGCGATCGAAAGACCGAGGCCGGTGCCTTCGATCCCCGTGCGTTCCGTGCCAAACCGCTCGAACTCCTTGAACAACCGATGCCGCTTCGCGGGCGGAATGCCTAATCCGGTATCCGCCACCTCGATCGTCAGGTGCTCGGAGTCGCCGCCCAGGCGACACTCAACCATGCCTGAAGGCGTATATTTCACCGCATTGCTCAGCAGGTTAGCCAGTATGTGTCTGAGCTGGTTGCCATCGGTGACAAAATACCTTGGTGCACCGGGATCCACAGTGATACGGGTTGTCAATCCCCGCGCCCTGGCGCCGGGCTCGATCACCGCCATGCACTCCTCGATCAGGGAACTTATTTCGAGCCGCTGCGGATGAAGTGCCGGGCCGAGTGCCTCGATCCGCGCATAGTCCAGCACCTTGTTGACCACACTGCGCATCTGTTTGCCGGCACGGACAATCTCGTTCACATCGTGCGCCTGCGCAGGCGCCAAGGAGGGATCGAGCGACAACCTGTCGGCGTAGGCCAAGACACCTTGCAAGGGAGTGCGCAGCTCATGGCTCATGTCGCTGAGGAAGCGCGACTTCTCCTTGCTCTCGCGCTCGGCGGTTTGCCGTGCGCGGGTTTGCCGCCAAGCCCAGAGGGCGAGAACGATTGCCGCTACGGCGCCTGCCGCACCTGTCCACACCAGCCACCAGATCCGGCTTTTGTCGATCGCGACGCCGACGCTGACGACGAGCGGCAGATTGGCTACGCGATGGAGCGCGATCTCCTGCGCATCGTGCACGCCCGATGCACGCAACGTGGTCGCTGCCGCCCCACTGTGGATGAAATCGTGCAATGGGCCGGCGGCATCGGCTCTGCGACCGACATCGTTCAGATCGAACGGAAGGCGCATCAGGATGGTGCCGTCGTCGCTCAGCAGCGTGACCGAATCTCCCGCGCCTGGCTGCAGGCTTCCGAACAGTTCGCGGAAGTAGACGAGCCGCAGTGCGGCAACGGCGACCCCGGCGAACTGACCGTCGCGATCGATGCGATGGCTCACCGGGATCGCTACCGTATCGTCGCGTGTGGCCGCGAAAGGCCTGCCCACGAACGGGCCAGCCACGGCCTCGTTGCGCTGCGCCCAGAAGTAATCCCGGTCGGCCCAGTTCTTCAGTTCCTGGCCCGGGCGCGTGCTGGCCATGATGCCGCCGTCGGCACCGATCACGTCGATGAAGCCGATGTAGCGGTCACGGGGGGCTCGTTCGCCCAGCAGTGCGTATCGTTGCTGCGGTGTTAGCTCGTCGCTCTGTGGCGCCTGACGGCCGCCGACCACGGTCTGCAGCGTAAGGTCTATCCGTTCGATGGTCCGGGCAACCTCTTGTGCGATGATCGCAGCGCCGCGCGACGCGGTCGCGCTCGCCTCGCTCTCCGCGGACGCATCCAGGCGCCACCAGCTGAGCGCGCCGACAGCAGGCACGAGCAGGATCAGGGAGATGGAAAGCGCTGCTGTCTTGGTCGCCAGCCAGGACAAACTTCGGCACGCCCCGCGTAGCGAGAACATCTGACACCGCCTCTTTGGCGCGCGATCATAATGAGGAGTTGTTTAGCCAAGGTTGACAACCGCGCCGGGTTGGCTGCGGGCGGGCATGAAAATCCGCTTGATCCTGCGATTGTGCTGGACTAGGCATGTAGTTTGATGCTTCCCACATCATATTGCATGGCTCCGTCTTGATCAGCTCCGGCCAGATGCGGGCAGCCCGCGCCATGCTGGGTCTCGACCAGCGCGGGCTGGCGGAGTTGTCCGGCCTGTCGGTGCCGACAATCCAGCGGATGGAGGCCAGCGACAGCGTGGTGCGCGGCAACGTCGATTCGCTGATGAAGCTGATCGATGCGCTGCACGAAGCCGGAATCGAGCTGATCGCCGAGGGGGCCATCAGCATCCAGGGTGGACGTGGCGTACGCCTCCTGGCTCCCTCGCCAAAACCGCCGCGCGCATGATCGCACTGTCGCTCGTCGGTGTCGCGCTGTTGCTTGCGCTTGCGTTGACCGGCGCGCTCATCGCGCGCACGCGGTCCGGCGGCCGGGTGGTCTATGGCGGCAGCCTGATCGTCTCGCTGGTGCTGCTGCTGATCGGCTTGCTGTCGATCGGCGCCGGCCCATCCTCCATCACGCTGCCGCTTGGTCTGCCCTGGATCGGTGCGCAGTTCCGCCTGGATCCGCTGGCCGCGTTCTTCCTGGCGGTCGTCGGGCTGGGCGGCGCCGGCGCCAGCTATTACGCGCTCGGCCATGGCCGGCATGAGCACGAACCGCAACGCGTGCTGCCGTTCTATCCCGCATTCCTCGCCGGCCTGAACCTCGTGGTGGTGGCGGCCGATGCGTTCAGCTTCCTGTTCGCCTGGGAGCTGATGTCGCTCGCCTCCTGGGCCCTGGTGATGTCGCACCATCGCGAGGAAGGCAACGCGCAGGCCGGCTTGGTCTATATCGTCATGGCGAGCTTCTCGGGCCTCGCGCTGCTGCTGTGCTTCGGCCTGCTCGCCGGTCCTGCCGGCGGCTACACCTTCGCGGCGATGCGCGGCGCGCATTTGTCGCCCGGCATGACCGCCTTGGCGCTGGTGCTGGCGCTGATCGGCGCCGGATCGAAGGCTGGCGTGGTGCCGCTGCACGCCTGGCTGCCGCTCGCCCATCCCGCCGCGCCGAGCCACGTGTCGGCGTTGATGAGCGGGGTGATGACCAAGGTCGCGGTGTATGGGTTCATCCGCATCGCCTTCGACCTGCTCGGCGCCCCGACCTGGTGGTCGGGTACCCTGGTGCTGGCGGTCGGCGGCATCACCGCGGTGCTGGGTGTGCTGTACGCGCTCATGGAGCACGACCTGAAGCGTCTGCTCGCCTACCACACGGTGGAGAACATCGGCATCATCTTCATCGGCCTTGGCCTCGCGCTGGCGTTCGGCGCCAACCAGCTTTCCGCCGCTGCCGCGCTGGGCCTCACGGCAGCGCTGTTCCACGTGTTCAACCACTCGGTGTTCAAGAGCCTGCTGTTCTTTGGCTCCGGTGCCGTGCTCGCCGCGACCGGCGAGCGCGACATGGATCGCCTGGGCGGGCTGATCCATCGCATGCCGAAGACCGCGTTCGCCTTCCTGATCGGCTGCATTGCGATTTCCGCGTTGCCGCCGCTGAACGGCTTCGTCTCCGAATGGCTGACCTTTCAGGCGATCCTCCTGCATCCGGACCTGCCGCAATGGGGCCTGAAGCTGGCGATCCCCGCGGATGGGGCGCTGCTGGCGCTCTCCGCGGCACTCGCCGCCGCCTGCTTCGTCAAGGCGTTCGGCGTCACCTTCCTGGGTCGGGCCCGCAGCCGCGCGGCGGCGGACGCGCGCGAGGTGGACGGCTGGTCCACCAACGCGATGTTCGGGTTCGCCGCGCTTTGCCTGCTCGCGGGCATCTTTCCCGGCGCCGTGATCGACCTGCTGGCGCCGGTGGCGCAGGCGCTGACCGGCGCGCACATGCCGACGCAGCTTGCCGTCGCGTGGCTGTCGATCGTGCCGGTCGAAGCCGCGCGCAGCTCCTACAATGGCCTGCTGGTGTTCCTGTTCATCGCCGCATCGGCCTGGCTCGCCGTGCTGGCGATCCACCGCTTCGCTTCGCGCGCGCTGCGCCGCGCTCCCGCCTGGGACTGCGGCTTCCCCGATCCGCGACCCGAGACCCAATACACCGCCGCCAGCTTCGCACAGCCGATCCGCAGGGTTTATGGCGCGGTTGCATTCCGTGCGCACGAGACCGTCACGCTGCCGCCGCCCGGCGACACCGCGCCGGCGCGGATCGACAAGTACATCGCCGATCCGATCTGGGACACGTTGTATGCGCCGATCGCCGGCGCGGTGTGGTGGACCTCGCAGGCGCTGAACCATCTGCAGTTCCTCACCATCCGGCGCTATCTCGGCTTCGTCTTCGCCGCCCTGGTCATCCTGTTGCTGGCACTCGCAGTGTGGCAGTGATCCAGGCCCTTCTCGTGCAGGGCGTGCAGATGGCCCTGGTGCTGCTGCTGGCCCCGTTGCTCACCGGCC
>DATBKQ010000344.1:0-5049 GCA_036555825.1 Acetobacteraceae bacterium | reverse complement strand
ATCCGTGTAGCGGCGCGTCACCCGGCGGTCGAGCAGCGGCGCGACCTCGGGCGGCACGTCCACATCCGGCAGATCGATCCCGAAGCGTGCCCGCAACAACTCCGCGCCGTCCACCATTATCCACCTCTGCATGGCGTTTCGCACACTTGCCGGAATGCCGTGCGCGCGCAAGGCTGCCTGCCACCAGGAAGGAGACATCCATGCCGGCCCCGTACGCGACGCATCGCGCCCAGATCAAAGCCATCCTGCTCGCCTGGGGCATGCCGGAGGACAACGCCGAAACCACCGCCGACATCCTCGCCTGGGCCGATCTGCACGGCGTGGACAGCCACGGCATGTCGATGCTGCCGGGCTATGACCGGCTGCGCCGCAATGGGCGAGCGAAGATGGACGCGCGGCCCAAGATCGTGAAGGAAACCCCGATCTCCGCCCTGGTCGATGGCGGAGGCGGATTGGGACATGTGCCGGCACACTTCGCCATGCAGGTGGCGATCGGCAAGGCGAAGGCGTCCGGCATGGCCATCGCCGCCGTGCGCAACTCGGCGCATTTCGGCGCCACCGGCTACTACACGCTGATGGCGGCCAGAGAGAGGCTGATCGGCATCGCCTGCACCTCGGCCTCCAGCATCCAGGTCGCGCCGACCTTCGGCAGGCAGGCGAAACTCGGCACCGATCCGTGGTCGTTCGCCGCCCCCTCGGGCGACGACCGGCCGTTCCTGTTGGACATGGCGACGACCACGGTGGCGGCGGGGCGCATTCGCAACAAGGCCAACGAGGGACTGCCCTGCCCTCCCGGCTGGGTGCTGAACAAGGAGGGCCTGCCGAGTACCGACCCGTTGGAGGCGCGCGAGAAGGGCGGTTTCCTCACCTCGCTCGGTGGGTCGCCGGAGAACTCCAGCTACAAGGGCTACGGGCTGGCCGCGATGGTGAACATCCTGGCGTCGTGCCTGTCGGGTGCCACGCTGATCACCGATCCGCAGCACACGAAGAAGCCGCAAGGCATGGACATCGGCCACTTCTTCATGGCGATCAGTCCGACGCTGTTCCGCGAGGCCGACGAGTTCCAGACCGATGTTGCGCGGTTCTGCAACGACCTGCGCGCGACCACGCCGGTCGACCCGGCGCAGCCTGTGATGGTCGCCGGCGACCCGCAATGGAACAACGCGTCGAAGCGCATGGCCGAAGGAATCCCGGTGGGGCCGGGACTGCTCAACCAGGTGAGGCAGATCGCCCAGGCGAGCGCGGCGCCATGGCTCCTTGATTAGCGCGTGATGACCGAAGGCGGAATCGCTCGCAGGTCTGAACCACGCGCTCAACCATCATCGGCCTTTTGGCAAAGCAATAACCGGAGGGCGTCCAATACCTCGCCTCTCTATCTTCGTCCCGCGACCATCGAAGAAGAGGAGATCGACCATGGCGCGGGAACAGGAGAACAAGGCCATCGTGGGCCGCTGGTTCAAGGAGTTCTGGGGCAATCCCTGGAACCCCGAGGTCATCGACCATCTGGCGACGCCTGACATGTTGCTTCAGTATTCGCTGCATGCGCCGCGGCGCGGCCGCGAGGACGTGCGGAACTTCATGACTGACTTCCGCAATGCGTTTCCCGACCTCAACTTCTGGGGCACGGCCGACCTGATCGCCGAAGGCGATTACGTTGTCGGTCGTTGGGAAGGCGGCGGAACGCATACCGGGGCAGCATTTGGTGACTTCCTCGCCGGTTCGCTCCCGGCGGCGTCCGGCCGCAAGATGCGATTCAGCGGAATGACCGTGCTTCGCCTGAAAGACGGCAAGATCGCGGAAGAAGTCGGGCTGGATGACGGAGTTGCCGCTTTGCAGCAACTCGGCCTGATGCGGACTGCCTGAGCGCTTTCACAAAGGGGGGAGCGCGGCGCGTGCTCCTCCTCACACCACCAGCGCCGCGCGCTCGCTCGCCGCGCGCGCCCACGCCGCGTCCATGTCCTCGTCGAACAGCTCGGTCAGCTTCTTCATCATCGTCCCGCCGAGTTCCTCGGCATCCACGATGGTGACCGCGCGGCGGTAATAGCGCGTAACATCATGGCCGATGCCGATCGCGATCAGCTCCACCTGGTCGCGGTTCTCGACGTCGCGGATCACCTCGCGCAGGTGCTTCTCCAGGTAGTTGCCCGGGTTCACCGACAGCGTGGAATCATCCACCGGCGCGCCGTCGCTGATCACCATCAGGATGCGGCGATGCTCCGGGCGCACCAGCAGTCGGCGATACGCCCACAGCAGCGCCTCGCCGTCGATGTTCTCCTTCAGCAGCCCCTCGCGCAGCATCAGCCCGAGGTTCTTGCGCGCGCGCCGCCACGGCGCATCGGCCGCCTTGTAGATGATGTGGCGCAGATCGTTCAGCCGCCCCGGATTGCGCGGCTTGCCCTCCTGCACCCACTTCTCGCGACTCTGCCCGCCTTTCCAGGCGCGCGTGGTGAAGCCGAGCACCTCCACCTTCACCGCGCAGCGCTCCAGCGTGCGCGCCAGGATGTCGCCGCACATCGCCGCCACCGTGATCGGACGCCCGCGCATCGATCCGGAGTTGTCGATCAGCAAGGTCACCACGGTATCGCGAAACTCCATGTCGAGCTCGCGCTTGTACGACAGCGCCTGCAGCGGGTTCACCACCACGCGCGACAGTCGCCCCGCATCCAACAGGCCCTCGTCGAGATCGAACTCCCACGCGCGCGTCTGCTGCGCCAGCAGCCGGCGTTGCAGCCGGTTCGCGAGCTTGGAGATCACTCCTTGCAGATGCTGCAACTGCTGATCGAGCTGCTGGCGCAGCCGCGTCAGCTCATCGGGATCGCACAGCTCTTCCGCATCGATCTCTTCGTCGTACAGCCGTGTATACGCCCTGTACACCGCCTCGTGGTCGGGGTTTGGCCGTTCGCGCCGCGGCTGCGGTCCGCCCGGTCGGTCATCGCCTTCCGCCACCGCGGCTTCCTCGTCCGACTCAGTACCCTCGTCGTCCGCGGCGTCACCTTCCATTTCCTCCGGATTGGCGCCCAGCATGCTGTCCTGCTCGGACTCGCTCTGGCCGGAACCGTCCTGCTGCTCGTCCTGTTCGCCTGACTGCTCGCCGCCTTCCTCGCCATCCTCGTTCTTGTCCTCGGGTTCGGCGTCGGTCTCGGCTTCCGCGAGATCGAGCGCGGCCAGCAGCTTGCGTGCGGCGCGCGCGTAGGCGCGCTGGTCGTCCTGCGCGCTGTTCATTTCCGCCAGCGCGGAATCCGCGGTCTCGCCCAGTGTGTCGCGCCACATCTCCAGGATGCGGCGCGCCGCCTGGGGCGACCTCTCGCCCGACATCTGTTCGCGCGCCAACAACGTCAGCGCCGCCTGCACCGGCAACTGGTCCTTCCGCGTCATGCGGTCGTAGCCTTCGGCCTCGCATTCTTCCGCCAGCTTCGATTGCAGGTTGGCCGCCACGCCAGCCATGTGGCGAGAGCCCACCACTTCGACGCGCACCTGCTCCAGCGCGTCGTAAACATCCTTGGCCTCGCGCCGCGCCGGCATCCGCGCCGCGTGCACCGTATCGTCATGGTGGCGCAGGCGAAGCGCGATGGCATCCGACTGACCGCGCAGCCGGGCCATCTCCTGCGGCGGCAGCGCCCTTGTCGGCAACGGCAGGCGTGCCCGCTTGCCGGACACGCCCGACGGACCCGGCTGGAACGCCACCTGCACATCCGGCACTTCCGCGATCGCGCGCAGCACGCCCGCCGTGGCGCGCTTGAATTCTTCCGACCGTGTGTTGTCCTTGTTCGTGCCGCTCATCTCGTTCCGCTGCCGTCAGAAACGATTCTCACTCACGGACACCTCGGAGCTTCGCCACGAGGCTGAAAGCGCATCGCGCGAAGCGCCATTTTCCTGCTCGGTGGCTCTCCGTGTGTCCTTCGTGTTCTCCGTGTGAACCCTCTCAATTGAACTTCCGCGTGGTGAACCCGCCGGTCGGGATCTCCTCGTTGAAGCAGCGCTGGTAGTATTCGCCCACCGTCGCCCGCTCCGCCTCGTCGCATTTGTTCAGGAACGTCACCCGGAATGCGAACCCCACGTCTCCGAAGATGCGCGCATTCTCCGCCCAGGTGATCACCGTTCGCGGCGACATCACCGTGGAGATATCGCCGTTGATGAAGCCGGCACGCGTCAGATCCGCCAGCGCCACCATCGCCTCGATGCGCTTCTTCACCGCCGCGTCCTTCGCATCGGCGCCCAGCTTGGCAATCACGATCGAGGTCTCCATCGCATGCGGCAGGTAGTTCAGCGTGGCTACGATGTTCCAGCGGTCCATCTGGCCCTGGTTGATCTGCTGCGTGCCATGATAGAGCCCGGTGGTATCGCCAAGCCCTACGGTATTCGCAGTGGAGAACAGCCGGAACGACGGATGCGGCCGGATCACCCGGTTCTGATCCAAGAGCGTCAGCTTGCCCTCGACCTCAAGCACGCGCTGGATCACGAACATCACGTCGGGCCGACCGGCGTCGTATTCATCGAATACCAGCGCGCAGGCATGCTGCAGACACCACGGCAGAATCCCCTCGCGGAACTCGGTGATCTGCTTGCCGTCCTTCAGCACGATCGCGTCCTTGCCGATCAGGTCGATGCGGCTGATATGACTGTCGAGATTGACTCGGATGCACGGCCAGTTCAGCCGCGCCGCCACCTGTTCGATATGCGTCGATTTGCCGGTGCCGTGATAGCCCTGGATCATGGTACGTCGGTTGAACGCGAAGCCGGCAAGGATCGCCAGTGTCGTCTCTCGGTCGAACTTGTACGCCGTATCGACATCGGGCACGTGCTCGGTGCGCACCGAGAACGCCGGCACGACCATGTCGGTCTCGATGTCGAAAGCCTCGCGCGCCGAAACCTTGCTGTCAGGCAGGTCGATCGCGGAGGTCGGGCGAATTTCGGCCAGAGTGGCAACCTTGTTCATCGGCTGGTCGGTTCCTGTTTGGATCGTTGAAAAGTCTAACTTCGGCTCACGCCGGCGCAAGAGCGCCCGGTCTAACCGGCTGCCGCCACGCTGGGCGCTGGCATCAGTCGCGA
>DATBKQ010000343.1:0-2458 GCA_036555825.1 Acetobacteraceae bacterium | reverse complement strand
GATGCCGGAGATCGAGGCGACACTGCTGCCGGAAAACGACCTCTCCGTCACATTCACCCAGCGCGAATGCAACTGGTTGCAGGCGCTGGAAGGCGACATCGACACCTCGCATTTCAGTTGGCTGCATGTCGGCTCGGTGCGGCCCGAGCAGGTCGATGCGGACAACTGGCTGATGTACCAGGTCGCCAATCGCGCCCCAGAGTATCATGTAACCGATACCGACTGGGGCACGATGTACTGCGCCTATCGTCCGGCCGAGGCGGGCAGGACCTATTGGCGCTTCGCGCATTTCGCCTTCCCGTTCTGGACCTTCATCCCGCAGGGCGACTTCGTCGATCGCGTGATCGCGCGCGCCTGGGTGCCGATGGACGACACGCACGTGATGTTCGTCGGCTTTTCCTGGAAGCAGGCCTCGCGCAGCGCGGCACTGTCCGGCGGCAAGCCGATCCCAGGTGCCACGCCGGCGCCCGATCTGCTGCCCGACACCACCGACTGGTTCGGCCGCTTCCGTCCGGTGCAGAACGCGGCGAACGACTACCTGATCGATCGCGAGGCGCAGCGCAGCGACGTGATCTATACCGGCATCACCCACATCGCCATGCAGGACCAGGCGATCACCGAAAGCATGGGCCGGATCGTCGATCACTCGTGGGAGCATCTCGCACCCAGCGATCAGATGATCACCCGCACGCGTCGCCGCCTGCTGATGGCGGCACGTGCCGTGCGCGAGAAAGGCACGACGCCGCCATGCGTCGATCAGCCGGACATCTTCCGCCAGGTGCGCAGCGGCGAGGCGGTGTTGGCGGCAGACGACTGGCAGCAGGCCTATCGCGAGCGGCTGAACGACGCCGTGTGGCCGACCGGGTGGCGTGCTGCGGCGGAATAGCCGCCCGCGTCATGCCGGGGCTTGGCCCCGGCATCCACATCGTTTTCGCACACTGATCCTTGTTCGATTACCGCGGTTCTCTCCGTCTGGTGACCATCGCAGCGAACGCCCCCAGCCCGAAGTTGATCGCGATCCCAGCGAGCGACAGCAGCACCAGTGCCGCGAACATCCGTGGCACCTGCAGCCGGTAGCCTGCTTCCAGAATGCGATACGCCAGCCCCGAGGCGAACCCGCCCGAGCCCGCGACGAACTCGGCGACCACCGCACCCACCAGCGCGAGCCCACCGGAAATCCGTAGCCCGGCCAGGAAATACGGCACCGCCGCCGGCAGCCTCAGCAGCCGCAGCGTGGCGATTCGCCCGGCACCATACAGATGGAACAGGTCCGCAAGCTCCGCCGGTGCCGATGACAGCCCTGCCGCGGTGTTGGCGAATACGGGGAAAAACGCCACGATGGTGGCGCATACCACCAGCGAGGTGAACGGATCGCCGACCCAGACGATGATCAAGGGGGCGATCGCCACGATCGGCGTCACCTGTAACACGATCGCCCAGGGTTGAATCGCCGCTGCCAGCAGGCGGCTGGAGGCAATCGCCACCGCCAGTACCACGCCCAGCGCCGCCGCCGCCAGCAACGCCGCAAACGTCACCAGCAATGTCGATCCCAGCGACAACAGCAGTCCCGCCGGATCAGCCAGGAATGCGGCGACGATCGCGACCGGACCAGGTATCAGATAGGACGGCACACCGCTGATCCGCACCGCGGCTTCCCACACCAGCAACGCCAGCACGCCGAACAGGGCAGGGGCGAACTTCATGCCGCCAGGGCACGTTGCATCGCGTGTGTCACCTGCGCCACCAGAGCGGCGTAGGTCGGATTCAGCCGCGCCTCAGCACCTGGTTGCAAGGACGAGGCGATTTCCTGCTCGATTCGCCCCGGTCGCGGCGTCATGAGCACGATGCGCCGTGCCAGGAACGCCGCCTCGTAGATCGAGTGCGTTACGAACACCACGGTGCAGCGCAACTCCTGCCACAGCGACAGCAGATCCTCCTGTAGCCTGTGGCGGGTGAACTCATCCAGTGCCGCAAACGGTTCGTCCATCAATAGCAGCCTTGGCCGAGTGACCAGGGCGCGCGCGATGGAGACACGCATGCGCATCCCGCCCGATAGCTGACGTGGACGCGCTGCCTCGAAGCCGGCGAGGCCAACGCGATGCAGCGCTGCATGCACCTCCGGCATCGCCTGTTCGCGCCGCACACCCCGCAGCCGCAGCGGCAGGAACACATTGTCCGCCGCGTTGGCCCACGGCAGCAGCGTCGCGTCCTGGAATACGAAGCCGATATCGCCCGTTCGCGGCTGTAGCCCTGGCTCCCACGCCAGCCGCCCGCTGTCGGGCTTGTCCAGCCCGGCGATCAGCCGCAGCAAGGTTGACTTGCCGCAACCTGAAGGGCCCAGCAACGCGACAAAGTCGCCCGTCCCGATGTCAAGCGACACATCGCGCAGCGCCTCCACCGCACCGAAGCGCCGGCCGACTCCCGACAGCCGCAGCAACTGTCATTGCGAGCGAAGCGA
>DATBKQ010000342.1:0-1847 GCA_036555825.1 Acetobacteraceae bacterium | reverse complement strand
CGTGGCGTTCCGCGCTCAGCGTCGCGCAGGCGTCGGTGGGGACAGTGACCAGGTAGCCGAGATCGCAGGCGTCGCGCACCGCGGAATCGGTGCACTGGTCGGTCAGCACGCCGGCGATGATTAGCGAGCGCACGCCGAGATTGCGCAGCACGTAGTCGATATTGGTGGAAATGAACACCGATGAGGAGGTCTTCGGCAGCACGATCTCATCCTCGGCGGGCGCTATGGCATCGAGCACTTTCGCATCCCACGAACCGCGCGGCACGAACAGGCCGCTTATCTTATAGTCGAGGCTGAGATCGCGCCCGTCCCGCGTCAGCGCCTCGATCACTGTGTACATTACCTCGATGCGCGCCCGCCGGCACGCCGCCTGGAGCCGCTGCATGTTGGGCAGCACGGTTTCCCGCATGACGCGGAAGAAGTACCCGTAGCGGCTCTCGCGCTCGGTTGCACCCATGTCGGCGTATTCGCCGCCGTCGGGGCGGGCGTTGTAGTTCTGCACGTCGACGAACAGCAGTGCCGCGTGCGCCGGATCGATCGGGACTTCGCGGCTCAGCATGGCAGCTTCCCCAAGGCCATCCGCAGCAAGTTTGCGAAGCGTGCCGCCCAGGCCGCCTGGCCGCCTTCGTCCGCGATCAGGTCCTGGCGGATTTCGATTTCGACGTGCGGCAGACCCCGGCGTTCGGCATGCTCCGGGACGCCGTAATCCGTGGCGTCGCTCACCGCATACGGGGCATTGTCGCCCACCACCAGGTCTGGTGCCGCACGCAGCAGATCGAGCATGATGCAGGCGAGGCGGGCGTCCCGATTGTACAGTACGCCGACCTGCATGGCGCGTGATTCGCCCTTGAACACCGGCGTGAAGCTGTGCATGGCGACGTAGATCGTGCGCCTCCCTGCGGCCTGGCGGGCGTCGAGCAGGCTGCGAATACGCGCGTGGTACGGCGCGAAGATTGCCTCCCAGCGCACGTGGCGCTGTTCAGGCGTGAGACCGAGGTTGCCGGGGATGCGGGTCGCCTCGCTGATCTCCGGAATCGAACTTGGCACGGCAGGATTGCGGTTGCAGTCGATGACCAGCCGCGAATAGGTCTGCAGCACCGCGGTGGCATCCAGGGCGCAGGAGAGCCGCTCGGTCACGCCGGCGATCCCGATGTCCCAGGCGATATGCCGCTCCAGTTCCTCGCCCGGCAGCCCGAGCCGGCGCAGGCTGCGCGGAATGGCGCGGCCGGCGTGATCGGCGGTGAGGAACAGGGCCGAACGTCCATCCTCTCGCAACAACCGAACGGGCGAGGGTTCATCAGGCGCAAGCAGCTTGGTCATTTCCGGTGCACCCACCACTCCGCTTCGAAGCCGCGCAGTGTAATGGCGGCCTCCCGTGTCGCGCCAAGCCTCTCGGCGACGCGGATGGAGCGGACATTCTGTGGCAGGATGAAGCTGGCCAGGCGGGTCAGGCCGTGGTTGCGGAATGCCCAGTCGCGCGCCGCGACCGCCGCCTCGGTGGCAAACCCGTGGCCCCAGGCCGCGCGGGTGAGCGAGTAGCTCAGCTCCGGTTCGGGCCAGTCGGCGGGATACAGGATGCCGGCGAAGCCGACGAAGCGCTTGTCCACAACACGCTCGACCGCGAACGGACCATAGCCGCGCAGCGCCCACTGGCCGAGCCCGGACTCCATCGCCGCCCAGGCCTGCTCGCGGCCGCGCGGATTGTTGCCGCGATAGCGGCGGACCTCGGGGTCGGCTTCCATCTCCGCCCAGGCGTCGAAGTCGGCGGCGCGGAAGGCGCGCAGCATCAGGCGGTCGGTTCGCAGGATCGGTATCTCGAATCTCGTGCGCATGGCCCTTAGAGCAGG
>DATBKQ010000341.1:0-3361 GCA_036555825.1 Acetobacteraceae bacterium | reverse complement strand
CATTCTCGGAGAGGGCACACAACCATCGCCCTCGGTGACGATGCCCGATCTGAGCGTGGCCAAGGCACCGAGACTTTCCCTGGTGGTTCGGCCCTTCACCAATCTCAGTGGCAATAGTGATGAAGACTACCTGGCAGAAATGATTGCCGAAGATGTGTCAACCGATTTGTCCAATCTCCCGGATCTCATGGTGATAGGGCAGGCGTCTGCTGCTCGGTTCAAGGACCGCGGGGTTGGCGCGAAACAGATTGGGGAGCGACTTGGCGTCCGCTACGTGGTCGAAGGCAGCGTGCGCAAACTCGGCGACGTAATACGGGTGAGTGCACAGTTGATCTCCACCGAGACCAGCAGCGCGGTTTGGGCAGGCCGGTTCGATCAGAGCGTTCAGGATCTCGCCCTCGGTCAAGAAGAGATCGCCAGCCGAGTTGCCGAAGTGCTTGGCGCTCAGATGTATTACGCCGAGAGCGCGCGTAGCTTGCGGGAGAGACCGGACAATCCTGATGCGGCAGACCTCTTTATGCGCGGGTATTCTTTGTGGCGAAAGGGTGCTGACGCCCACCGGGCTGAAGCATCGGCACTGTTTGAGCAGGCCCTGGAGTTAGACCCGAAATCTACGAGCGCGATCTGCGCTCTGGCGGACGAATTGATCAACTCTTTCGTCATGCCCGAGTACCACAATCGCGGCGATGAGAATCTGCTTGAACGCACCAGGCCGTTGGTTGCCGCTGCTGCTGCCATTGAACCCCATAGCCAGAGGGGTATGCGAGCCCAGGCCAACCTGCTGCGCGCACAAGGGCGTTGGGATGAGGCGGGCGCACTATATCAGACTATATTGGAAATTTATCCGAATGGACTGTCGTCATACAGGCTTCTCGGTTTCACCAAGATGGCCCTGGGGCAAGCGGAAGAGGCGATACAATTGCTCCAGCGCTCGATCCGCCTTGACCCCCTGACACCTTTCAACCGGGCATCCATTCAGCGCATCGGCAATGGCCTTTTGCTGCTCGGTCGGGATGAGGAGGCAATCGAATGGCTCCAGCGGGCGATAGCTGCCGGTGGCAGTGCGCCGCCGCCGTGGCGTGCGCAATGTAATCTGTTTCTGGCCTCCGCCTTCGCGTTGACGGGTCAGTCGGATAAGGCCAGAACCGCGATAGCGCAAGCCAACCGCCTATGGCCATTCGCGACCGTTCGGAGCCTGCCGCCGACGATGACGCCACGGGGCATACCGCATCCGCTATACCTGGAGCAAATGCGGCATGTGCAGGAAGGCTTTCGGCTCGCCGGGCTACGCGATCACGCCGAGGAAGAAGCCGATTCCGGCGTCGCGCCGGTCGGTGGTTTGCAGACCGACCTCGTTGCGCCAACGCCCCGCGACGTGCCTGGGGTGAAAACGATCCGCACGGCTGAGCTTGGCGAGTTGCTCGCGCAGACCACACCTTTGCTGATCGATGTCGCCTTGGATAGCTGGGGGTATTCGCTACCAGGCGCTGTCGGTCTGCAAGGGATTGGCCATGGCGCTGCATTTTCGGAAGCGCTTCAGGCACGGTTCGCTCGCAAGATCCATAGTCTGACGGATGGCGATAAGACCAAGCCGATCGTGGTCTTCTGCGTCAACTCGGAGCGGTTCACCGGCTACAATGCGGCATTGCGGCTTGCTGCACTCGGCTACACTGACGTCCGCTGGTACCGCGGCGGGGTCGAGGCATGGGAAGTGAATGGGCTCCCCGAGAGCGCGTTTGTGCTGCAAGCGTGGTAATCACGATCGCGGCGACGCGGTGTTCATGGCCCGGTCGATGGCCGCGCAATAGGCAGTGCCGCTCCAGCAGTCGGTGTCGCTGAGCAGCGCAGCAGACATCTCGATCCAATTTCGCCGTCATTCCCGCTTTCGCGACGCTTACGTGGAAATCCAGCCTCTCTGAACGTACTGGCGGATGGGCTGGATTCCCGCTTGCGCAGGGATGACGAGTACGGGCGTCCTATGCTGGCTAACCTCGATGCTTCAAGGGAACGCCATGTCCAAGATCCGCGATATCCGCGTTATTCCGCTCGAATTTCACTTGCCGCCGGGCCAGGGCTACGGTTCGGCGCGCGGCCTGACCAACCGGCGCGGCGGCGGGCTGGTGCTGCTGGACACCGAAGACGGCGTCCAGGGCATCGGCGAGGCGTGGGGACCGCCCTCGGTCACGCGCGCCTGCCTGGAGCTGGTGAAGCCGCTCTATATCGGCCGCAGCGTGTTCGCGCAGCGGGCGGCGGCGCAGACTGCGCTGGCGCGCATGTACCACTTCGGCACGCAGAACCAGTTGATCGCGCTGATGGGCGGCATCGACATCGCGGCGCACGACGCGATGGGCAAGCTGCTGAACCTGTCGGTCGCCGACCTGATCGGCGGCCAGCTGCGCGAGCGCGTGCCGGTCTATGCATCGGGCGGCTATTTCACCGAGGCCGACGATCAGGACACCGCACTCGCCGCTCAGCTCGAACCGAATGCGGCGCGCGGGTTCGCCGCGTTCAAGATCAAGATCGGCCGCCATCCGGCAGAGGATGCGGCGCGCGCCGCGCTGGCCCGGCGCATCATCGGCGAGAGGCCGCTGCTCACCGTCGATACCAACGGCAACTACACGGAAGACGGCGTGCTGAAGAGCATGCGGCGAACGGCGCCGTACGATATCCATTGGTATGAGGAACCGCTCGCGCCGCAGGATTGGGCCGGCTACGCCAGCCTGAAGACGCGTTCCCCGGTGCCACTGGCGACCGGCGAGGCGCTGTACAGCGTGTTCGACTTCCGCCGGCTGATCGATGCGCGCCTTGCCTCGGTGATACAGCCCGATCTGACGCTGTGCGGCGGGTTCGATGTCGCGCGCACCATCGGCGTGCTGTGCGCCGCCGAGCATCTGCGGATTTCGCCGCATGTGTGGGGCACCGGGATCGGGCTGGCGGCGGCGGTGCAATTCGTCGCGTCGCTGCCGGACTATCCGCACGGCGCGCACGTGCCGTTCCCACCGCTGGTGGAATACGATATCGGGCACAATGCGCTGCAGAACGACATCTTCGTCGAACCGCTGCGCTATGCCGACGGCCACCTTGAGGTGCCGGCCGGTCCTGGTCTCGGCGTGACGCTAGACGAAGCGGCGGTCCGGCGGTTCAGTCCGGCTTGAAGTCCATCGCGGCGCCGTTCATGCAGTAGCGATCGCCGGTCGGCGGCGGGCCGTCCGGGAACACATGTCCGAGATGGCCGCCGCACTTGCTGCAATGCACTTCCGTGCGGGTCATGAAGAAGCTGCGGTCCTCGGTGGTGCCGACCGCGCCTTCCAGCGGTTGGTAGAAGCTGGGCCAGCCGGTGCCGCTCTCGAATTTCGTATCC
>DATBKQ010000340.1:0-17440 GCA_036555825.1 Acetobacteraceae bacterium | reverse complement strand
CAGCAGGCCCTGGTAGATCTTGCTGCCAACCGTCCGCATCGGCTCCAACTGGCTGAAGCCGAGATTGAGGGAGGGCGGTTCCGGATTGATGATGCTGCGCAGCGTGCCGCCGCGCTGCGGCGTCTGGCCGAGCGCGCTGCCTGCGTAAGCGGCGCTGGCCAACCCGCCGGCGATGAACTGCCGTCGCGACGGCAGCATGGGTGACATCGGCCGCGCCTCTCGCTAACGCGGCTCCGTCCAGCTTTCGGAGAACGCCAGCGCGCTGGTGCTGAACGGGCGGCCCTCGCGCTCGGCGGGCCACGCCTGGCCGGCGGCCGCCACGCCATTCCGGCTCAGCCGTGCGCCGAGCGCCGGGATCAGGACCGTGGAGAGGCCGTAACGGCGGCCGGGTACCTGGTTAGGCTGGGTATGGATCAGCAGCGGATCGCCGATCCTGTACCAGGTCAGCGCGATCTCGCCATCGGCGCCGTCCAGGCGCTCGGTCCAGAAGTCGCGCACATCGCCGCTCGGACGAGGAAACCGCGCGTCTGTCACCGGGATCGACTGGTCCGCCAGTTCAGGGTTCAGCATGCCCTGCACCGTCTCCTGCAGCCAGCGGGTCATCGCGATGTTGTCGGAGTAGATGCGCCAGGCATTCTCGGTCAGGTCGCTCTTCAGGTAGAGGACGTGGCCCGCGCCGGCCGGACTGAACAGAATACGCCAGAAGCTCGCGTTGGTGGTCAGCGGATCGCCATCCCTCCGGCTGAGCCGGATGAAGGGGTTCTCGCCGGTCAGGATCACTCGGTTGGCGTCCAGCGTCGCGCTCATTCTGGCCTCTCCCCTCGCCATGACTGTCCGTGCGAATCGTAGAGCGGCGCGAACCGGCTGTGGAATCTTAGTTTCCGCCGGCTGCCATCGTGGGCCGCGATGGCTGGCATGGGGCCGCGTGGCCGGCTGCCTGCACCAGATGGGCGACCAGATGGCGCACCGGGCCGGATGCCGAGGCCAGATCGCGCACGCAGATCCTGTGCTCGCGCACCGCCCAGGGTTCGTCGAGTTGCAGCGCGCGGATGCCGAGTGAGCGGCCCAGGCGCTCCGGGAACGGCCGGGGTATGATGCCGATGCCAAGGCCGACGGCGACCATCCGGCACATCGCATCGAAGCTTTCCACCCGGACGCGCACCTTCAGCGGGCGCCCCAGACGCGCCGCGGCGGCCAGCACGAACAGCTCGATCGAACTGCGCCGCTCCTGCTCGATTAGATCATGCTCCAGCAGATCGATCAGCTTGACCTTCCGCCGCCGCAGCAGCGGATGGCCGACCGGGACCACCGCCGCGAGCGAATCGCTGTGATACGGCAGCATGGTCACGTCGGCGGTGGGCGCGGCGCCGGTGAAGATGCCGACATCGGCCACGTTGTCGGCGATCGCCTGCACGATCACCGCGCTGACCGCCACCTTCAGCTCCACCTTGATGCGCGGGTTGCGCCTGAGGAACTCGCCGAGTTCCTCGGGCAGGAAGCTGAAGATGCAGGTCTCGTTGGTGAGGATGCGCACATAGCCGCTGGTGCCGCTGGCGTAGCCGGCCAGTTCGCTGTCGAGTTCGCCCAGTTCGCGCAGGATGCCGCGGGCATGGTGCAGCAGCGCCCGCCCGGCCTCGGTGGGCCTGACGCCGCGGCGCATCCGCGTCAGCAGCGGCAGGCCGAGCGTGGCCTCCAGGTCCGAGATCCGCTTGCTGATCGCCGAGGCGGCGACGCGTTCGCGCCCGGCCGCGCCGGCGATGCTGCCTTCCTCGACCACGGCGGCGAACAGCTTCAGGGTGAGCAGGTCGAGGCGCATCGCCATGGCCGAGCAGTAGCCCGTGATCGCCCGAGGCGGAAGCGAGGGGGGCGCGGGCTTCCCATACCGCTTGGTCGTACATGTTTCGTATAACTACAGGCGGGTCCTCGTGAAGTTCGTCGGAACCCACGCCGACTACGATAGGATCGACCCGGAGACTGTGTGATGCGCATGGATATCCGACCGCTTCGGACTGAAGCGGATTACGATTGGGCACTGTCGGAGATCGAAACATATTTCCGCAAAGAGCCTGTCCACGGCACGCCGCAAGCCGACAGATTTGACGTTCTCGCTGCACTCATCTCTGAGTACGAGCGGCGTCATTGGCCGATCGATCCACCGGACCCCAGTGCCGCCATCCGTGCGCGGATGGAGCAGGCCGGTTACACTCAAGCCGATCTCGCCCGATTGCTTGGTTCGCGCTCGCGGGCGTCGGAAATCCTGCACATTCCGGCGGAGGCGCTGATCCAATCGCCTTAACGACGAACTGAATGGGCCGATCCCGGCCCTCAGCTCACGATCAGATCCGGCATGTGGGGCGGCCAGGTCCAGATGTCCGGATCGCGGCGCGATGCGCGGTCGTGCCAGTTCTGGACGGTCTCCAGCATCGCCTCGGTGATGGTCAGGCCGGCGGGATCCGGCGAGGCGCCGCCGACCGGCCGGATCCAGCGTGCGCATGCGGTCTCGATCGAGCGGAACCGCAACGCCTCGCATACCAGAAAGATCAGCACGCACAGGCTGAGCCGCACGTGGTGTCCGGTGATCGCGCCGTCCCAGGTGCGGAAGAAGTCCAGCAGCCGGCTTGGCTCCCCGGCATAGGTGACGGAACCCACGGCGCCGGGTGCATCGCGGATCATCCAGCCAAGCCGCAGCGCCCGATAGGTGGAGAGCGCCTTGCGCTCGCCGGCGGTGATCCAGCGCGAGCCCGGCAGTCTCGGACGGTCTTCCCGCGCCTGGTCCGGCGGCGCATCGGGCACGAACTCCAACCATCCCCGGCCCGCGCGCACGCCGATCAGATACAGCGAGCCGCTCTCGATCGCGACCTCGACGACCTCCGAGGTAATCGGGGCGCTGAGGGAGACGAAGGTCAGCGGCTCTCCGGCGCTCCGGGCCGCGGCGACGCGCTTGCGCAGGTCCCACAGGGTAGGCTCGTAGGTGGGCCCGAGAATGACGTGGACCGATCCGCTCATCATCGACCTCATGCGGAGGAGCTGCCGGATCACCGTGGCGCAGGCCGGGGGCCCGGCGCCACAACGGAAGATGCCTGGCATTTACCAGGGGTTTTCCCTCTCCCGATGCTTGCCACGCCAGCGCGGGATCGCTACCTGACCGGCACGTAAAAGGAGCACTCCCATGGGCTACAGGGTCGCGGTCGTCGGAGCCACCGGGGCGGTCGGGCGCGAGATGCTGAAGACGCTCGCGGAACGCCGGTTCCCGGTGGACGAAGTGGCGGCGGTCGCCTCGGGCCGCTCCGCCGGGGCGGAGGTGTCGTTCGGCGAGCGGCAGGTGCTCAAGGTGCGCAACCTGGAGAGCTTCGACTTCAGCGGCTGGGATATCGGGCTGTTCTCGCCTGGCGCTTCGGTCTCCGCGATCCACGCCCCCCGCGCGGCCGCGGCCGGCTGCGTGGTGATCGACAACACGAGCCAGTTCCGCATGGAGCCCGACATCCCGCTGGTGGTGCCCGAGGTGAACGCCCACGCGCTGCGCAATTACGGCCGCCGCAACATCATCGCGAACCCCAATTGCTCGACCATCCAGATGGTGGTGGCGCTGAAGCCGCTGCACGACCAGTTCAAGGTCCGGCGGGTCGTCGTTTCCACCTATCAGTCGGTCTCCGGCGCCGGCAAGGAGGCGATGGACGAGCTCTACAGCCACACGCGCAAGGTGTTCGTGCATGAACAGGAGACGCCGGAGCAGTTCACCAAGGAGATCGCCTTCAACTGCATTCCGCACATCGACCGCTTCCTGGATGACGGCTCGACCAAGGAGGAATGGAAGATGGTGGTCGAGACGAAGAAGATTCTTGACCCAAACATTGCCGTGCATGCGACCTGCGTGCGCGTGCCGGTGTTCATCGGCCATGGCGAGGCGGTGACTGTCGAGTTCGAGCACCCGGTCACCGCCGGCGAGGCGCGCGCCTGCCTGCGCGAGGCACCGGGCGTCGAGGTGGTGGATGTGCGCGAGGACGGCGGTTACGTCACGCCGCTTGAATCGGCGGGCGAGGACGCCGTGTATGTCAGCCGTATCCGCAAGGACCCTACCGTGGCGAACGGCCTGTCGTTCTGGTGCGTGTCCGACAATCTGCGCAAGGGCGCGGCACTGAACGCGGTGCAGATTGCCGAGGCGCTGATCGCGCAGCGGATGCTGGCCAAAGCCGCCGCCTGATCCATCCTCGCCGCTCCCGACAAAGGATCAGGGGCAAGAACGGCTGATTTTCTCCTGGTCCATTTCCTCTCGCAATCGCCCGTGCGGCTCGATTATGAGCGCGACCGGCGTGGCGTGAGGGAACAAGCACATGAGCGGCGTGATCGATCAGGGTCGATGGGGCATCTGCGGGTTCGTCAGCGTGCTGAACGCGCTGCACGAACAGGGCAAGCTGAAGGAGTTCGGCAAGGACCTGCCGCTCAATGACATCCAGCAACGGCTGGGCGCCGAACTCATCACCTATCTCAAGATGACCAAGGTGGAGCGTCCGGCGATCGCCAGCGCTATCCTGGCCTTCACGCAAAGCTTCGGGCCGCCCTACAGCGGCTACAAGGGCATCGACGACATCTGCACGCGCATCGCCACCGAGATGACCAAGACGCGGCCGCCGGGCGAGATGTACTACAATCAAGGCGGCATGGGCATCGCCCTGCCACCTCAGGCGGTGCAGGACTATGTTCGGTTCGCCGGACTGAAGGCCAATCCGACCCTGGTCGGCACCTTGCCCTTCACCAAGGATGAGCTGCTGAAGCACAAGGACTGCATCATCGCCTGTGGGCGCGATCCAAAGACCGACCAGTACAGCGGTCTGCGCCACTGGATCTACGTGAACCCGCAGGGCTGCCTGGTGAACTGGGGAACCAGCACCGATCTGGCCAAGGATTCGCTGCCGGCCATGAACTTCGGCTACATCCCATTCGTCGTTCAGTTGCTGTAGGACGGGGCACGCGGCGGCCCCTCTGTTATCGGTCGATTCGTTCCTATATACCAAGCGCGCGGCGCCGGGGGGTTCATCCCCGGCGCCGTTGCATGAGGCCCCGACGCCGGAACATCCATGACCGACCCCGCCACCGAGATTGCCCGCCGCCGCACCTTCGCGATCATCTCGCACCCCGACGCCGGCAAGACCACGCTGACCGAGCACCTGCTGCGCGCCGGCGGCGCCATCCAGCTCGCTGGCAATGTCCGCGCCAAGGGCGAACGCCGCCGCACCCGCTCCGACTGGATGGGGATCGAGCGCGAGCGCGGCATCTCCGTGGTCACCTCGGTGATGACCTTCGAGCACCAGGGCTGCGTGTTCAACCTGCTGGATACGCCGGGCCACGAGGACTTTTCCGAGGACACCTACCGCACGCTGACCGCGGTGGATGCGGCGGTGATGGTGATCGACGCCGCCAAGGGCATCGAGGCGCGCACCCGCAAGCTGTTCGAGATCTGCCGCCTGCGCGACATCCCGATCGTGACGTTCATCAACAAGATGGACCGGGAAGGTCGCGATCCTGTCGAGTTGCTGGACGAGATTGCCTCCACGCTTGCGCTCGATACCGCGCCGGTGACCTGGCCGGTGGGCCGCGCCGCGGATTTCATCGGCACCTACGATCTGCGAACGCGCGACCTCCGCCTCACGATCGAGGCGCCGCAGTCCGACGCCCGACTCGCGGCGCTGGGCGACGAGGTGGACCTGATCCGCGCCGCGCTGCCCGGGTTCGAATGCGGCGCGTTCAACGCCGGGCATCTGACGCCGGTTTACTTCGGCAGCGCCATCAAGGGGATCGGCGTCGACGACCTGCTGGAGGGTCTGGCCGAGTACGGGCCACCACCGCGGGCACAGCAGGCGGACAGGCGCATGGTGGAGCCGGCTGAGCCCGGGCTCACCGCGCTGGTGTTCAAGATTCAGGCGAACATGGACCCCAATCATCGCGACCGCATCGCGTTCGCGCGCGTCTGCTCGGGGCGGCTGGCGCGCGGCAAGCGCCTGAGGCAGGTACGCACCGGCAAATCGATTCCGCTGCACGCGCCGCAGTTCTTCTTCGCCCGCGCGCGCGAAACTGCCGACGAGGCGTTCGCCGGGGACGTGGTCGGCATACCGAACCACGGCATCTTGCGCATCGGCGATACGCTGACGGACGGCGAGGAGCTGAACTTCGTCGGCGTGCCGTATTTCGCACCCGAAATCCTGCGGCGGGTGCGGCTGGACGATGCGATGAAGGCAAAGAAGTTGCGCCAGGCATTGGCCGAACTGGCGGAAGAGGGGGTCGTGCAACTGTTCCGCCCCCAGGACGGCGCGGCGCCGTTGGTGGGCGTGATCGGCACGCTGCAGCTGGATGTGCTGGCTGCGCGGTTGGCGGCGGAGTACGGGGTCGCGATCGGGTTCGAGCCATCCCCTTACGCGCTGGCGCGTTGGGTGTCGTCCGAGGATCGGACAGCCCTGCAGAGGTTCGTCAACGACAATCGCACCGCAATGGCCGATGACGTGGACGGCGACCCGGTGTTTCTCGCCACTTCGGCCTTCATGATGCGGCGCGCGGCCGAACTGGCGCCAGCATTGTCATTCCGCGATATCAAGGATGTGCGGGCGGAGAGAGTGGCGGCCTGAGCGGCCGCCGCTCTGCGTCATATCCGGCCAAGCAGCAGCAGAACGATGACGATCACCAGCACCAGTCCCAATCCGCCGCTCGGATAGTAGCCCCACCCTGTGCTGTACGGCCATGTCGGCAGCGCACCGAGCAGCAGGATGATCAGAATGATCAGCAGCAGTGTGGAAAGCATGCCGGCTCACTCCTTGCCGGCGATCTTGTCGCGCGCCTGACGCGCCGCGTCCTTCACGCCGCCGACCGCGTTCTGCACCCGGCCCTCCGCCTTGTCCGCCTTGCCTTCCGCCTCGATCTTGGCGTCGTCGGTGACCTTGCCCCAGGCCTCCTTGACGCTGCCCTTCGCCTGCTTGCCGGCGCCTGCAATGCGATCCTTGTCCATGTTCGGCCTCCTTAAATGCGTCGCTGTCGCTATGGTCGATAGGTGGTATTGCGGTCGGCCGAGTGCTCGAGACCCCGGCCTGCCGCCTGCAGGTCCTGGCCGGCCCCGGCCGTCGTGTAGCAGGCGGTCAGCAATGGGGCGGTCCCTGCCAGGGCCAGCACCGCAAGAACCATGGCGAGCTTTATCTGCATCAATACGTTCCTTCTTCGTGCGCGCGGTGAAACGGTTGGATTCCGCCTGGGATGCACCGAAGTGGGGTCAAGAGCCGGTGAGCGAGGCGCCCCTGAAGTCGATGCGACGCGGAGTGCGATTGATCGCCTCGGCGAATTTCTGCTGCCGGAAAAAACATTGCCACACATCAAAGTGTTGCTTACCATTTATGGTGTATTTACCAATGCGCTGCGCGGCACGTGGAGATTCGGAGTGGGTTACCGCTGCTATATTCTGGATGCGGAGGATCATATCGTGCAGGGGCACGAGCTGGACTGCGAGACCGATGCCGAGGCTGCGGTCAAGGCCGAATTCCTGCTGGCCCAGGATCCGTATTACCGCTCGGCCGAGGTCTGGAAGGCCGCGCGGCGGGTGATGCGACTCGAGCGTGAGCAGCAGCCGTTCCCGGCGCCATATGACATCGCGCTCGCACGGCGGACGCTTGGCCCGCCTGCCTGACGCAGGCCCGCCCGCGGCGTTGACTTGAGCAGCGGCGGTCGGTAGCAAGGCGCGGGCGATCGAGAACAGATACCGAAAAAGCGCACGTCAGAGGGCTGCGTCGGGGAGGGGTATTGCCACCACTCCTGGAAGTCAGGGAGTTGCACACCGAATTCCGCACCGGTGCGGGCCTTGTGCGCGCCGTTGACGGCATTTCCTACACGGTCGAAGCCGGCGAAACCGTCGCCATTGTCGGCGAGAGCGGCTCCGGCAAGTCGGTCGGCGCGCTTTCGGTGCTGCGGCTGATCCCCGATCCGCCCGGGCGCATCACGCGCGGCGAGATCCGCTTCGCGGGCCGCGATCTCATGCGGCTCGCGGATGCCGAGATGCGCGAGGTCCGTGGCGGCGATATCGGCATGGTGTTCCAGGAGCCGATGACGTCGCTGAACCCCGTGCTTACCATCGGCCGGCAGATCACCGAGACCCTGGAACAGCACCGCGGGATGGACCGGGTTGCGGCGAACCGGCGCGCGGTCGAGTTGCTTGGCCTGGTTGGCATAGCCGATGCGCAACGAAGGCTGCGGCAATACCCGCATCAGCTTTCAGGTGGCATGCGCCAGCGCATCATGATTGCCATCGCACTGGCCTGCGACCCGAAACTGATCATCGCCGATGAACCGACCACGGCCCTGGACGTGACCATCCAGGCACAGATTCTGGAACTGATGAAGGACCTGACGCGACGGCTGAATGTCGCACTTATCATTATCACGCATAACCTGGGCGTGGTCGCCCGCTATGCCAACCGGGTCAACGTCATGTATGCGGGCCGCCTGGTCGAGAGCGGGCCGGCAGCCGACGTCTATCACAACCCGCGCCACCCCTACACGATGGCCTTGCTGCGCTCCGTTCCGCGGCTGGATCGCCCGCGCCAGGAGCGGCTCGATCCGGTGCAGGGGCAGCCACCGGATCTTACGCGGCTCGATGCGGGCTGCGCATTCCGTCCGCGTTGCCGTTTCGCGATCGATGCGTGCGCGGAAGCGCGGCCGCCACTCGAGCCGGCCGGCGTTCCTGGCCACCTGGCCGCGTGCTTTCGCAGCCAGGATCTTCGCCGCGAGGCGGCGGCGTGAGTGGATTCGGGCGGCCGCTTCTGGAGGTGAAGGGCCTCTCCATGCACTTCCCGATCACCGAAGGGATCGTTGCCCGCCGGTTGGTCGGCGAGGTGAAGGCGGTCGATGGCATCGACTTCAGCGTGCGCCATGGCGAGACACTTGGCCTGGTCGGTGAAAGCGGCTGCGGCAAGACGACGACCGGACGTTGCATCCTGCGGCTGAACCGGCCGACCGCCGGCCAGATTCTGTACGACGGCGTCGATATCGCGCAGATGGAGCGCAAGGAACTGCAGGCACTGCGCCGGCGCATCCAGGTCATCTTCCAGGATCCGTACAGCTCGCTGAACCCGCGCATGAAGGTGGGCGATATCATCGCCGAGCCGATCAAGGTACACGGCATCGAACCCGATGCGACCAGGCGTACCGCGCGCGTGCGTGAGCTGTTGAGCGTATGCGGGCTGAACCCGCGCTTTGCCGACCGCTACCCGCACGAGATGTCGGGTGGGCAGCGTCAGCGCGTCGGCATCGCACGCGCACTCGCGCTCAATCCCGAGTTCATCGTCTGCGACGAGGCGGTATCCGCGCTCGACGTGTCGATCCAGGCGCAGGTGGTGAACCTGCTGGAGGATCTGCGCGAGCAGTTCGGCCTTACCTATCTGTTCATCGCGCACGATCTGTCGGTGGTGCGGCACCTGTGCCAGCGCGTGGCGGTGATGTATCTCGGCCGGATCGTCGAGCTGGCCGACAGCGACGAGTTGTTCGGCAAGCCGCTGCACCCGTATACCCAGGCGCTGCTGGCGGCGGTGCCCGTGCCGGACCCTTCGGTGGAAGCGCACCGGACGTTCCGCCCCGTGCAGGGCGAGGTGCCAAGCCCGATCAATCCCCCGTCGGGATGCGTGTTTCACCCGCGTTGTCCGATCGCGGTGGCGGGATGCCGGCAGGCGCGTCCCGAGCTGCGCGAGGTGCGGCCAGGGCATTTCGTCGCATGCAGCGAGATACGATGATCCTTGAAAGGAAACCTTGATGGCGCCGAATGCGAAGCGGGTGTTCTACGTGAAGTATCTGTCGGGTCCGGTCTTTGCGCAGATACTCGCCAAGCGGCCCGACATTCAGCTCGACAGGCTGGAGAACGAGACGCCAGATGCCGAGGCCGACGTGGTGCTGTCGCAGGCGCATGCCTATCAGATCGGCGCGTCGCGCCAGGTGATCGGCAAGCACCTGCAGGTCACCGACGCGCTGCTGGCGCGGACGCCGAACCTGGTCGCCGTATCGTCGAATGGCGCGGGCTACGACACGATCGACGTGGATGCCTGCACGCGGCAGGGCATCATCGTGGTCAACCAATCGGGCGGCAACAAGGAGGCGGTGGCGGAGCACGCGCTGGCGATGCTGCTGACGCTTTCGAAGCGGATCATCGAGGTGGATCGCCGCATGCGCCGCGCCGATGGGATTCCGCGCAACGACTACATCGGGTCTGAGCTGCTGGACAAGACGATCGGCATCATCGGCATCGGCAATGTCGGCGGCCGGCTGGCGGAGCTGTGCAAGGGCCTGTTCCGCATGCGCGTGCTGGCGTACGATCCCTATTTGTCGGCGGCGCAGATTGTCGCGAAGGGAGCCGAGAAGGTGGAGGCCCTGGACGATCTGCTGCGCCAGGCCGACTACGTGTCGATCAACTGCCCGTACACGCGCGAGACGCGGAACCTGATTGGCGCGCGGGAATTCGGGTTGATGCAGCGGCACGCGTATTTCGTCACCACCGCGCGCGGCGGCATCCATGACGAGGACGCGCTCGCCGCGGCGCTGGGTGCCAAGCAGATCGCCGGCGCGGGATTGGATGTGTGGAACGACGAGCCGCCGCCGCACGAGCACAGGCTGATGGCGTTCGACAACGTGCTGGTCAGCCCGCACACCGCGGGTGCGACGCATGAATCGCGCGACAACATGGCGCGGTTCGCGGCCGAGCAGTTGATCGACATACTGGACGGCAAGCGGCCGCCGCGGCTGATCAACCCCGAGGTATGGCCGGCGTATTGCCAGCGGTTCGAGCGGATACTGGGGGTGCGGCCGAATGAATGAGTGTTCTACGCTCGCGAGCCATACGTCGCGGCGCACCGTCGCCCGGAGTCCGAGAGTCGCACGTAATCACTGCATGAATGCCGTGCCGCGCTGACTCGAACATCCAGACTTCATCTGAAGCACCAGATAGCCCGAGCTCGCGTACGTCGTGGATTGCGGGCGACGCAGGCGCCCTGATCGCCTGCTGGCGAGGAGTCTCCTACCGGGCGGCTCGCAGCAATGTGGGTCGCGATGACGAGGAGTTGGTATCAGCATGCATCCAGAAGCGCGACCGGCGGCGCGCCGAGAAACCTTTGACTTCTGGTAAGGCAGGGGCATCGCATGCAGCCCAGGATCGACAGCAATCTCGGTATCGAGGGTGAACCGGATGCGTGGGTGCATTCGGCCTGCATCCTGTGCTCCAACGGCTGCGGCCTCGATATCGCCGTGAAGGACCGCCGCATCGTCGGGGTCCGCGGCGCCGTCGATCATCCGGTCAATTTCGGCCACCTCGGTCCGAAAGGCGAGCACGCCTGGGTCGCCAACAGCTCGAAGCGCCGCGGCACCGCCCCGATGATCCGCCGAAAGAAAGGCGATCCGCTGCGGCCGGTGAGCTGGCTGGAGGCGATGGACTTCTTCATCGAAAATTTTCAGGCCGCCTGGCGACAGGGCCACGAGAACCTGGCGTGCTACAACTCCGGGCAACTCACGGTCGAGGAACTGTACACGCTCGGAAAGCTCTGGCGGGGCGGACTGCGGTCGTCCAACATCGACGGCAATACGCGCCTGTGTACCGCGACCTCCGCAACCGGACTGATGGCCAATTTCGGCGTGGACGGCCCCGTTGCCTCTTATGCCGATGTCGATCAAGCCGACCTGCTGTGCCTCTACGGCCACAACGTCGCCGAGGCACAGACCGTCCTTTGGGAGCGAATGCTCGCGGCAAAAAACCAGCGTGGCGGGCGTACCATCGTCGTGGATCCGCGGCGCACCCCGACGGTGCGGCAGGGTGCCGACCTGCACCTCCAGCTACGGGTCGGCACGAACGTCGCTTTGATGAACGGCATCATTCACCTGCTGATCGCGCGCGGCTGGGTGAACCACGCTTTCGTGGCAGGTCATACCGTCGGCTTCGACAAGCTCGCTGCGGTCACACGCGAATACCCGCCCGACCGGGTTGCGGCTATTTGCGGCATTCCCCGGCAGGCTCTCGAAACCGCAGCCGAGTGGATCGGCACCACGCCGCGCATGGTCTCGACCGTGCTGCAAGGTTTCTACCAGAGCGTCGAAGCCACGGCCTCGTCTTCCTTGGTGAACACGGTGCATTTGCTGACGGGCGCGCTCGGCAAGCCGGGCGCGGGTCCTTTGCTCATGGCCGGTCAGCCCGCCGCGATGGCCAACCGCGAGACAGGCGCGGGCGGCTCCTATCCCGGTTACCGCAATCCCCACAGCGAAGCGCAGATGCGCGATCTATGCGAGCGCTGGAACATCGACTTCGATGAATTTCATCCCGAGGTCCCAAAGGACATTCTGCTGATGATGGAGACCGCCGAGCGCGGCGAAATCGAGTTCATGTGGGTGATCGGCACAAACCCGCTGGTCAGCCTGCCCGATCAGAACCGTACCGAGAAGATACTGCGCCGGCTCTTCCTCGTGGTGCAGGACCCGTTCCTCGATGCCGAGACCGTGGACCTCGCGGACATCTACTTCCCGGCGGCGATGTGGGGCGAAAAGACGGGGTGTGTCACCAATGCGGACCGCAGCGTCAATCTCCTGATGAAGGCGGTCGATCCGCCTGGCGAGGCGCGGGACGATTTCGCCATCTTCGTCGAGGTCGCCAACCGGCTGGAATTCAAGGACCGGACGGGCGCACCGCTGATCCCGTTCAAACAGCCCAGGGACGCCTTCGAGGAATGGCGCAAGGTGTCGAAAGACCGGCCGTGCGACTACTCCGGCATTACATATGACCTGATCCTGCAGATGGGGGCGGTCCGCTGGCCCTGCAACGAGCAACACCCGCGCGGCGCCGAGCGGCTGTACGAAGATCTCAGGTTCTTCACCGGCATCGACGAGTGCGAAAGCTACGGCGTCGATTTCCTGACCGGAAACCGGACCACCCGCGCTGACTACGCGCGGATTGATCCGAAGGGCAAGGCGTTTCTGCGGCCGGTGCACTGGCGGCGGCAACCAAACCCGACCTCGGACGATTATCCGTTCGTGCTCATCACCGGGCGCGTGGTCTATCACTTTCACACCCGTACCAAGACAGGCCGATCCGCCGTGCTGAATGAACGCGCGCCGCTGCCGTACGTCGAGATTCACCCCGCCGATGCCGCCC
Source organism: Acetobacteraceae bacterium (assembly GCA_036555825.1). Lineage (GTDB taxonomy): Bacteria > Pseudomonadota > Alphaproteobacteria > Acetobacterales > Acetobacteraceae > JAMXLO01. The sequence continues at coordinate 4,290 of DATBKQ010000340.1, read as the reverse complement.
GGCTGCAGATCGAACTCGGCGACCTTGTCGAGATCGCCTCGCCGAACGGGCGGTGGGAAGGCGCGGCGATGGTGGTCGATACGGTGCGGCCGGGCGAGGTCTTCGTGCCGTTCCATTACGGCCACGGCGCGCAAGCAGCCAACCAGCATACCTGGTACGCGCGGGACCCGGTCAGTCATCAGCCGCAGCTCAAGTCCTCGCCGGTTGCCGTCCGGCGGCTGAGCTTCGGGCAACCGGAACCGTGGTTGCTGGCGCGGCTTGCGGAACTGAGCGGGAAATGCGTCGAGCCGTTCGCCGCCCGCGAATTCGGCGGCACGGTCAACCGCGCGGTGCAAGCTTGACGCGGGAATGCGAAATGCTTCCCTTGGTGACCGTCCTGGTTCAGTGCGAAAGTCGGTCATGGCAATAACATTCAAGGTCGGCGACCACGTAAGCTGGAATTCCGAAGCCGGCCGGGTCAGCGGCCGCATCGTACGGGTGCACACCAGCGACGTGGATTACAAAGGCTACGTCCATCACGCGAGCAAGGATGAGCCGCAGTATGAAATCAAAAGCGACAAAACCGATCACCTCGCACTGCACAAGGGCAAGGCGCTGAAGCATCTTCCCCGCTGAGACGGGTTATTCGAGTCCGGACCCGCCCCTCAATGAGCGAATGCCGAGCGATCCATCGGGCTGTAACGGCGGCGTCTCCGATCCATCCTCCGGCCTGCATCCATCCGCGGAGGGGTTTGCGGCCGACTGTACCGCATCCTCGGCCGCGACTCTCTCCAGAAACGTCAGGGACGGCACAAAGAACAGCGTGCCGGTGACAGCGCGGCTGAAGTCCAGCAGCCGATCGTAGTTGCCCGGTGGCCGGCCGACGAACATGTTCACCAGCATCTGCTCGATCCTGTGCGGGGACCGGGCATAGCCGATGAAATACGTGCCGAACTCGCCCTTTCCCACATCGCCGAACGGCATGTTGTCGCGCACGATCTCCAGTTGCTTGCCATCCTCCACGATCGTCGTCAGCGCATTGTGTGCCGAACCCGGCTTCACCGCCTCGTCCAGTTCGATGTCGGAGAGTTTGGTGCGGCCGATGATCTTCTCCTGCGCCTCGATCGGCAGCGCGTTCCACGCCGGCAGGTCATGCAGGTACTTCTGCACGATCACATAGCTGCCGCCGGCGAACGCCGCGTCCTCCTCGCCGATGATGGTGGCGTCGTGTGCGGCCTGCTCCACCGGGTTCTCGGTCCCGTCGACGAACCCGATCAGATCGCGGTCATCGAAGTAAGTGAAGCCGTGCACTTCGTCCACCACGGCGACCGCGTCCCCAAGCCGGGACATGACCTGTGTCGCCAGTTCGAAGCAGAGGTCCATCCGCGCTGCACGGATATGGAGCAGGACGTCGCCCGGCGTCGCGACGGCATGATGGCGGCCACGGATCTCTTGGAATGGATGCAGTTCCTTCGGGCGCGGCGGCCCGAACAGCCCGTCCCAGGCATCGGAGCCGAATCCCATGACGCACGACAGCCTACCCTCGAGGTCGCGGAAGCCCACTGCCCGGAGCAGCGCCGCCAGCTCCCCGCACAAGCTCCGCACGGTGACGCGATGCTCGGGTCCGGGGCTCACCGTCGCGGTGAGAAAGATGGCGGCGCGCGTGAGCTGAGCAACGACCGGCTGTGGCATGGCAGATGGCACGTTTCCTCCTCCACTGATCCGGTCCGCCGACAGAAATCAGGAGCCACACTCAGTACCGGATCGTCGCCACTTGGCGCAATTCTTCCGGTGTGGTGCTGCCGAACCCGAAGAACTCCAGATAGGCGGGAATCATCTCGAACAGCATGTCGGTTCCGACCTGCACCGCGCATCCCCGCTCCCTCGCTGCTCGCAGCAACGGGGTGTATTCCTCTTTCATGACGACTTCGCCCACCAAGGTGGTCGGCGCGATCCGCGTGACATCCATCGGCAACGGGTCGCCCGGTTTCATGCCAAGCGGCGTGGCATTCACCACGATGTCGTAGCCGTCCGGGTCGTTGGAGCCGGTATGGACACGCAGCGATGGATAGTGCTGCCGCAGGCGCCCCGCCAGCGTCTCGGCCGAAGCGCCGACGGCATCGTACAGGTCAAGCGTCGCTGCACGGGCTGCCGCCAACGAGGCGGCGATCGCCGATCCCACGCCGCCGCACCCGATCACCAGCGCGCGCGTCCCTGCGATCTGCCTGCCCTTGCGCTCGACGCCCCGGACAAACCCCGCGCCGTCGAACATGTCGCCCAACAAGGATCCGTCGGCGCGGCGCCGGATGGCGTTGCAGGCGCCCGCGATCCTCGCCGTGGTGGTTATCTCGTCCACCAGCCGCGCGGTCTCGACCTTGTGCGGCATCGTGACCAGCGCTCCATGCACGTTCGTCGTACTGAACAGCGCCTTAAGCACCGCCGGGTAATGCGCTGCTTCCACGCCGACCGGCACAACGACGACATCGATGCCCTTGGCCTCGAACCAAGGGTTGTAGATCATCGGCGCCTTGAAGGACTCGGTCGGAAAACCAAGGTGAACAATCAGGCGCGTCCTGCCGGTGATCAAGGCTTTACTCCGTGGCGTCTTGCGCTCGCCTGGCGCTACAGCATGTAGGTGGCACCCGGGCTGTGCCGAGCCTGCGCCGCGGTCCGCACCGAGGCGTTCGCGGCACCGAAACCCGAATATCCGCATCGGCGCTCCACCGCTTCGAAGAAAAATCGGTCATGGAACGCATCGGTGTAGAGATGGCGGAACTCGCCGGCTTCGTCGCGGTCATACAGCAGACCGTAACCCCGCAGTTGCCCGAGCGCGGTCTCATCCAACCCCCAGCGCGCCGACAGATCGTCATAGTAGTTGCTCGGCATTGCCAGCAGCGGTGCGCGCCGCGCCGCGAATTCCTGTGCCGTTCGCGTGGCATCCGGCGTCGCCAGCGCCACGTGGTGCACGCCGGCACCCGCGTAAAGCGAGACAAAGCGCCCGGTGAGCGTACCGCGGCCTTCCGACGCATTCAGCACGATGCGCAACTTTCCGCCCGGGCTGACCAGCGCGCGGCTGTGCACCAGGCCATAGGGATCCGCCGTATCGAGTTGCGGCTGCGGGCTCAGCCCGAACAAGGCGCGCCAGAACAGCACATGGGACGCCATGCGACCCGCCGGCAAAGCCAGTACCACATGATCGATCCCGAGCAGCGGCGTGCTGTCCGCCGGCACAGGCAACATCTCGAAGTCATCGTCCCAGAAGCTGCGCCCGCCGGGTTCCTGCTGTACCAGGTAGATCAGCGTGCCGTCCGGCGCGCGCACCGCGGGAATGCGCCGCTCGCCCGCGCCGATACGTTCCTGCCAATCGGGGCACAGCAGCGCGCGCGCCCGCGCCTGCGTCCGAGCGGCGTCGTCCACCCGGATCGCCATCGCGCAGACCGAGGGACCGTGCAGGTGAAAGTGCTCGGATGCGGCGCTGTCCTGCTCGGCGTTCAGTACAAGATTGACGCCGCCGCTGCGGAACAGGTCCACCGCCTTCGAGCGATGCCGCCCGGCATGGTGGAAGCCGAGCGTCCGCAGGAAGCTCACCAACTCCGGTCCCGTACTCTCATCCACCGCGAATTCCAGGAACTCCACGCCGTCCAATGCGGGGACCGCGGGCAGGCTCGTTCCACCCAACGCGTCCGCCTCGGTCAGGATCAGCGAGCGGAGCCCGTCGCGTGCGACAAACCGCGCAGGTGCGGCGCGGAAGTCGTCGTTGAAAACCTCCAGCGAGAGCGGTCCGGCATAACCGGAGTCGAGCACTGCCCGCAGGAAAGCCGTCACATCCAGATCGCCCTGTCCGGGGAAGTTGCGGAAATGCCGGCTCCAGCTCAGCACGTCCATCGACAGTCGCGGCGCATCGGCCATCTGCACGAAGAACAGCTTTTCGGCGGGGACCTCCGCGATGCCGGACGGATCGTCACCGAGACCGAGCGTATGGAACGAATCGACGATCAGCCCCAGGGCAGGATGAGCAGCCTGCTGCACGATGCGCCAGGCGTGTTCCCAGCGGGTGACGTGCCGTGCCCAGCTCAACGCCTCGTAACCGACCCGCAGTCCGCGCCGTGCCGCACGTTCGGCCATCTCCCGGAGATCCGCCGCCGCGCGCGAATCATCGTCGATTGTGGAGGCCTGTGTATTGCTGCATACCAGCACCAGGTCGGTGCCCAGCGCCTGCATTACATCGAACTTGCGCTCTGCCCGATCGAGATTGCGGGAACGCTGCGGATCTGGCATCGCCTCGAAATCGCGGAACGGCTGATAGATCTC
>DATBKQ010000339.1:0-7901 GCA_036555825.1 Acetobacteraceae bacterium | reverse complement strand
AGCTTGTGGTGTTCCGGCCGGGCGCGGTTCACGTGGTCGGAGAAGATCAGATACGGCTCTCCGGTTTCGATCCGCGCGGTCAGTATGCGGACCCACAAGCTCCGCGCGGAGATCGACCGCACCGGGCTTTCGTCTCGCGGCGAGATCAGCGGCCACGGCTCGTCCGCCTCGACCGCGCGCATGAACGCGTCGGAGACCAGGATGCCATGATGCAAATTCAATGCCTTGCGGTTCGGATCCCCACCCGTGGGGCGGCGGATCTCGACGAACTCCTCGATCTCGGGATGGCTCACCGGCAGATAAACCGCCGCAGAGCCGCGCCGCAGCGAACCCTGGCTGATCGCCAGGGTGAGGCTGTCCATCACCCGGATGAATGGGATCACGCCCGAGGTCTTGCCGACCGCGCCCACCTTCTCGCCGATCGAGCGCAGGTTGCCCCAGTAGGAGCCGATGCCGCCGCCCTTCGACGCCAGCCAGACATTCTCGTTCCACAGCCCGACGATGCCCTCCAGGCTGTCGGACGCCTCGTTCAGGAAGCAGGAGATCGGCAGGCCCCGCTGGGTGCCGCCGTTCGACAGGACCGGCGTGGCCGGCATGAACCACAGCCGCGACATGTAATCGTAGATCCGCTGCGCGTGGGTCGTGTCGTCGCCATAGTAGGATGCCACGCGAGCGAACAGGTCCTGGAACTCCTCGCCCGGCATCAGATAGCGGTCGGACAGCGTGGCGCGGCCGAAATCGGTCAGCAGCGCATCGCGCGAGCGGTCGATGTGGACCTGGTGGCGACCTGGCATCTGCACTGCGTCGAGCACGTCTTTGTCTCCCCTCGCGTCCGAAGTGGAGCGTCCGGTCCCTACCGATTCGCCGTCAACGACAAGATGTAGGCCCGTTCCCGCTCACCAGCTACAAGATTTGCTGGCGTTGCCGCCGAGCCACGGTGTGCCTCTCAAAACACGCTGCACCGACCCCAGCCTGAGTTGAACGCGCCAATCTTATCACCAGGGGAGACATGTGGAACAGGGAGCCTAGGAATCCAGCCGTAGCCGGCTGGACAGCAATTCGCCCTGGTCCTCCAGCACCGGGTAAGCGGCGGCAGCGACCAGGTGGCCGTTCACCCGCTTCAATTCGCGCAACAGATCGAGGTCCGGCCCGGGGCGCTGTCCGCTCGCACCTCGGAGGCGCGCGAAGTGCTCCCGCGTGGCCGCGGCTTCCAGATCGCGGAACGCCTCCTTCTCGGCGGCAAGCTGCCGCGCCGCCCGGGCATCTTCGGTCATGAACACAGCGGCCGCCGCGCGAACGGTGGCGCCCAGCCGATCCAGCAGCCGCCGCGCCTCGGCGCGTTCCGCCTCGGACAGCGGGGCACCACGCTTCAGGCGCTTGGCCAAGTGTCCCATGACGTCGCGATCGACCACATCGCCGGCCGCCTCGAGGTTCGTGGTGAACGCCACGATCTGTGACAGCCGCCGATGGTCCGCGTCGGCCAGTTCCTCGGGATGCAGTCCGCTGATGTAGCGTTTGATCGCGGCGTTCAGCCGATCCAGTATGTCGTCCAGCCGCCTGACCTCGGTGATCCGCCGCCGGTCGGTGCTACCCAGGACCTCGCCCGCGCCGCTCAGCATCGCCTCCAGCGCATCGGCCATGCGCAGCGACTCACGTGCCGCGGCGCCCAGCGCGATCGGCGGCGACTCCAGCGCCGATTGGTCCAGATAGCGTGGCCGCGATGGATCCTCCGCGTCCAGCCGGGTGGGCAGGAGCTTGCGAAGCAGCCAGGCGTACGGCCGCAGCGCCGGCAGGAACAGCGCGGCAATGACCAGGTTGAAGCCGGTATGGAAATCTGCCACCGCGCGGGCCGGGTCGGCTTCGAGCTGCACCATCCACGACCCGATCCGGGTCAGCGCCGACAGCACGACGATGCAGCCCATTACCCGGGTCAGCAGGTTGCCGACGGTCAGCCGGCGCGCCACGGGATCATCGCCCGACGCGCCCTCCAGAACCGGATTGATGGCGGTGCCAAGGTTTGCGCCGAGGACCAGAGCGAAGGCGGCATCCGGGGGGACCGCGCCCTGGGCCGCCAGCGACATCACCAGGAGCACCACGGCGACGGAGGAGTGCGCCGCCCAGCTCAGCCCCGCTGCCAGCAGGACATCCAGCACCGGCTCCGTGGTAATCGCGCCCAGCACCATGCGCAGGTTCGGCACGTCCTCGTACGGCGCGATGGCACTGATCAACCGGTGCAGTGCCATCAGCATCAGACCAAGCCCGATCGCCACCCGGCCGATATCGCGGGTCCGCGCCGCGGCGCCCCGACGGAACATGATGACGCCGAGCAGGATCAGCGCGGGCGCCACCTCTGCCACGTCGAACGACAGCACCTGCACGATCAGGGTGGTGCCGACATTGGCTCCGAGCATCACCGCCAGCGCCGGCACCAAGGCAACGGCGCCCCCGGCGGCGAAGCCCGCGATCATCAGGCCCGTTGCGGTGCTGCTTTGCAGAACCGCCGTCACGCCCAGTCCAGCGGCGAACGCGGCGAGCCGGTTCCCTAGTGCGGTGCCCAGCCACCGCCGCAGATTGGGGCCAAAGCCGCGCTGAATGCCGGTCTGCACCATGTGCAGCCCCCACAGCAGCAGCGCCACAGAGCCGGCGAGGTCGAGCAGCGTCCACATGGCAGCTCCAGCTCCGCGTTTCAGTGCACCGCATCAGGCATCGGTGACCGCACGTCAACAACCTGCACCCGCTCGTGATGGGGCGGCCAGGATGCCGCCACAAAACCGGCGCCGACCAGCCACGAAACCGCAGGAGTTCAGCACGTTCCCTTTTTCGAGCAAAGGATGCGTCGGATGCGAGCTTCTTTTCTGCTGCCCCTGGTTCTTCTAGGTCTTGCCGGTTGCGTCGATGTGCACGAGCACCCGAACCCACAGCCGACCGCGACCGTGGTGTCGCCCGCCCCTGCGCCGACGACAACCTATGTCGCGCCCGCCCAACCGCCGACCCAAACCACGGTCGTGCGCACGCCCTGATCGCGGCGATCCAGCAGCAGAGTGAGGTGGTCAAGAAGGGCAGGACCAGTTTCGGCCCTTCTCGGCGCGCGAGAGGCGCCCTTTTCGTCGGCGCTAGGCTAGGGTAGAGGCCGCTTCCCTTGCGTCGGGACGGCCAGATGACGGTTTCGTTTTCAACTCCGCTGCCTGCCCCGGGTCACGATCCGGAAGCCGACCTCGCCGCGCCTGTGGTCCTGGCGCTGCCCAAGGGGCGTATCCTGGCCGAATGCGGCGAGTTTCTGGCGCGCGCCGCGGTCACGCCGGCGCCCGAGTATGCCGACGAAGACAGCCGGCGGCTGCGCTTCCCGACCGACGATCCGGCGCTCGATGTCGTCAGGGTGCGGCCGTTCGATGTCGCCACGTTCGTGGCTTTCGGTGCCGCGCAACTCGGCATCTGCGGCGCCGACGTTCTGATGGAGTTCGACTACCCGGAGATCTATGCGCCGCTGGATCTGGGCATTGGCGTCTGCCGCGTGTCGGTGGCCGAGCCAGCCGAGACCGCGGGGACCGGCGATCCATCGCGCTGGTCGCGGGTCCGCGTCGCCACGAAGTACCCCAACATCGCGCGGCGCCACTTCGCCTCGCGCGGCGTGCACGTCGACGTGGTGCATCTGAATGGTGCGATGGAACTGGCGCCCGGGCTTGGTCTGTCGCGGCTGATCGTGGACCTGGTGCAGACCGGGTCCACGTTGCGCGCCAATGGTTTGGTGGAGACCGAAGTGATCGCGCCGATCACGTCGCGACTGATCGTGAACCGTACCGCGCTGAAGACCCGGCCGGAGCTCATCGGCGGCTGGATTGCCCGGTTCCGTGCGGCACTGGGGCAATGATGGCCGGATCAAGTCCAGCCGCGACCACGGGGACGAGCCCGGTGGCAGGCTCAGAAGGCCGGGCTGTCGCCCGGAATCACCCATGATTCGGCTGGACACCAGGAACGGCGGCTTCGAGGCGGCGTTTGCGGCGTTGCTTGAGCAGGCGCGCGATACCACCACGCGCGTCGACCAGGCCGTGGCGGCCATCGTCGCCGATGTGCGGGCCGAGGGCGATGCGGCATTGCTGCGCTACACGCAGCGTTTCGATGAACTGTCGCTGACCGCGGATCGGCTGCGCATTGCGGCAGATGAAGTCGGCGCCGCTGTCGCAAGCGTCTCCGCGGAACTGTTGCGGGCGCTGGACTTCGCGGCGGCGCGGATCGAGGCGTTCCACCGGCTGCAAGTACCGCGCGATCTGGAGACAACGGACGATGCCGGGCTCACGCTGGGCATGCGCTGGATGCCGCTGGATGCCGTGGGCCTCTACGTGCCCGGTGGGAAAGCTGCGTACCCTTCGTCGGTGCTGATGAATGCGATTCCTGCTCGCGTTGCCGGTGTGCCGCGTGTCGCGATGTGCGTTCCCGCTCCGAAGGGGGTGTTGAACCCGCTGGTGCTGGCCGCGGCAAGCCGCGCCGGGGTGGCCGAGATTTACCGCATCGGGGGTGCCCAGGCGGTGGCGGCGCTTGCCTATGGCACCGAGAGCATCGCGCCGGTGGACCGTATTGTCGGCCCCGGCAACGCCTATGTGGCGGAGGCGAAGCGCCAGCTATTCGGCCGGGTCGGCATCGACGCGATCGCCGGCCCTTCGGAAGTTGTCGTGCTTGCGGATGCCGGCAACGATCCGCGCCAGGTCGCGATCGATCTGCTGGCGCAGTCGGAGCACGATGAATCGGCGCAGGCGATCCTGATCACCGACGATGCCGCTTTTGCTGACCGGGTCGAGGCAGCGGTGGCGCGGGAATTGGCAACGCTGCCACGTGCCGCCATCGCCGGCGCAAGCTGGCAGGCGCACGGTGCGATCATCGTGGTGCGGGACTGGGACGAAGGGGTTGCGCTCGCGAACCGCCTCGCGCCGGAGCACCTGCAGGTGATGTTGCACAATCCGTCGCCGGTATTTGCCCGCATACGCCATGCTGGCGCGGTGTTTCTCGGCGCATTCTGTCCGGAAGCGGTGGGTGACTATATCGCCGGTCCGAACCATGTGCTGCCGACCGGCCGTACCGCGCGCTTCGCGTCCGGACTGTCGGTGTTCGATTTTCTCAAGCGCACCACCTGGGTCTCGGCGGATGCGGCAGCGCTGGCGAGGGTGGGCCCTGCCGCCATCGCATTGGCCGAGGCGGAGGGGCTCGACGCGCACGCGCGCAGCATAGCGCTGAGGTTGCGGGCGCGCGCTTGACCTTGCCTTCCCTCGCGCTCATGTTCCGCCGTGAAATCAACCACTTTCATGAGGTCGGATGTCGAAAGAGGACATGATCGAATTCAGCGGCACGGTGATGGAGCTGCTGCCGAACGCGATGTTTCGCGTGAAGCTCGACAACGAGCACACGATCCTGGCGCACACCTCGGGCAAGATGCGCAAGAACCGCATCCGCGTACTTGCGGGCGACCGGGTGAATGTCGAGATGACGCCGTACGATTTGAGCAAGGGGCGGATCACCTTCCGCTTCAAGTGACTGCGCGCACACTGGTTCTGGCTTCCGCGAGTCCGCGGCGGCTTGCGCTTCTCGCGCAGATCGGCATCGTACCGGACCAGGTGATTTCCACCGATACAGACGAGAGTGCCCTTCCCGGCGAGCTGCCGCGCCAGCACGCCCAACGTCTGGCGCGCGCCAAGGCCGCCGCCGCCGGCCCGGCTGGTGGATATGTGCTCGCTGCCGACACGGTGGTTGCAGTGGGCCGCCGCATCCTGCCGAAAGCCGATACCGAGGCGGACGCGCGACGCTGCCTGGCCTTGCTGTCCGGCCGCCGCCACAGGGTGATGACGGCCGTTGTTCTGCTCGCTCCCGGCGGACGCCATGGCGAGCGGTTGGTGCAGAGCGTCGTGGGCTTCGCGCGGCTGACCGAGCGGCAGGTTGCCGCCTACCTCGCCAGCCAGGAGTGGCGCGGCAAGGCCGGCGGCTACGCCATTCAGGGCCGTGCGGCCACCTTCATCCGCTTCGTCTCCGGCAGCTATTCCAACGTCGTTGGGCTGCCGTTGTTCGAGACGGCACAATTGCTGAGGGGGCTCGGCTGGCCGCTGGCGTGAGCATGCGGATTCTCGGCTCCTGCAGCCCGGGCGAGGTGCGCGTTGTCACACTGGATGGCGCCGGGAGCGAAATCCTGGACTTTGGGATCTGGCGCCCAGGTGCGCCGGATGGGGTGGGCGATGTCCACTGTGGCCGGGTGATCGCCCGGGTGCCGGCGATGGCCGGCACATTCATAGCCCTTGGCGCCGCTCAGGGATTCCTGCCGGATAGCGAGGGCGGTGAAGGGCTCGGTGAAGGCGATACAGTTTCGGTACGGGTGACGCGTGCGGCGCAGGGTGGCAAGGGGCCGCGCCTGTCAGCGGCGCCCGCCGGCACTCCGCCCGCGCAAGGGCCCGGCGTGCTGCTGGAACTGGCATCGCAGTATCCCGAGGCCCCGATCCTGGTCGACGATGGGGCGATGGCGGCTACGCTGCGGCCGGTTCTGGGCGAGAGGCTACGATTGGCGCCCAGAGCGTTCGACCCGGAGATCGAGGAGCAGGTGGAGGCACTGGCGGGGTCCGATGTCGAGTTGGCGCAGGGTGCACGGCTGCGCATCCATCCCACGCCAGCCCTGGTTGCGATCGACATCGATCTGGGCGGCGCCCTGGCCGCGGGCCGTCGCAAGCACGCCACGCATCTTGCCGCAAACCGGGCACTGCTGCCGGCACTGGCGCGACAGATCAGGCTGCGCAACCTCTCCGGCGCGATCCTGGTGGACCTGGCGGGGCTGCCGGCGCGGCGGCGCATGGCCCTGACGGCGGCCCTGAGCGACGCATTGGCGAAGGACCCGCTGCGGCCACGCCTGCTCGGCTTCACCCGGCTGGGCCTTGCGGAGATCGTGCGACCGCGGGTGCACCCGCCGTTGCATGAATTGCTCGCGGGGCCGCATGCCGCCGGACTGGCCGCGCTGCGCCGGATCGCGATCGAGACCTTGGCGCGGCCACATTTGCTGCCGGTACTGCGGGCGGCACCCGAGGTTGTCGCTGCGCTTCAGGCGGACCCGGAGGCACTGCCGGATCTTGCAAGGCGCACCGGGCGTGCCTTGATGATGCGTTCCGACCCGTCGGTCCCGTCGGCGAGATGGAACATTGAGTATCAAGATGCCTGAGCGGAGACCATCCGAGCCGTCCTGTCCGATCTGCGGCCGGCCTATCGCGAAGGAATTCCGGCCGTTCTGTAGCCGCCGATGTGCCGATGTCGATCTGGGCCGTTGGCTCACCGGCCAGTATCGGGTCCCGGCCGTGGAGGAGGAAGGCGAGGAGGGTGGCGAGCCAGCTTGATCGCCGTGGCCGCATGGTCTATGGCCAGCCGCCCGGCTGCCCAGGTAGCTCAGTTGGTAGAGCATGCGACTGAAAATCGCAGTGTCGGTGGTTCGATTCCGCCCCTGGGCACCAGTTCCTGACAATGGCGCGCCGGCGCGTTTGCGGCCGTTCTTGCTGATCATCGCGGCATGCGCGCTGTTCGCGGGATGCACGGCGGGCGGTCGCCCATCCGACGAGTATCTGGCCACGCATGGCTATTGGTACCACGACGCCAATCACCAGGGGGGATCGGGCGCGGCCGCGAGCCCACAGGCGATATACAACGCGACCCACGGCACCTGGCTGTGGCCACCGGCAGAACTCGATCGGCCCAACTGATCACCGACGGACGATGGGGGCGCCCGGGGCCCTCGGCCGTCTACATCACCGTCAGTTCGGCAACTCGCCTTCCTGCTTCAGCATCCGGATCGATTCCCGGAATGCCGCCGCGGTGTTCGCGACATCGTCCCTGGTATGCGTGCAGGACAGCAGCCCGCCGCCGCGCGGATTGAGATCGACCCCGTT
>DATBKQ010000338.1:0-2560 GCA_036555825.1 Acetobacteraceae bacterium | reverse complement strand
ACCCAAACCGCCGACCAGTCTGTTCTGGCGGAACTGCAGTCGGTCATCTGTCACGGCGGCGAGGCAAATGCCGCGCCGTCGCCCGCCAGCCAAGAACCTCCATCTTCTCCTGATCCGGGCAAGGATTGTCTTAGCTGTCTGGTTTGCCAGGGGAAGGCTGATACTTGGTTCGCAATAGTTGCGTCCATGGGTCTTTCAGCGCCCAGCGAATTCTCAACTGCGTTCAGTGGCCCGGCATCCGATAACGCCTTCGTCGCTTCGTCGGTATTGGAGCCACGCAGCCGCGGACCCCCGCGCCTAGTCTGACGGCCGCCCGCACTAACAGATTGTTAGGCGGCGCACATCATCCCCCCTGTGGTAACCGCTATGTGAGCGCGAAGACGCCGCGCTCCTATACCCAGCGGTATCGACGGGACTATGCAACCACGGACTGATAGAGAAGTCCCATGCCTCGATCGATGTTGCAAGGTTTGGCCGTCGCGACATGTGTCGCGATCGCGCCCACCTCAACTGCGTTTGCCCATTGCTTCGTAGGAGCCCGGTTCTTCCCCGCGACGCTCAGCATAGACGATCCCTGCGTCGCCAGCGAGCTGTCGTTGCCAACCGTCTCCGTGTTCAAGAACGGCGACGAACCCTCGGCGCGCGAGCTCGACATCTCCGGGGAATTCTCTGTACGGATCACCGAAACGGTCGGCATATCAGTCGGTTCCACATGGATTCGCCTTCGTCCAGCAAGTGGTCCGACCGCCAGCGGCTTCGACAACTTGGAAACGAGCCCCAGGTGGCAGTTCCTGACCAATGCCGCGCGTGAGTTTGTCATGTCGGCGACGCTGGATGTCGATTGGGGTCATACGGGCAGCGCTGCCGTCGGCGCCGAGCCCTTCACGACGCTGACGCCGACACTGTCCATCGGCCAAGGCTTCGGCGGTCTTCCAGATACGATGAAATGGCTGCGACCGTTCGCAATCACCGCGCAGCTCGGGTACTCGGTCCCAACCCAGTCGTCGACCACTGCCATCGATCCGGACAGCCGTACGCTGGCCACGACACCAAACCCGCATTCTATCACCTATGGCGGCTCGCTGCAGTACAGCATGCCCTATCTCAAATCGAGCGTGGTCGATTTGCAGCTGCCCGATTTCTTCAACCACCTCATCCCCGTCGTCGAATGGAACATCCAGACCCAGGTGAGCAATTTCGACGGGGAGGAGCGCACCACCGGCACGATCAATCCTGGCGTGATTTGGGTCGGCAACTACTACCAGGTGGGCGTCGAGGCGATCATTCCGATCAACAGGGCCAGCGGCGACGGCGTCGGCGTGATAGCGCAGCTGCATCTCTACCTCGATGATATCTTCCCGACCACGATCGGCAGGCCGCTGTTTTCCAGCGCCTCTCCGACTTCAGGGAGGCCGTCCTTCGGCAACTGACCATGCGCATCATCGCCATTCTCGGTGTGCTGCCATCGCTCCTGCTGGGAGGTCCTCCCGCGTGGGCCCACGCCTACCTGGATCGCGCCAGTCCGCTCGTGGGGAGCACGGTGGCCGCTTCACCCGGACAGGTCACGCTGTACTTCACCCAAAATCTCGAACGGCGCTTCAGTAGAGTCGAAGTTCGCAACTCGGCCGGGGCGCGCTTCGATCAGGGCGTAAGCGTCAACGGCAGCATTGTGCACGTCAGCGTGAGGACGCTGCCTCCAGGGACCTATCGCGTGAGCTGGCGCGTCTTGTCTGTCGACACGCACACGACCGAGGGCGCCTTCAGCTTCAGGGTCGGCCGCTAAGGCTGCCGGCTGTGCGCGGGCGGCGAAAGGCGGGAGCTTGATCTTGACTGATCCATTGGCTGCCGTCCGCGCCATCCATTTTGCGTCCACCGTTCTGGTGGCCGGCGCCGCCGCGTTCTCGATCCTCGTTGGCGAGCCTGCGTGGCAGCAGAGGTCGGTCGAGGCGGCACCGCCCGTCGTCGCTAACCGCGGTTCTATCATATATCTGACTTGGGCGGGTCTCGGGGCAACGCTTGCGTCAGCGACAGCGTGGCTGGCGCTGGTCGCGGCGGAGATCACTGGCGGCTCGTGGGCCGATGCCATCCGTGATGGCACGGCCTACGCGGTTTTCACTGACACCCAGTTCGGTTTCGTTTTTCAGGTGCGTTTGCTTCTGGCCGGTGTCCTGGCTGCGTTTCTATTGCTGTTGACACACCGGGGCGAACGGAAATCGCTGCGCATCGTCGCGGCGGTGATCGGGGCGGCCTTGATTGGCTCGCTCGCCTGGACCGGTCATGCCAGCGGTGCCTCCGGCAGCGATGCCAATGTGCACCTGCTCGCCGACATCTTGCATCTCCTTGCAGCCGGCGTCTGGGTTGGTGGGCTTTTGCCGCTCGCGCTTCTGTTGGCGCGTCTCGGTCGATTGGCAGATCGCGGGTCGCTCGCGACCTCCGCCCAGGTCCTGCGGCGCTTTTCCAATGTTGGCGTCGTCGCGGTGGCCGTGCTGTTTGCGAGCGGTATGGTCAACACTTGGTTCTTGACCGGCCATATGCGCGGCTTGATCGGTACGGCATACGG
>DATBKQ010000337.1:0-26716 GCA_036555825.1 Acetobacteraceae bacterium | reverse complement strand
GATCAGCGATGGCGACATCACCGGGGTGGTCGCGACGGCTACTCCCGAATCGGAGATCGACATCTATCTTGGCTCCGGCGGGGCGCCGGAGGGCGTGCTGGCCGCCGCGGCCCTGCGCTGCATCGGCGGGCAGATGCAGGGGCGGCTGATGTTCGAGAACGACGAGCAGGTGCAGCGTGTGAAAGAGATGGGCCATCCCGATCCGCGGCGGAAGTTCACCCTGGAGGAGATGGCGAAGGGCGACGTGATGTTCGCCTGCACCGGGGTGACGTCGGGGACGATGCTGCGCGGCGTGAAGCGCTTCGGGCAGGGGGCGATCACGCATTCGATGGTGATGCGCAGCAAGTCCGGGACGGTGCGGTTCGTGGAAGCGCACCACAATTTCGTGACCAAGACCTGGCTGAGGAATTAAGCGAATGGCAACCACGGATGGGCACGGATGAACACGGACATAATCCACGATCCGGGTTCATCTGCGTTCGTCCGTGGTTTTCCGAATGAGTGATTGCGTTCTTGGCGTCAGCCGCAGCCTGAGTGGGCGGCGCTGGATCTGGCGCAGCGGCGAGGATCGCATCGGGCTGGGGATCGCCCAGCGGATGGGATTGCCGGAAATCGTCGGGCGGCTACTGGCGGCGCGGGGCATCGATATCGATGCGGCGTGCCATTACCTCGACCCCACATTGCGGGCGCTGCTGCCGGATCCCTCGACCCTGATCGACATGGATATTGCCGCCGATCGGTTGGCGTATGCGGTGCGGCACGGCGAGACGGTGGGCGTGTTCGGCGACTACGACGTCGATGGCGCGTGCAGCGCGGCGCTGATCTGCACCTTGCTGCGCGAACTGGGTTGCGAAGTACTGCACCACGTGCCGGACCGGATGATGGAGGGGTATGGGCCGAACGGGCCGGCGCTGCATTCGCTGGTGATCCGCGGCGCGAGCCTGATCGTGTGCGTGGACTGCGGCACCGCGGCGGCCGAGGCGCTGAGCTTCATTGCCGGTGACGCCGACATCGTGGTGTTGGACCATCACAAGGCGGACGGGCCGCCGCCGGCCATTCTGGCGACGGTGAACCCGAACCGGCTGGACTGTGCGTCGGGCCAGACGGGGCTGTGCGCGGCGGCGGTGACGTTTCTTGCGGCCGTGGCACTGGTGCGCGCATTGCGGCGGCAGGGGTTTTTTGCCGTGCGCAAGGAACCCGACCTGCTGGGGCTGCTCGACCTGGTCGCACTGGCGACGGTGTGCGATGTGATGCCGCTGACCGGGGTGAACCGCGCGCTGGTGGGCCAGGGACTGAAGGTGATGGCGCGGCGGGCACGACCCGGGGTGGCGGCGCTGCTCGAGGTGGTGCAGGCGGGCGACCGGCTGAGCGCGGCGACCTGCGGGTTTGCGTTGGGGCCGCGGATCAATGCGGCGGGGCGGATTGCCGAGGCCGATCTGGGTCTGCGGCTGCTGCTGTGCGACGACGCTGTGCAGGCGGCGTCGCTCGCAGCCATGCTCGATGCGGTGAACCGGCAGCGACAGGAGGTGGAGGCGTCGATCCTCGCTGCCGCGCTGCGGGCCGCCGAGGAGCAGGCGGGCCGCGGCCACGCGGTGCTGGTCGTCGGCGGCGCGGCGTGGCACCCGGGCGTGGTCGGCATCGTGGCCGGGCGGATCAAGGAGCGGTTCAACCGGCCTGCCTGCGTTGCCGGGATCGCCGATGGCGTGGCGAAGGGTTCCGGCCGCTCGGTACCTGGGCTGGACCTTGGGGCTGCGGTCATCGCGGCGCGCCAGGACGGCATCCTGAAGACCGGCGGTGGGCATCCGATGGCGGCGGGGTTCTCACTGGTGCCGCATCGGCTGGCAGCGTTTCACACATTCCTGGATGACCGCCTGGCGGCCGCGGCGCTGCTTCCGGCAGCGGCGGACCTCTCCGTCGAGGGAACTCTCGCGGTGCCGGGGGCAACGGCCGAGCTGGCGCAGCAACTGGCGCGGTTGGCGCCGTTCGGGGCCGGGAACGAGGAGCCGGTATTAGTTCTGCAACGGGCGCGGGTGTTGCGCGCGGACCGGGTCGGGCGCGATGGTACCGCGGTCCGCGCCTTCATCGAGGGCGAAGGTGGCGCGGGGCGCCTGAAGGCAATGCTGTTCCGGGCGCGAGAGGGTGCGCTGACGGATATGCTGTGTGGTGCGAGCGGACCGACGATGCACCTCGCGGGCCACTTGCGGGCGGAGGCTTGGAACGGCGTAGTCAGTCCGTGCTTCGTCATTGCGGACGGCGCGGCGGCTTGACCCTTGGGGGGTGGTCCGCTACCCCGGCGCCCCGCTGTCCCGTTCGTCTAGAGGCCTAGGACACCAGCCTTTCACGTTGGTAACACGGGTTCGAATCCCGTACGGGACGCCACTCCCGAACGAAACTTGGAACTTCTGCTCCGGGTGCGGGTAGATCAGAACTCGCCGCCTTCCAACGCCGGCTTGGGGAGTCGGGCGAAGCCGGATTATGCGGCGGTTTCGATGCGGCCGAGGTGGGTGACACCCATTTCCTCAAGTGTATCGGCGATTGCCTGCATGGCCTTGGACATGTCGGCTTCGGTCACGTCGCCCATGCAGCCAATACGGAACGTGTTGGCAAGCGCGAGGCGACCAGGGAAGATGATGAAGCCTCGCTTCCGCATGCCCTCGAACAACGCCTGAAAAGCGAACGCCGGGTGTTCCGGATTGTGAAAGGTCGCGACGATCGGCGAAGCGAATTCGTCCGGCACTACAGTGGAAAAACCCATCTGTCGCATGCCGTCCACCAGCCGCCGCCAGTTCCGCTGATACCGGGTAAGCCGTGCCGCGGTGCCGCCTTCCTGCGCGTGCTCCCGACAGGCCTGGGCGAACGCGGCCACCACCTGCGTCGGCGGCGTGAAGCGGAACGCAGTCGTGCGGTCCATGTGCTGATTCTGGTCCCACAGGTCCAGCACGAGCGAAGGGCCGTGGCCGCGAGCGTTCTCGAGCGCGGACTTCTGCACCACTGCCCAGCCGATCCCCGGCACGCTCTGCATGCATTTGTTCGACGACACTGTGACCGCCTGGAAGCCAAGCTTGCGGGCGTCAAGCTCGATGGCACCGAACGAAGCGACGGCGTCGATGAGCAGCCCCTTGGTGTATCGGCGGCAGACCTCGGCCACTGGATCGAGCGGGTTCAGCACACCTGTGCTGGTTTCGCAATGGACGATCATCACGTGTGTGATCGCCAGGTCGGCGACGACAGCCTGTTCGAACATTTCGGCGGTCGGCGGCGTGAATGGCGCGGTACGGATCACCGCATACGGTGTTCCCAGATGCGCCGCGATCTCGATCAGGCGGTCGCCGTAAACACCGTTGGTGTGGATCAGCAACTTACCGCCGGGTGGAACAAGCTGGGCGATCACACCCTCGTTCGCGTACGTCGCACTGCCTGGCAGGGGTATTGCCGTATAGGCACCTTCCCCATGCATCAAATTCACCATGTAGGCGCGCGCGTGTTCCAGATCGGCGTGGAGCTCGTCACCGCCGGAGGCGCGATCGCGCATCATCGCCAACTTCACCGAGTGCGAGGTGCTGACCGGACCGGGGGTCAGCAGCAGAGGTTCAGCAGGGTCGCGTGCCATTGCGGTATCCTTCACGCCACTCAGCGTCGGCATCAGTGCCGGCGGAGCATGCGGCAATGCGCAGGCGGCAGGCAATGCCGAACAGCGTCCATGGTCTTCGCCCATTGGACCGGCTAGATTCGGCCGGCTTGACGGCAGAGGAGGCACCCCATGCGACGGCGCACCTTCCTGACGGTCACACTGCTTTCGACGGCTGGTTTGCCGGCACGGGCCGCCACTCGCGGCGGCACCTTGGTGTACGGCCGGCAGACCGACTGCATCTATCTGGACCCAGTGCATACCGCGCAGAACGCCGACATCTGGGTTTCGCTCAATATCTACGACACGCTGACGCAGCCGACCAATGACGGAAAGAGCGTTGTCCCCGGCCTCGCATCGTCCTGGGAGACCAGTCAGGACGGCAAGGTGATGACCTTCAAGCTGCGGCCGAAGCTGAGATTCGCCGATGGCTCGCCGCTCTCGGTCGGCGACGTGAAGTGGTCGCTGGAGCGTGCGGCCAACAGGGAGACCGGCGGTCAGTTTCAGTTCCTTCTCGCATCAATCGACGGCATCGAGACGCAGGGGATCGACAGTGTGGTCCTTCGCCTCAAACATCCCGACCCGACCATGCTACAGGCGCTGGCGACGTTCAATGCCGGCATCGTGCCTTCGAAGCTGATCATGGCGGAGCCGGGCACCACCCTGGATGACAAATGCAAGTCCTTTGCGCAACACCCGGTCGGCTCAGGGCCGTTCACCATGAAGAGCTGGAACCGCAACAGCGAAATGGTGATGACACGCAACCCGTATTACTGGAACCTGGGCTCCGACGGCCAGGCATTGCCCTATCTGGACGAAGTCAGATATGTGATCGTTCCCGACGATGCGACCCGGGTCCTGAAGCTGAAGGCCGGCGAAATCGACGCCGCGGAGTTCATCCCCTATTCCCGGGTCGCCGAGCTGAAGGCAGATCCGCGGCTGAACATGGTGCTGTTTCCGGCCGCGCAGGTGCATTACTTCACGATGAACAACCGTCCTACACTGAAGGATGGCACCAAGAACCCGCTCAGCGACCAACGTGTGCGTCAGGCGTTGAACTACGCCACCGACAAGCAGGCGCTGATTCAGGTGGTGACCTACGGGATCGGCACGCCGGAACAAAGCTTCATGCCGATGTCCACCCCGCTGTCCTACGGCAATGGCCCGCTCTATCCGCACGATCTGAACAAGGCCAAGGAACTGCTCGCTCAGTCCGACTGGGCGCACGGCTTCGAATTGACCTTGTACACCATCGCCGGCAACGTCGACGATGTCGCAAAGGCGACGGCGCTGCAGCAGATGTGGGCGCCGCTCGGGGTGCGCCTGAGAGTGGAGCAGATGGAGTCAGCCACGCGGCTTGCCCGCTACAACGCCGCAGACTTTCAGATGCTGACCTCGTTGTGGACCAACGATATCAACGACCCGAACGAGATCGCGTCGCTGTTCTGCTATTACCCCACCATCCAGAATCGCCACTCCGGCTGGGACGATCCGGCAATGGACCAGCTGTTCCTGGACAGCCAGCAGGAGCTTGATCGCACGAAGCGTGCAGCGCAATACAAGGAAATCCAGGAGCGCTATTTCGCCCGCGCGCCGATCATCTTCGGCTACGAGATTCCCTACCCTGTGGCAATGGCAAAGAAGGTCAAGGATTTCGTCCAGATCCCACTGGGCAACAATCTGTTCGTGGGTACCTATCTGTCGTCTTGATGCCCACCGGCGGCAGTGCCGTGTTCCTGCTCGTCATGCTGGGTCGCCGCGTGCTGCAGATCATCGCGACGGTGTTGTTTGCGGCGATGCTGGTGTTTGCCCTGATGCATCTGCTGCCGGGCGACCCGGCGCAGGTGATGCTAGGCGATCGCGGCAGCACCGCCGCGATTACACAGCTACATCATGATCTTGGGCTGGATCGCTCGATCCCGGTGCAGTTCTGGGAGTTTCTCAAGCGTATAGCGACGTTGAACCTGGGCGAGTCCGTCACCATGCGGGTTCCTGTCACCCTGCTGATCGCTGACCGGCTGCCGATCACAGTGTTGCTGACGGCGATGGCTGCCTTCCTGGCTCTGCTCACGGCTGTTCCGCTCGCCTTCCTGGCGGCCTTGCGACAGGGTGGCTGGGCCGATGCAGCGATCCGCGGCTTCACACAGTTGAGTCTCTCGATGCCGGTGTTCTACATCGGGCTGATCCTACTGATCACCCTGGCGGCCGGCTTGCGTTGGTTCCCGGTTGGCGGCATCGGCAACGGCTTCGTTCAGGACATCTACTACCTGTTCTTGCCGGCGGTCACCCTGGCGCTGTCGCTCAGTGCGATCCTGCTGCGCAACCTGCGCTCCTCCCTGATCGAGGTGCTGCACGCCGAGTTTGTTGCCTTCGCCACCGCAAAGGGGCTGCGCCGCCGCGTGGTGCTCGGTCGGCACGTGTTGCGCAATGCCTCGATTTCCATGGTTACCTTGCTCGGCCTGAACATCAGTTCGCTGGTCGGCGGTGCGGTGATCACCGAGACTGTGTACGGCATCCCTGGTGTCGGCCGGCTGATGGTCGACAGCATTTTCTCGCGCGACTACGCCGTCGTTCAGGGACTGACCATGGTGCTGTGCGTGTTGGTCTCGGTGGTGTTCCTTGCGGTCGATGCATTGCAGGCGTTACTCGACCCAAGGATCTCGACGTGACGGAGACGATAGCACAGCCGGCCCGGCGAGCGGGCGCGCGCCTACCGGTGCGGCACCTGCGCGCCGGACCGGGACTGATCGCCGGCACGGTCATTCTGCTGGCGCTGATCGCCTGCGCGGCGGTACCGGGGCGGATCGCGCCCTATCCACCCGATGCATTCGATTACCGCGCGCTGTTGCAATCACCGAGTGCGGCGCATCCGTTCGGCACCGACAATTTCGGGCGCGATATCCTGTCGCGCACCATCTGGGCAGCGCGCATCGACCTGCAGATCGCCATCTTCGGCACACTGTTCCCCGCCGTGTTCGGTACCTTGGCGGGCGCGCTGATCGGCTACGCAGGCGGCGTGGTCGACGCGCTGTTCCGCCGGCTCGTGGACCTGCTGATCACCATTCCCTTTCTGGTGCTGGTCATCGCCATCGTCGCGGCGCTGGGGCCCGGACTGTTGAACATGTACATCGCCGTTTCGGCGGTGGCCTGGGTGTTCTATGCGAGACTGATGCGCGCCGAGATCATCGCGCAGAAGCGGCGCGACTATGCCGACGCAGGCCGCGTCATGGGGTACGGCACCGGGCGCATCATATTCCGGCATCTGCTGCCCAACGCCATCACACCGTCGATCACCTTCTGGATGACCGACATGGCGCTGGTGATCCTGCTTGGGTCGAGCCTTGGCTATCTCGGGCTTGGTGCCCAGCCGCCGACCTCGGAATGGGGCGTGCTGATCGCCGAGGGCAAGAACTTCATGACCACCGCCTGGTGGATGTCGATCTTCCCTGGCCTGGCCATTGTGCTCACCGGCATGGGCTTCAGTCTGCTCGGCGACGGCATTGCACTTCGGCTGCGGCGGCGGACATGAGCGCGCCGGTTCTGTCGGTCCGCGATCTCAGCGTGCGTATCGGCAATATCGTGCCCGTGCAGGAGCTCAGCTTCGAGGTCAACGCCGGCGAGGTACTCGGCATCGTGGGCGAATCCGGTTCGGGCAAGAGCCTGACGCTGCGCGCCATTCTTCGTCTGCTGCCGCGCGTTGCGCAGACCAGCGGCCATATCTTATGGCGCGGGCGTGATCTGACGCGACTGGGTGAACCGGAGTTGCGGGCGCTGCGTGGCCGGGAGATCGCCATCGTGTTCCAGGAGCCGATGGCCGCGTTGGACCCGGTGTTGACCATCGGACGACAGATCACCGAAAGCCTGGCCGAGCACCTGGGCCTGCGAGGCCGATCCGCACGCTCGCGCGCCATCGAACTGCTGGATATGGTCGGCATTCCTGACGCAGGCCGGCGCCTCGGCAGCTACCCGCACGAGTTCTCTGGCGGCATGCGGCAACGCGCGATGCTCGCCATTGCGCTTGCCGGCGGCCCGAAGCTGCTGCTGGCGGACGAGCCGACGACAGCGCTCGACGTCACGATACAAGATCAGATTCTGAAACTTCTGCTTAGGCTGCGCCGCGAGTTGTCGATGAGCATCGTCCTGGTTACCCACGACCTAGGGATCGTCGCGGAAACCTGCGACCGGGTGGCCGTGCTGTACAGCGGCCGCGTGATGGAAATCGGGCCGGTTGAGACAATCCTCGAGCGCCCCGCGCATCCCTACACGCTCGGTCTGATTGATTCAGTACCTGAGGCACGCCACGCACGCCGGCATCTGGCAGCAATTCCGGGCGCCCCGCCCGATCCGCTAGCGCTTCCGCCTGGCTGCCGCTTTGCGCCGCGCTGCACGCTAGCAAGTCCGGATTGCCTCAGGTCACTGCCCGAATTGCGCTCGCTCAGCACAGATCACGCGACTGCCTGCATTCGTTCCCATGCCGTGGTGCGGCGCGAACTGGTCGCGTCATGACCGCCGATGTGCTGCTGGACGCCGAAGATTTGGTGTGCAGTTTTCCAGTTCGTGGCCATGCCTGGTATGGCAGGCGGCCCGTTATCCGGGCGCTCAACGGCGTAAACCTGTCAATGGCGCGAGGCGAGACACTGGCCGTGGTAGGCGAGTCCGGCTGCGGCAAGAGCACGTTGGCGCGGGCGCTGGTGCGATTGGTCGAAGTCGATTCCGGACAAATCCAGTTTGCCGGCGAAAATGTAAGAACCCTGCGTGGCGATGCATTGCGGAGATACAACCGCCGCGTCCAACTGATCTTTCAGGACCCCTACGGCTCACTGAATCCGCGTATGACTGTGGGCGAGATGTTGGATGAGGCACTGCGGGTACACCAAATTGTGGCCCGATCCCGCCGAACTGCGCGGATCACCGAACTGCTGACACTGGTACGGCTGCCGAGTGATGCCGCCGAACGGTTTCCGCATGAGTTCTCCGGCGGGCAGCGTCAGCGCATCGCGATCGCGCGCGCCCTGTCGGTCCAACCGGACATGTTGATCGCCGACGAAATCGTATCGGCGCTCGACGTCTCGGTACAGGCACAGATGCTGAACCTGCTGCTGGACTTGCAGAACGAGCTTGGGCTCGCCATCCTGTTCGTGTCGCATGACCTGCGCGTCGTGCGCCACCTCGCGCACCGCGTCGCCGTGATGTACTTCGGACGCGTGGTCGAGGTCGGCGATGCAGATGCGGTGTTCACTTCGCCGCTGCACCCCTACACGCAGGCGCTGATGCGGGCGGCCCCGCAGATGCGGGTGGGCCGGCGCGACGAAAATGCGGCGTTGGCCGGGGAGTTGCCATCGCCGCTGGCCATTCCTGCAGGATGTTCGTTTCACCCACGGTGCCCGGTCGCTTTTGGTCACTGTCGCGTTCAAGCCCCGGCGCTATATGTGGGATCAGATGGTCATAAGGCTGAATGCCACTTGGTGAAAGGGCTGGCGCCGACAGCCTGATAGGTCCATGCAGCGAAGTGCGACCAGTGTGCACAGGCACGAGATCTAGAACTTTCTACTGGCGGAGGCCCATGGAACGCTACTGCCTGTCCCCGAGCTCCAACTCCCCGGCGAAATGGCACCGCGCATAATGACCTGGCATCACCTCCTGCAGTACCGGCGCTTCCTTACGGCACCTGCCCTGGGCAAACAGGCAGCGCGGATGGAAGTAGCAGCCGGATGGCGGGGCGGCAGGGCTTGCCACTTCGCCGTGGAGCACGCCATCGCTGCTCGTGACGCGCGGGTCGGGAACCGGCACGGCACGCATGAGCGCCGCCGTGTAGGGGTGCCTCGGCCGTTGAAACAGCGCCTTTGCAGGCGCGAGCTCGACCAATTGTCCGACATACATCACAGCAACGCGGTCAGAGATGTGGCGCACCACCGACAAGTCGTGCGCCACGAACAGGAATGTCAGCCGCAGGTTCGACTGAAGTTCCAGCAGTAGGTTCAGCACCTGTGCCTGGACCGACACATCGAGTGCCGATACTGGCTCATCGGCGACCACAAGCCGTGGATTGGTTGCCAGTGCACGCGCAATGCCAATGCGCTGCCGCTGTCCGCCACTGAACGCGTGCGGGAAGCGGTGCATGAATTCCGGCCGTAGCCCGACCATTTTCAGCAATTCGGCTACGCGGTCCGTCCGCTCCCGCCGGCTGCGCATGCCGTTTACCAGCAGGGGTTCACCGACGTTGTCGAACAGCGTCATGCGCGGATTGAGCGATCCAAACGGATCCTGGAAGATCATCTGGATCTCCTTGCGCAACGGCATCAGTTCTGCCGTGGACATCGGCGCAAGGTCCCTCACCGTGTCGCCCGAGCGATAAAGGATTTGCCCGCCCGTCGGCTGGATCGCGCGAAGGATGCATCGAGCGGTGGTGGTCTTGCCGCAGCCGCTCTCGCCGACAAGCCCGAGAGTCTCGCCTTCGTTCACGGTGAAACTGACATCGTCCACTGCACGCACATACCCGGTGACGCGGTGGAACATCCCCTTCGCGATGGGAAAGAATTTCCTCAGCCCATGCAGTGCGAGCAGCGGCTGGTTCATACTGGTTCGGCTTCACTGCCGTGCAGGAAGCAGCTGACCGATCGCCGCGGTCCCAGCGCGCGCAGCGCGGGAACCAAGGTGCTGCAGTGTCCTGGTACCACGTCCATGCAACGCGGATGGAATGGGCAACCCGATGGCCGGTTGAATGGGTGCGGCAACGCTCCAGCGATCGCCGGGAGTGCCGTTCGGGTCTCCGTCTGCGCACTGGGGATCGAGCGCAGCAACGCCTTGGTATAAGGATGTTTCGGCGCATGGAAAATGTCGTCCACCGGACCTTCTTCCATGATGCGGCCGAGATACATCACAAATACGAAGTTCGCCATTTGCGCGATGACACCGAGATCGTGCGTGATGAATATGATCGCTGTGCGATATTTCTCCTTCAGATTGCGCAGCAGTGCCAAGATCTGTGCCTGCGTTGTCACGTCGATGGCCGTGGTGGGTTCGTCAGCAATCAGGAGGCGTGGCTTGCATGACAGTGCCATGGCGATCATCGCACGTTGGCGCAACCCGCCGGACAGCTGCCAGGAGTAGGCGTCGATGCGTGTCTCGGCCATCGAGATGCCGACATCGCGAAATAGTTCGACGGTTCTGTCGCGGGCTGCGCCGCGGCTGAGACGCTCGTGCAGCATGAGCGCCTCGACAATCTGGGCTCCGACTGTATGGACCGGGCTGAACGCCGCCATCGGTTCCTGCGGGATTAGTGCAATGTCGGCGCCGCGCAGGTCGCGCATCGTCCGGCCGCGAGGCGGCAGGCGTGTGAGATCGATCGGTGCGGCCCCTTTTCGATACATGATTTCGCCGCTGGTGATTCTGCCGGGCGGATCGATCAACTGCAGTATGGCTCGCATGGCCACGCTTTTGCCGCAGCCGCTTTCGCCGACAATGCCGACAACCTCGCCAGGAAACACGTCGAAGCTCACTCCATCGACCGCGAGAACCGTGCCTTCCTCCATGCGGAACGACACGCGCAGATCGCGCACGCGCAGGAGAGGTTCAGTGGCTGTATGGGTCGGAGGCATCGCGCAGGCCGTCGCCCACCAGGTTGAATGCCAGCACCGCAACAATGACGACGAGGCCGGGGAGCAGCAGCCATGGTGCAAGGGCCAACGTCTGGATGTTTTGCGCCTCTTGCAGCAGCACGCCCCAGCTTATGGCCGGTGGCCGGATACCGAGTCCGAGAAAAGACAGGGATGTCTCGCTGATGATGGCGACGGGTATGGCGAGCGAACCGGTCGCGATGATATGGCTGAGGAACGTCGGCATCATATGGCGCAGGATGATGCGCATACGGCCGCAGCCGGCGAGGCGGGCCGCCAACACGAAATCCTCTTCGCGTAGCGCCAGGAACCGGCCGCGCACTTCGCGCGCCAGTGTGGTCCAGCCGACCAGCGACAGGATCACAGTAATGGCAAAGAATACTTGGATTGGTGTCCAGTCGCGCGGCAGGGCCGCGGAAAGTGCGAGCCAGATAGGGATCGTCGGTACGGACTGGAGCAGTTCGATCAGACGCTGGATAACCTGATCAATGATGCCGCCGATGTAACCCGATATGCCGCCGAGGACCACACCAAGGATGACGCTCAGCGTGACTGCGACGAGCCCGACCGTCATCGATGTTTGCGTGCCGTACATGATGCGTGACCATTGGTCACGGCCGAGCCGGTCGGAGCCAAGCAGAAATATCCGCTGCGCGGGATCCGTGGCGCCGATCAGGTGTATGTTCGTCTTGAACAGGCCGAGTACGTGGTATGGTTGCCCGCGAGCGAGCAAGTCCACGTGAACCTTGCGTTGCAGGTCGGTGGTCCATTCCATGCGCAGCGTGACCGGGTTGCGTTTGCCAACGATGGCCGGAACCCAAGGGTTCCAGCCGCCATCGAATAGATGAAGCGTTTGCACCGGAATAAAGGCCTGACGGGCGTCGGTCTGCTGTGGATCCTGAGTGGCGAAGAAATCCGGGCACAGGACAACGAGATACAGGCAGAACAGGACGCCCGCGCTCAGCAAGGCGAGACGATGACGGCGAAAGCGCCACCAAACCAGCTTCCAGTTGGACGCAACGGCGATCCGTTCCTCGGCGGCCACCGCGGCAACTGTGGTGTCCAGCTGCACTGCTACATCCCCATCCGGATGCGCGGATCCATCATTGCCAACGCTATATCGGACAGCAATGTACCGACGATGGTGAGGAATGAATAGATCAGCAGGATACCGCCTGCCAGATACATGTCCTGATTGATCAACGCGCGCAAAAGCAGTGGCCCGATGTTCGGCAGGTTCATCACGGTCGCCACGATCAGGCTGCCTGAGAACAGTTGCGGCAAATACCATCCGATCGTGCTGATCAGCGGATTGAGTGCCAGGCGCACCGGATAGCGCAGCACCAGTCGCCACTCGCGCAGTCCTTTCGCGCGCGCGGTTACCACGTACGGCTTGTTCAGCTCGTCCAGTAGATTCGCTCGCATGATCCGTGTGAGCCGGGCCGTGCCGGCAATCCCGATCACCAGGGCGGGCAACCAAATATGCTCCAGCAGATTAACGAACTTCGCGATGCTCCAAGGCGCATCCGCATACTCTGGAGAGAACAGCCCGGTGATGCTGATACCGAAATACCCGAACGCGATCCACATCAGAACCAGCGCCAGCATGAAGTTGGGCGTGGCGACACCGGTATAATTGACCACGGTCAGCAGGTGATCGGCCATCGATCGCTGATGCGTCGCTGAATAGATTCCCGCAGGCACCGCGATAAGCCAGGTCAGCAGGAACGACATCACCGCGAGCGCGATGGTCAGGCCTAGTTGCTCACTGATCAGTTCCACGTTCGGTCGCTGGTATTCGAGCGACAACCCAAAGTCGCCGTGGAGCATTCCGCGCAGCCAGTACAGGTACTGCACGATGAATGGCTGATCCAGACCATACTGATGCCGCAGTGCCTGGATCTGCTCCGCGCTGATCGACGTTCCGGACGACGACAGGGTCGCCACGTACGAAGTCAGGAAGTCTCCCGGTGGGGCCTGGATGATCACGAAGATAACAAACGAATAGACCAGCATCAGGCCCGGCAGAAGCAGCAGGCGCTGGGCAATATATCGTGTCACTTGGCGAAGAAGAACTGCTCGGTACGCGCATTTCCTGGGCTGCGCAGCGGCCAGTCATTCCCCAGCGTGGTTGGGACGTTGTGCATCTTGGCGTTGATCACCACCACTCCTTGCACCATCGGCGTCAGACCGATCGTGCCCACCTCGTAAACGTTGTCTGCCCAGATGCGGAAGAGCTCCTGCGCTGCCGTCACCTGGCCTTCGTGCCCCGTGGTGCGAGCCGTATCGACCAGCTGCATGATGCGCTTCAGAGGTTCGGTTGGCTCAACACCTTCCTTGCCGCCGGTTGTCAGCCAGCGATAGTACAGTGGCCCGACGGTAAGCTGCTGCAAGGGTCCATTGCGCGGATCGAACTTCGAGCCGCCCGTGAACGGGAATGCCGTCGTGTCCTCGTTCCATATTTCAGCCATCAACTGGTTCGCGGTGCGCATGCTGAAGTGCAGTGCTCGTTCTCGGATTTGCACGATGGTCTTGATTCCAACCGCTTCCCAGTCTTTGGCGACAAGCTGCGCCACGTCGGGCCAGGCACCAAACGCCGGTACCACGCTGATCTCTATGGTCGCGGGCTTGCCATTCTCCATTAGCCGGATGCCCTGCGCATCGCGCTTGGTCAATCCGAGAGCATCGAGCATCTGGTTCGCTTTGCCGCGATCGAACTCGGTGTATTTCGCAGCCCACTCCTTGCCAGGAAAATAAGGATGCCACGGCGCCGCCACCGGCTGGCGAGCCTCGCCAAGACCCAGGAAGACCGACTCCTTGATTTCGTCACGATTGATCGCATAGGACAGTGCGATGCGGAATTCCCTGGTTGCGAGCAGCTTTCCGATCGCGGGATCTGCTGTATAGGTTGCGTTGAAGGCGATCACCGCATCCGAGCCACCAAAAGTCGGCCAGATGATGACGCGATACTTGCCGGTCTTTTCCTGTTCTTTCAGCACCGGATAGTTGGTCATCTGGATGTGCCGCTCCTGCATGTCGAAATCGCCGGCGATCGCCGCGAGATTCAACGCCTGCTGGTCGGCGAAATAGGTGAAACGCAGTTCGTCGACATAGGGAAGTTGATTACCTTCCTTGTCTACGCCGATATAATATGGATTCCGCTTGAGGTTGAACACCGGGTCGCTCACCCGGGTTACCGGCACCCACGCGGCCATAGTGGGACGCTCCGGATTTTGCGCCGGCGTCGCCTTCGCGCTGAATAGCTCGGTCCAGGACTTGAAGCTTGCCGCCTGCGACATGCGGTCGAGTTGATCCTTCGGCGTGAAGTTGGGGTGGAACTTCTTCAGGTAATGCGCTGGTAGGAACATGGCAAAGGTCTGATCAGGGCCGTCCTGATTAGCGATCTCCGACAGGAACAGCGTGGCCGGACGATCGTAGGTGAATTGCACTGTGTAGTCGTCGAGCTTCTCGACCTTCACGGCGGATCCGTCGGCGTTGCGTGTCCACGTGGGCAACGAGGGCATCAGGTCCTTGTCCAGCAGCACGTTGTCGTACCAAAATAGAATGTCGTTGGCCGTAAAGGGTTCGCCATCCGACCAGCGGGCTCCCTTTCGCAGCAGGATCGTCCAGGTCTTGTAATCAGCCGATGCCTTCGCTCCGAGAGCGATCTTCGGATCGATGTCCGCGCCGTCCGGTGTGAAGCGGAACAAGCTGTCATAGACAACGCGAACGTAGTTGTTGGCGTCGGCCGGACCGAGGAATGCACGCCGCCAGACCCCTCCATATTCGCCGATCTTTTCAACGACCGGAACTACCAATGGCTGTTCGGGAAGACGCTGTTCCACGGGCGGGAGCTTGCCGTCCTTGACCAGTTCGGCCAACCCGGGGGCTTCATGGTATTTGTTCTGCGCGGCGGCTGGCAGCACGGAGACTGCGAACAGGGACGCGACTAGCGCGGCGGCGTGTATGAGGCGCGACACAGACGTCCTCCCCAATTTTATTATCCGTCTGGATGTTCGACCAGAGCCAGGGCTGCGTCAATCGGGCGTCTATTGCCGCTGCGGGATGTGACGGTACCCTTGGCCGTATGTTCAGGCCACTGTGGGATAGCCGGTTATCTGCCGTTTGATCGACAGAACCAGATGAGCGGCATCGCCTGCATGTCAGGTGAGGGGGTGCTCCCAGCGGGAGCTGAACGGCCATCGTGGGCGCACTCCCGCCACCCCGCGACGTCTCCCGCGTTACTTACGGGCACCGAAAGTAACAAGAAACAATGCCACAACGATAGCAAAAAATACCAGGAGCTGAGTCATACCGACATGGTCCATCTGCACACTCCCGGAAGAAAACCAATCGAACGGAGCCGTTGGGTCCGCCGCGGCAAACTTTTTGATGACGATGTAAGGCCGCAAATCGGTCCCGAGCATTCTGTCCGGTCACCTCTTCGACCTCTTGGCCGTTGTCGAAATTGCAGACAGATCAGCGAGATCATCGCGGTGACGAAGTTATGCCTCGACTCCCGGCAGTCAGGGCCGCACGCCTTACCCAGCGATCGCAGGTCCACAGCCCTTTCTCTACTCCCAGGAGGCGTTGAGATTTTCTCATTTCACCATGCATTGTTCTGTGTGAGGAGGCTAGGAGCAAGGCTCGCAAGAAGCCGCTTGATGAGGACAGCTTGCGAAGCGAAAGGATGCGGGGTTGCGGTCGGGCGGCGCGGAGCGATCCGAACGTCCGGTACGATTTAATACTTTCGCTGTAATTTGAGCCGCATGGTGCCGATAGAGGAATGCGCCAGCAAGCGCTACCGGCACACATTTCATTAGCAAAGCGACCGATCTATTGCCTACTACCGGCAGGGAGTAAAGTATGGTGCGAAACACTGTAGGAAAATGCGTCTTTCCGGACAGTCGCCGCTAATTGACTGGTGTCAAAAAGCGGCGCTGCGCCTGACGGCACGGGCTGGGTCCTGGGGTGCGACCCGGATCAGCTTTGCAATGGAGGAACTCATGCAAGTTCGTATCAACCGCCGCACACTGCTGCGAGCTGGCTCCGGCCTCGCTGGCGCGATGGTCTTGCCCGGCGGCATGGTGATGGCGGCCGACGAGCCGCCGATCGGCACATGGCCCGCTGGCTCGCAGGGCGCCACGGTCGCCATCGGAGCGACTGTACCGCGCACCGGCACCTATGCCGTTCAGGGTGAGGATGAGCTCAAGGGCATGCAACTCGCGGTGGAACACATCAATGGCGACCACGACCTGATGAAGAAGATCGCGCCCAAGGTGTCGAAAGGTGTGCTCGGCAAGCAGGTCAATCTGGTCGTCGCCGACTCGGCCGCCAAACCGAACAATGCCGTGCAGGAACAGCAGACCTTCATCAACGAGAACCGGATCATCGCCATGACCGGCTCGACCTCGTCGGCGGTTGCCGTGGCGCTGAACAAGTTCGCGCAACGCGAAAAGATCCTCTATCTGGTGGCGATTTCCGGCTCCAACGACACCACCGGCAAGGACTGCGCCCGCTACTCCTTCCGCCAGTGCTTCTATGGCGAGACGGCGGCAAACGCCATTGGCCCCGTCCTGG
This sequence comes from Acetobacteraceae bacterium, assembly GCA_036555825.1. Lineage (GTDB taxonomy): Bacteria > Pseudomonadota > Alphaproteobacteria > Acetobacterales > Acetobacteraceae > JAMXLO01. The sequence continues at coordinate 9,892 of DATBKQ010000337.1, read as the reverse complement.
TCAAGGCTTACGGAAAGGGGAAAAAGGCGGCGTTCATGACGCCGGACTACACCTACGGCCACACCGTCACGAAATCGGTGAACGACTACCTTACCGAGAATGGCGGCTGGACCATGGTGACGAACCAGGTCTCCCCACTCGGCACTTCGGACTTCAGCCAGTACCTGACCAACATCGCAAACTCCGGGGCCGACGCCATCGTCAATGTCAACTGGGGGCGCGACGCCGTGCTGTCGGTCCAGCAGGCCAAGCAGTTCGGTCTTACACCAAAGATGAAGATGGTGATCCCCTACCAGATCCCGTTCCTCGCCCAGGAGGTGGGACCGGAGCTGACCGAGGGCGTCTACGCCGCCACTGATTTTTGGTGGACACTCGAGGACCGATTCCCGTTGGCTAAGATGTTCGTGGCAGAATTCGAAAAGAAGTACGGCTACAAACCTGAATGGGGTGCCAACAACGCCTACATGCAGTTCGCGATCTGGGCGCGCATGGTCTCCGAAGCCGGCACGTTCTATCCGCCGGCGGTCATCAAACAGTACGAGAAGGGCGAGACCTTCCCGTCGACTGTCGGCGACGTACACTTCCGGCCGGAAGATCACCAACTCGTTCGTCCGGTCGTCATCGTCCGCGGGAAGGCGCCGAAGGACATGAAAGGCAAGGAGGACTACTGGGAGGTCCTGGACGTCCTCCCCGGCGCGCCGCTCATGCAGAAGCCCGACGCCTTCGGCTGCAAGCTCGGCGACTATACCTGACGCCGACAGTCCTCTTCGCCGCGATGCAACGGAGAGGACGCCTTCCGGGCCCGTCGTGTCGGACCGTTAAGGCCCCGACCGCTCTGGCATGGCCGGCCGGGTCGAAGCCGGCCATAACGTCGGGACGGCGACCTTCACCGACTCGGACAACAACGTGATCAACTGGGCCAACTTCATATCGCAATGCTTCAACGGGCTGGTGCTCGGAGCGCTGCTCGCACTGATCTCCTCCGGCCTGACCATCATATACGGCACACTCGGTGTCCTCAATCTGGCGCATGGCGCCATGTTCATGCTGGGAGGCTACGCCGGCTGGGTCGCCTATACTTACAGCGGCTCGTTCATCATTGCCGTGGTCGCTGGCTCCCTCTTTGTCATGCTGGTTGGCGTGGTGATGGAACGGGTTGTGATTCGATCCTTCTACGGCCGCCCCCACGAGGATCAGTTGCTCCTCACTTTCGGCCTCGGGATCGTGTTCGTCGAGGCCGCACGGTTCCTCTTTGGCAGCCTGTCGAAAACCGTACCTCCGCCGCCTGGTCTCGTTGGTATCACCCCCCTCGGATTCATGATCTATCCGACTTATCGGCTGGCGCTGCTCGGTATCGTGACCGTAGCTCTGCTGCTGCTGTACATCGTCCTCTACCGAACACGCGTTGGCATGATCGTTCGCGCGGGCATCGAGGATTCCGTGATGGTCGATGTCCTCGGTATCGATGTTTACAAGGTCTTCATGCTGGTGTTCGGCATCGGTGCCATGGCGGCGGGTTTTGCCGGCATCGTCAATGCACCGGTGGTGTCGATCTCGCCGGACGTCGGCGAGGCGATCCTGGTGCAGACATTCGTCGTTGTCGTCATCGGTGGCGTCGGATCGTTTCCCGGCGCCGTACTCGGCGGCCTCATAGCAGGCGAGATCATCAGTATCACCTCTATGTTCAACCCAGGTTATGCCTACGTCATGCTTTTCGCGGCGATGACGCTGGTGCTGGTTGTCCGACCTTATGGACTGCTCGGCACCGCGGGACGCGAATGAACCCGGTCGCCGGATGCTGAAACAACGCCCTTTCCTGATCGAAGCGCTGACCGCGGTCGGGTTGCTCGTGGCGCCGTTTATCCTGCCATACCTCGGCTTCTCGCCAGCAACGATTAACCGCATCCTGATCTGGGGTTTGTTCGGTCTTGGCTTCGACATCCTGTTTGGCTTCACCGGGCTGCTGTCGTTCGGCCAGTCCGCCTTCTTCGGCACCGGCGGCATGATCGCCGCGTATCTGCTGACGGTGGTCGGCTTTCCCTACGTGATAGTGGCGGTTTTCATTGGTGCGATCGCGGCAGCGGTGATCGGATACGTGGTCGGCCTTATCGCACTTCGGCGCACCGGCATCTATTTCGCCATGATCACGGTGGCGATCGCTGAAGTGTTCTTTTTCGTCGAGTTCAATCCGTTATCTGAATACACCGGCGGCGAGAACGGGTTGCCGGGCGTGCCGCATCCATCGGTGTGGGTCGGCTTCACGACGCTGACGTTCAAAACCGACTGGTCGATCTACGCCTTCATGGCGTTCTGGTACTTCATCGGTTTCGCGCTAGCCCTGCGCATCGTGCGCTCGCCCGTCGGTGCCATACTGAGCGCCATTCGAGACAACCCGTTACGAGCCGCCGCGGTCGGTCATCAAATCGCTCGCTACAAGCTCACCGCCTTCGTCGTCGCCGCCGGCTATGCCGGCTTCGCCGGCGGTCTGCTCGGCCTGATGCAGGGCTTCATGCCGCCTGACGCGTTCATGTTCGATACCTCGGGCCAGCTCGTGATGCAGACCGCAATCGGCGGCGCCGGCACGCTGTTCGGACCGCTGGTCGGCGCGGCCGTTTGGCTCTATCTCAGCGATTTCTTCCAGACAACGCTGCATCTCGGCGCCACCTGGAAGTTGGTGCTCGGCGTCGTCTTCGTTCTGCTGGTTGTGTTCCTCCGTCGCGGCATCGTCGGCATGCTGGCGTCGCTGTGGACGCTCATGGTCAGCGGCACCAGACACTGGGAACCACCGGAGTCCGACCCCCAGGCGGTAACCGCGAACGCCATGGCCGCGGCGACCAAACAGGCCGCGTCCACCCCGTCACGCCGGCCCGGTTTCGTGGACGGCCGCGAACCGGTTCTGGAGGCACGGGGCCTGACCAAGCGCTACGGCGGCGTCCTTGCCAACGACAACATCGATTTCTCGGTCAGGCGCGGAGAACTGCGGGGCGTCATCGGCCCGAATGGCGCCGGCAAATCGACTTTCTTCAAGATGTTGACCTGCGAGACACATCCGTCCGAAGGGAGCATTGTATTTGAGGGCCGCGACATCACCGGGCTCAGCGTCACCGAAGTGTGTCAGCTTGGACTGACCAAGAGCTACCAGGTCAATCAGCTGTTCACGCGCCTGACGGTTCGGGAGAACATCACGATCGCCGCCCTCGCCGAGAGGCGTGGACCGTTCCGTCTCGACATGCTGCGCCATGTCGGCCGCGTCAATGGCCTCACGCAGCAGGTCGAGGACACACTCAGACTTGTGCGCCTGACCGAGCGCGCTGACCTGCCGGTATCGGAACTCGCCTATGGAGAGAAGCGTCGGCTTGAGATCGGCCTTGCGCTCGCCACTGCGCCGAGCCTGCTGCTGCTGGACGAGCCGCTGGCTGGTATGAGCCCGCGTGAGCGTCTGGAGACTCTCGAATTGCTCAAATCGATCGCTCCTGGTCGCACCATGATCGTCATCGATCACGACATGGATGCGATCTTTGAACTCGCCGAACAGATCACCGTGCTGCGCGAAGGCTCTGTGCTGGTGCAAGGAACACCCGAAGAAATAAGAGCAAACGCTGCGGTCCAGGAGGCCTATCTCGGCGGAGTGCACGCGCCATGAGCCTGCTGGAAGTCAAGGATCTGAACAGTTACTATGGTGACTCGCATATCCTGTTCGACGTCAATCTGCGCGTCGAGAACAGTGAGGTGGTGGCGCTGCTGGGCCGCAATGGGGCGGGGAAATCGACGACGCTCAAGAGCCTGATGGGCGTGGTGACGCCGCGCTCGGGCGAGGTGATCCTCGACGGACAGAGGCTCGCCGGCCAGCCGCCGCACCGTATCGCGCGGGCCGGCATTCAGCTTGTGCCGGAAGACAGGCGCATCTTCGGTGGTCTCAATGTCGAGGAGAACATCATCCTCGCCGGCCTCACCGCGCCCAACCGATGGCCGCTCGACCGCATCTATGCGATGTTCCCCCGGCTGAAGGAGCGGCGCGAAAGCCGCGGTGCCGATCTCTCGGGGGGCGAGCAGCAGATGCTCGCGATCGCGCGGGCGCTGGTAAGGGAGCCGAAGGTCATTTTGCTTGATGAACCATTCGAGGGCCTCGCGCCGGTGATTGTGCGCGACTTGATGCACGCCTGTGCCGATCTCGCCAGCGCTGGGCAGACCATCGTCCTGGTCGAACAGAACATCGCGGCCACTCTGACGCTCGCGAGCCGCGTTTATATCGTCAACAACGGCCATATCGTCCACGAGGGACCGACCGCGGAGATCAAGGCCGATCCCGGCGTGCTGCAACGCTATCTGGGTGTCTGAGGCGCGGCGTGCCCGAACGGCGGCCAGGGAGCACCAGCTTGACCGCTGGTGACGCTGGCCACAGCGTACGGTCGCACGTGACAACCAGACCGGTACGAGGACGCGATGACACCCAACGAAGAATGGGGCCTGAAAGGAAAAGTGGCGATCGTCACCGGTGGAGGGGCGGCTGATGACGGCATCGGCAATGGCCGAGCCGCGGCCATCCTGCTGGCCCGCGCAGGAACCAAGGTCCTGGTTGTCGATCGGGAACTCACCCGCGCGGAGCGCACAGTCTCCATGATAGCCGCTGAGGGCGGCGAGGCTATCGCGGCCTGTTACGACGTGACCAGCTCCGCACAATGCGCGGCCATGGTTGAGGATGCCGTGGCCCGCTGGGGGCGGCTGGACTGCCTGGATAATAATGTCGGTATCGGCAGCAAAGGAACTGTGGTCGAGGAAACCGAGGAAAACTGGGCCCACGTGATGAAAGTGAACGTCGACACCATGTTCCTCGCGTGCAAGCACGCAATCCCGGCAATGATTCGCACCGCGGGTGGCGGAGCGATCGTCAATGTCTCTTCAATTTCCGCGTTACGACCGCGCGGATTGACCGCTTACACGGTCTCCAAAGGCGCGGTGATTGCGTTGACCCGAGCCATTGCGGTCGATCATGGCGCAGACGGCATTCGCGCAAACTGTGTGGCCCCTGGCCCGGTGTATACGCCGATGGTCTATTCTCGTGGTATGACGGAGCAGGCGCGTGAAACACGGCGCCGCGCTTCCGTGCTCAACCGGGAGGGCACTGGCTGGGACATCGGTAGCGCCGTTCGGTTTTTGCTTTCCGATCAGGGCCGATACATCACCGGTCACGTCCTGGTCGTCGATGGAGGGGCCACTCTTGTCGGGCCCAGCCGCGCGTCACAGTAATCGGCGGTCGTGGTTCCAGGGTTGTGCTCTGTTCATGAAAATGTCGGCAACCGGCTTGAACCCTTCACGCGCAGGAATCCGCCTCTCTCACTCCGTGTGAGCTACTCCTTCCCCTCCGGACCGCCTGCCAGCGAAGCGAAACAATGCCACCAGGCAGCGCCGACCCGAAGCATCCATGCAATATGCTGTCGGGCCGCACGGTCGTTCCATGGCGGTGGGGCCGCCTGGATCGCCGCGATATCGATCATGCCAGGGCGATGCGAAGCCCCCCATTCCATTACAGCTTCCGGACCGATCTCCGCACGGAGCCGCGGCTCGATCTCCGCACGGGTGACATCGGCCAGCGTAAAGAACGCTTCGCCGGCAAGGCCGGAGCAGCGCAGGAACACGCCCATCTGAGGAAACGGGAGCCTTGCCCGATACAAGGTTATCCACACGGCATCCCGAATGATCACGAACCGGCGGTTCCGGTAACCGCCTGCGCTATGCGCGGGCAGTTCACGTGAGCTGAAACGCCGCGCCAGAAGCGCGCGCCAGAACGCGCGGTCCTGCACCAGGTCCTGCCGGGAGATCCTGGTGCGGGTGGAATTGTATCTCATGTCCGGCCTTTGGCGCGGTTGGTTGCGGTCCACGCAAATCTGCCGCTACGCATCGGCCGGGCCGAACGTTCAGCGGCGCGTTAAGCTTGCCTCGACAGCCGGTGCCGGCTGGGGGAGTCTCGGCTTCGACATGCGGAGTTGCAAGATGGGTGGCATAGTGATCAGCGGCGGCCGGGTGGTGGATCCTGCCAGCGGGATGGACGCCGTTGGCGACGTGGCTGTTCTGGATGGCAGGATCGTTGCTATCGGGACAGAGTTGGGCGGCGCCGAGCGAACTATCGATGCGACCGGACTGGTGGTGGCCCCAGGCTTCATCGACCTGCATGCGCACGGCCAGTCGATCCCAGCCGACCGCATGCAGGCATTCGATGGGGTGACAACGACGCTGGACCTGGAAGCGGGGGTGCTGCCGGTCGCATCCTGGTATCGGCGTCAGGCGGAACAGGGACGCGTGCTGAACTATGGCGCCTCCACTAACTGGGCTTTCGCCCGCATCGGGGCCATGACGGGCTCCAACGAAGAATCTTCGCTGGAAGCGTTCGGCCGTGCCATGCGGGATCGTCGCTGGGTAGAGAACGTGGCCAGCGAGACCGAGGTGGCGGGGATTCTCGATCGTCTGAGGCAAGGACTGAATGAGGGCGGCCTTGGCATCGGCATCCTCAATGCATATGCCCCCGGCGCCGGCGTGCAGGAACTGACCGCGGTGTGCCAACTGGCGGCCGAGCATGCTGTGCCGACCTTCACCCACATCGCCTACATGTCTCGTATCGACCCGGAAAGCGCCGCCGAGGCCTACATCCGCCTGATCGGCTACGCCGGTGCGACCGGCGCGCATATGCACATCTGTCACTTCAACAGTTCCAGCAAGACCGACGTCGAGCGCTGCGCCGTGCTGGTGGCGAAGGCGCAGGCGCAAGGCCTGCCTATCACGCTGGAGGCCTATCCCTACGGCACAGGCTCCACCGTGCTCGCGGCCGCCTTCTTCAGCGATCCCGAGTTCGAGGCGCGTAACGGCACCGGCTACGATTCGGTGCAGCGGGTAACCGACGGGCGGCGGTTCCACGACCGGGAAGAGCTGCTGGCCGCGCAGACCGAGGAACCGTCGACCCTGGTGCTGTGGCACATCCTGGACATTGAGAACAACGCGCATCACCGCGACCTTCTCGACCTCTCGGTACTCTATCCCGGCGGTGCGATCGCGTCCGATGCCATGCCTTGGACGCTATCGAACGGTACTGTGTATACCGGCGACGATTGGCCCCTGCCGGAGGACGCCACGTCGCATCCTCGTTCGGCTGGTTGCTTCAGCCGCTTCATTCGTCAGTGGGTACGCGAGCGGCAGGCGGTGTCGTTGCTGGAGGGCGTGCGCAAATGCGCGCTGATCCCGGCCGAGATCATGGCGGCGAGTACGCCAGCCATGCGCGCAAAGGGTCGGTTGCAGCCTGGTGCCGATGCGGATGTCGTCGTGTTCGATCTCGAAACCTTGACCGATCGGGCGGAGTTCGCGGCCATGAACCGCCCATCGGAAGGGGTTCGGCATCTATTGGTCAGCGGCCAGCCGTTGATCGTTGGCGGCGTGATGGATGTGGCAGCGCGGCCGGGGCAACCGGTGCGTCGGCCCGTTGTCACCGGCGGATGAAGCGCGTGCCCGTACCGATCCTGCTGGTCGCCGGGTTTCTCGGCGCGGGCAAGACCACGGTGGTGAATCGCATCCTGGCGCAAGCCGAGGGAAGGCGGATTGCTGCCGTGGTGAACGATTTTGGCGCGATCAACATCGACGCCGAGCTGATCGCGGGCGCCAGCGACGGCGTCGTCAGCCTGACCAACGGCTGCATCTGCTGTTCACTGGAAGGCGATCTCCTGCGCACGCTCGCGGGCCTCCTCCGGCGCGATCCGCGCCCGGACTACATTGTGATCGAGACCAGCGGAGTAGCGGACCCGACGGATATCGTGCGCAACCTGATGGATCCGGTGATCTGGAAGGAGGCGCCGCTGGAGACGGTGCTGTGCGTCATGGATGCGACCACGCCAGTCGCGAAACTGGACGATACGCTGTTCCACAGTCAGCTTCGGGCGGCCGACGTGGTGGCGTTGAGCAAGACCGACCTGGTGGACGAGGCGAAAGTCGAGCGAGTTCGCAATGCCGCCAGCGCGGTCCGACGGTCGGCGGTGATAGTCGAGGCCCCGCATGGCCAGGTACCCGCTGCACTGCTGTTTCCAGAACACCCTGACCATGCGCCGGCTCTGCGCGACTCCCAGCCGCGGCGCCCGGCATCCGATCGGTTCGAGACCATGAGCTGGACATCTGATCGGCCGGTGTCCCTATCCCGCCTGCAAGCGGCGATCGGGAGGCTTGCGCCTAGACTTGCCCGGGCCAAGGGCCTGTTCGAGGCGGTTGAGCAGCCCGGTCGGCAGTTTGTGTTCCAGTTCGCGGGAGGCCGTGCGACGTTGGCTCCGGCCGGAACGCCTTCGCCCGGATTGCCCCGGGCAAGAATTGTGTTCGTTGCTGAGATCGGCGCTTTGTCGTCTGCGGAGATCGGCGGGATGATGGACGAGTGCGCCCACCCAGCTCCGGACTGAGGTGGATCAATCCTTCTGGGCAGATGCGGTCTGTCCGCGTGGGGGCGATTGCGGGAGAAGTTCATGAAATTGACAGGCAGAATCGCGCTGGTGACGGGGGCGCAGCAAGGGATTGGCGCCGCCATCGCAGTCGCGTTGGCCGAGGACGGGGCCGACGTGGCGCTCACCTGGTTAGACGACGAGCCCGCGGCCCAGGGAGTGGCAGCGCGCATCCGTGGAGCCGGTCGCCGTGTCCACCTCATCCGCTCCGATGTCGCCCGGCTGGCCGACATTGAGTCAATGGTCGCGGATGCGGTCCGAGTGCTTGGCGCTCCCGATATCCTGGTCAACAACGCCGGCGTCTATCCGCGGGTGAAGCTGCTTGAGATGCAGGAAAGCGACTGGGATTACGTGCTCGACATCAACCTCAAGGCTGGCTGCTTTGCCACCATTGCGTTCGTCAAGGCGCTGATGGCATCCGGCAAGGGCAGCGGCTCGGTCATCAACATCTCCTCGCAGGCGATCCGCGGTGCCGTGCGTGGCGTACACTACAGTGCCAGCAAGGGTGGCGTCCTCTCGATGACCCGCGCCATGGCACTCGAGCTCGCACCGCACAACATCCGCGTCAACGCCATCGCGCCTGGCACGACCGATACGGCCCAGCCTCGCTACGGCAACACCGAGACAGAGTTGATCGAGATGGCGAGGACTATTCCGCTCGGCGGCAAGATGCTCACGCCCGATCAGATTGCACGGACGGCTGTATTCCTCGCTTCCGAGGATGCCAACGCCGTCACCGGCCAGGTCCTTCACGTCAATGGCGGGTCGTACATGCCATGAACAGACCCATGCAGCGGAGATGATTCTCTGGTTGTTTTCTGGTTACGTCTTCTTCACTCCCCAGAAAAGCGGGATCGCGGCTTTTACGATGCCGGTGATGTTGCTGCGGAACGCGGTGGGCTGGAATACCTGACCCAGCGGTATGAACGGGACGACCTCGAATGCACGCTGCTGGATTTGCGCGCACAGAGCCTGCTGGGAAGCGAGATCAGGTGCATTGAACCATTGTTGGCGCAGTGCTTCGAGCTTTTCGTCCGTTGGCCATCCGAACCAACCCCCCTTCCCGTTCGCACGCAGCGGATAGGAACTGCCGGGATTTGAGACGGTCAATCCGCCCCACAGGGTGCAAAATGCGTTCCAACCCCCCCTGTCCGGTGGTGACGAATTTGCGCGCCGTGTCACCAATGAGCCCCAATCCATCGCCATGTACTCAACGTTCAATCCCAGTTCCAGAAACAGGCTGCGGGTCAGTTGCGCCTCCTGCTGCAGCGCGGGCTGGTCAGTCGGTGACATCAACAGAATCGGCTCACCCTTGTAGCCTGATTCGGCTACAAGCTTCTTGGCCAATGCGACATCGCGTGGGCCGGACAGTGCCTCCAGGCCAGCCTTGTTGGCCATTGGCGAGCCGTCGGTGAAATAGCCAACCG
>DATBKQ010000336.1:0-7005 GCA_036555825.1 Acetobacteraceae bacterium | reverse complement strand
ACACGGTGGTGGCGACCGGCGAACAGGTGACCACCGGCCTGTTGGCCATCGCCCTGCAGGAGATCGGGGTAGAGGCCCGCTCCTGGCAAGGCTGGCAAATCCCGATCCGCACCGACAACGCGCACGGCAAGGCGCGCATCGTCCGGATCGACGGCGGCGAACTGATCCGCCGCATGCGGTCGGGCCAGGTGGCCATCGTCTCCGGTTTTCAGGGCATCGGCGGCGACAACCGCATCACCACCTTGGGCCGCGGCGGCTCGGATACCTCGGCGGTGGCGCTGGCCGCCGCGCTGAAGGCCGATCGCTGCGACATCTACACCGATGTAGACGGCGTCTATACCACCGATCCGCGCATCGTGCCGCAGGCGCGCAAACTCGCGCGCATCAGCTACGAGGAAATGCTGGAACTGGCCTCGGTCGGCGCCAAGGTGTTGCAGACCCGCAGCGTCGAACTGGCGATGAACGAACGTGTGCGGGTGCAGGTGCTGTCGAGCTTCATGGACCTGCCCGGCACCCTGGTCGTGGATGAGGACGAAATCGTGGAACAGCAGACTGTCTCCGGCATCGCCTATTCGCGCGAGGACGCGAAGATCACGCTGCGGCGCGTTCCCGACCGGCCTGGCATCGCCGCCGCCGTGTTCGGCGCGCTGGCGCAGCACAATGTGAACGTGGACATGATCGTGCAGAACGTCTCGGCTGATGGCATGACCGACATGACGTTCACCGTCAGCAAGGCTGACTTGCCACGCGCGCAGGCAACCTTGGCCGACGCGCAACCGCAGATCGGCTTCAGCGAGGTGCTGGCCGACCCGAATGTCGCGAAGATCAGCGTCGTCGGTGTCGGCATGCGCAGCCATGCGGGGGTCGCCAACACGATGTTCCGGGCACTGGCCGACAAGGCGATCAACATCCAGGTCATCTCGACCAGTGAAATCAAGGTGAGCGTACTGGTGGCGGCCGAATACACCGAGCTGGCGGTACGCGCGCTGCACACCGCGTACGGTCTCGATGCCGCCTGAGCGTTACCTGGACGAACTCTGGTCGCGGGGCACCGCATTCCTCGGCTGCCGCTACGCCATCATGGGCGGGGCAATGAGCTGGGTCAGCGAGCGCCGCCTGGTGGCCGCTATCTCCAACGCCGGTGGGTTCGGCGTGATCGCCTGCGGCTCGATGGAGCCGGATATGCTGGCGGCCGAGATCGCCGGGGCGCAGGCACTGACCGACCGTCCATTCGGGGTGAACCTGATCACCATGCATCCGAGGCTCGACGGCCTGATCCGGGTCTGCCTGGAGGCGCGGGTCGGCCATATCGTGCTGGCCGGGGGCATCCCGCCGGGCCCGGCCGTACGCGCGGTGAAGGACGGAGGGGCGAAGCTGATCGCCTTCACGCCCGCGTTGGTGCTGGCGAAACGGCTGATCCGGTCCGGCGCCGACGCCTTGGTGATCGAGGGCTCGGAAGCCGGCGGCCATATCGGACCGGTGTCGCTCATGGTGTTGGCACAGGAAATACTGCCGCACGTGACCGAGGTGCCGGTGTTCGTCGCCGGCGGCCTCGGACACGGCGAGGCAATCCTCGCGCTGCTGGAGATGGGTGCGGCCGGCGCGCAGCTAGGGACGCGCTTCGCCGCAGCGACTGAATCGATCGCGCATCCCAACTTCAAGCGTGCCTTCATCCGCGCCGCGGCACGCGACGCCGTTCCGTCGGTGCAGTTGGATGAGCGCTTTCCGGTGATCCCGGTACGCGGACTGGTCAACGAGGGAGTGAAGCAGTTCCTGCGCTTCCAGGCCGAGACCCGCGACCGGTTCGAGGCGGGCGGGCTGAGCAAGGAAGCCGCCCAACTTGCCATCGAGCACTTTTGGGCCGGAGCCCTGCGCCGGGCGGTGATCGAGGGCGACGTCGAGCGCGGGTCGGTCATGGCCGGGCAGTCGGTGGGCATGGTGACGCGGGAACAGCCCACAGTGGAGATCATCGAGGAGCTGGTCGGGCAGGCCGTCGCGGCACTGGCCGCGCGCGGCCGCGTCTTCAGCTAGGCTCGGGGCATGGTTACCCCGCGCAGGCTGCTGGCCCGGTTGCGCGAGACGATGGCGCATGGCACCGCTCCGTTGCAGGAGCTCGCCGAACTGGTTGCGTCGGAATTGGTGAGCGAAGTCTGCTCGATCTACGCCGCGCGCCCCGGCGAGATCCTTGAACTGGTCGCCACCGAGGGGCTCAACCCCCACGCTGTCGGCCGAACCAGGCTGCGCGTGGGCGAGGGGATCGTCGGGCTGTGTGCCGCGACCGCCCAGGTGATGAACCTGCCCGACGCGCAGAACCACCCCGCCTTCGCCTACCGGCCGGAGACCGGGGAGGAGCCGTTTGCCTCCATGTTGGCCGTGCCGGTGCGCCGGGCCGGCCGCACCCTCGGCGTCGTCGTGGTGCAGAACCGCCAGCCGCGCACCTACACCGAGGAAGAGGTGGACGAACTGGAAACGGTCGCGATGCTGCTGGCCGAGGTGTTGGCGTCGGCGGGCGCCGCCGATGGCCCCGAGGAGGGGGTGGCGGCGACCGTTCCGCGGGTGTTCTCCGGCGCGTCGCTGGTTTCTGGCATTGCCATCGGCCCGGTGGTGTTGCACGGCGCGCGTGGCCGCCCGACGCGGCTGCTGGCCGACGATCCGGACGCCGAGTTGGCGCGACTGCAAGAGGCGTCGCGGCGGATGCAGCAGGGACTGGACGAGCTGTTCTCCGGCGTGCCGCAGGGGCTGGATGGAACCGCTTCGCGCGAAGTGCTGGAGGCCTACCGGCTCATCGCCGCGGATGCCGGCTGGTTGCGGCGTGTGGCCGAGGTGATCAGGGGCGGGTTCTCGGCCGAGGCAGCGGTCCAGCGGGTGGCCGGCGAGCTGCACGACCGCATGCGGCGCATCACCGATCCTTACCTCCGCGAACGGCTGTCCGATCTGGAAGACCTGGCCGCGCGGCTGCTGGGTGCTCTGGCCGGCGATGTGCCGCGCCAGCCCGTGCCGGCGGGCGCCATCCTGCTGGCCCGCCGGCTCGGTCCAGCCGAGCTGCTGGACTGGCACGCCGCCGGGGTCGCTGGGGTCGCCGTCGAGGAGGCCAGTGCCGGCAGCCACGCGGCTATCCTCGCCCGTGCGCTGGGCCTGCCGGCGGTCGGCGGCACCCGGGGCATGCTGGACTCGGCCGAGCCGGGCGACGAGGCGGTGGTTGATGCCGATGGCGGCCAGCTCGTGTTGCGGCCAGAGGCGGAGGTGCGGAGCGCCTACCTCCGCGAACTGGAGGCACGGCGCGCGCTCGCGGCAGGCTGGGCGCCGCTCAGGGAACGGCCGGGCACGACCGCCGACGGCGTTCATGTGAGCCTGATGCTCAATGTCGGGCTGACCATGGAGGTTGCACAGCTCGACACCACCGGGGCTGAGGGGATCGGGTTGTATCGTACCGAGATCGGCATGCTGGCCCGCGGCGCGATCGCCGACGTGGCGGAACAGGCAGCGACCTATGCGCGCGTGCTGGATGCCGCCGCCGGCCGGCCGGTGCTGTTTCGGACGCTGGACCTGGGCGCCGACAAGCTGCTGCCAGGCGATGCCCCGGAGGAGGAGAACCCGGCGATGGGCTGGCGCTCGCTGCGGATCGGCCTGGACCGCCCGGCGCTGCTGCGGCGCCAGTTGCGTGCGCTGCTGCTGGCCGCGGGCGGCCGCAGGCTCTCGGTGATGTTTCCGATGGTCGCAACCGTCGCGGAGTTCCGGGCCGCGCGTGCCCTGCTGCTGGCGGAGGCCCGCCGGGTGCGGCCAGCGCCCGAGCGCCTGGACATCGGCACCATGCTAGAGGTGCCGGCGCTGATGTGGCAACTGAACGAGCTTCTGAGCGAGGTGGATTTCGTCTCGGTCGGCTCGAACGACCTGCTGCAGTTCCTGTTCGCCGCCGACCGCAGCGCGCCGGCACTGTTCAATCGCTACGATACGCTGTCGCAGCCGGTTCTGAACCTGTTGGAGCAACTGCTGGCGGCCACGAAGGCAGCCAGAGGCGGAGCGGGCGTGCCTGTCTCGCTTTGCGGCGAGGCGGCGTCCCGGCCGCTCGAGGCACTGACGCTGGTCGGGCTTGGGTTTACCAACCTGTCGATGTCGGCGTCGGGTATCCTGCCGATCAAGGCGCTCCTGGCGCAGCTCGATTTGGTGGCGTTTCGTCCCGTCCTCGCCTCGATACGGCGCAACGCCTCGGGCGCGGCCAGCCTCCGGGAGCCGATCACGGTCTGGGCGCGCGAACATGGACTGGCTGTCTGACCGAACAGTCTCTTCTGCAACCGCAACGATGAATCGACTGCCTTCCAAAACCGTTGCAGTGTAGACCAGGCAGAAATTACAACCTGCTTCTGGCAATGGGGCAGGTGCAGAGAGCATAACGGGCTACTGGTAGCCGGAGCAGTATGTCGCCCGCAGAAGAACCAATCGAGGTGGCGCCAACCGCCCCCAGAGCGGGCGCCGATCTGCGCGCCGCGCGCGAGCGGGTCGGCTGGTCCCTCGACGATCTGGCCCGCGCCCTATGCATGCGGCCGTCGCATCTGGAGGCCCTGGAGGCTGGCAGGATAAGCGAGTTGCCGGGTGGGGCGTACACGCTGGGTTTTCTGCGCAGCTACGCGACCATCCTGGGCCTGGACGCCAACGAGGTTGCCCGGCGGTTCAAGGCGGAAACGTCGCGGGAGAATGCCAATCCGGAACTGACCTTTCCCGCCCCGGTGCCCGACCGGAAGGTGCCGGCTGGAGCGGTGATGCTGGTCGGAATGCTGTTGGTGGTCGTTACGTATGCCGGATGGTACCACCTATCCGGCGAGGGGCGGCTGCCCGCCGAGGTGAATATCGAGGTACCGACCCGCCTTGCGTCCTTGGCTGAACAGGCGGGTCGGCCACAGGCGGCGCTCGCACCTGTCATCGCGCAGGCACCAGCGGAGGCGCCGCCGGCGCGACAGGCCGAAGCAGCACCTCCGGTACCGGCGATCTCGCCTGGGTCCGCAGCCGCGGCCGTGACCACCCCTCCGGCAGCATCGGATCAGCCGCGCATCGTGCTGCGGGCCAGTGCCGATGCCTGGTTACAGGTGCGCGACATGTCAGGCCAGGTGCTGCTGAGCCGGACCCTTCACGCCGGCGAGACCTGGGATGTTCCACCCAGGCGCAACCTGCTGCTGACCACCGGCAATGCCGGCGGGACCGACCTGCTGGTGGACGGGATCGCCAGCGGGCCGTTGGGCGGCAATGGCGCAGTACGGCGCGACCTGCCGCTCGACCCGGAGCAGATCAAGGATGGAAAGCTGCTGGCGGTTGGCCCGCGCCAAGGCCCCCAGTAGCGCATCGCGCGCCAAAGCCCCATTCTAAAGCAGGATGAGGTCAGGTTGACCTCATCCTGCTTTAGATTTCTTTAGTTGAGCGCGTGATTCAGACCTCCAACGATTCCGCCTTCGGTCATCACGCGCTGAAGGCATCGCAGCATACGGAGAGCCATGGCATGAGCTACCGGCCGTACCAGGAGATCATCCGGCGCAAGTCCCGCCGGGTCTATGTCGGCCGCGTGCCGGTGGGCGACGGCGCGCCGATCAGCGTGCAGACCATGACCAACACGCTGACCACCGACGTGGCCGGCACGGTGGCGCAGATCAGGCGGGCCGAACTGGCGGGCGCCGACATCGTCCGCGTGTCCTGTCCGGACCAGGAGAGCGCGCTGGCGCTCAAGGACATCGTCCACGAGGTCAATGTGCCGATCGTCGCGGACATCCATTTCCACTACAAACGCGCCATCGAGGCCGCCGACAGCGGCGCAGCCTGCCTCAGGATCAATCCGGGCAACATCGGCAGCGACGAGCGGGTGAAGGAGGTCATCAAGGCGGCGCGCGACCACGGCTGCTCGATGCGGATCGGGGTGAACGCCGGCTCGCTGGAGAAGCACCTGCTGGAGAAATATGGCGAACCGAACCCCGAGGCGCTGGTGGAAAGTGCGCTGTACCACGCCGACATCCTGCAGCAGCACGACTTCCACGACTTCAAGATCAGTGTGAAGGCGTCCGATGTGTTCCTTGCCGTCGCGGCCTACCAGCAGCTCGCCGAGGCCTGCGACCACCCGCTGCATATCGGCATCACCGAGGCCGGCGGCCGGCGGATGGGCACGGTGAAGTCGGCGGTGGGTCTGGGCTCGCTGCTCTGGGCGGGCATCGGCGACACGCTGCGGGTGTCGCTGTCCGACGAGCCCGAGGAGGAGGTCCGGGTCGGTTGGGACCTCCTGAAGGCGCTGGGCATCCGCCACCGCGGCGTGAAGGTCGTCTCCTGCCCGTCATGCGCGCGTCAGGGCTTCAACGTGATCCAGACCGTGCAGACGCTCGAGGAGCGGTTGGCCCATATCGAGACGCCGATCACGCTGTCCATCATCGGCTGCGTGGTGAACGGCCCCGGCGAGGCGCTGATGACCGACATCGGCCTGACCGGCGGCGGCAATGGCCGTCACATGATCTATCGCGCCGGCAAGACCGACCACACGATCGACGGTGCCGCGATGATCGAGCACATCGTGGAACTGGTGGAGGCGAAGGCGGTGGAGCTGCAGGCGGCGAAGGAAGCCGAGAAGCTGGCGGCGGAATGAGGACTGCGGGCAGTCGGGGCAAGCGGCGTGACGGATCGCACTACAAGGCTTGATATTTCTGCCCTGATCAAAGCTACCGCGCGGGTGCGCGAGGGTCTTGAGCGCCATTTGCGAGTGCCGCAAGACGAGCAAGTGCGCGATGGGCTGATTCAGCGCTTCGAGTACACATACGAATTGTGCCACCGGATGCGGCGACGCTACCTGCAGGACCTGATCCGGACGGGTGACGAACAGGGGCTGCTGCGTGGCGATTGGCCCCTCTGGCGCCGCTTCCGCGACATGCGCGCGCGCACCAGCCACACCTATTCGGCCGCGGTGGCCGAGCAGGTTGTGGCGGGAATTCCCGAATTCCTTGAGGAAACGACCCACCTTGTCGAACAACCGCGGCAGCG